>NZ_VLKF01000001.1:3910247-4211035 GCF_007994135.1 Modestobacter roseus
GGCCACCACCTGGTTCCCCGCCTCCCCGGGCCTGGACCGGTGGCTGGAGCTGTACGAGCGGGTGGCCCGTCGCAACGACGCCGAGCCCGACGCCGGGCGGCGGCTGCTCTCCTGGGCGCACGTCGCCGGGCTCCCCGACGTCACCGCGACGACCTCGGCGTGGTGCTTCGCCAGCCCGGCCGAGCGGGAGTGGTGGGGCACGTCGTGGGCCGGGCGGGCTACGGCGTCGGCGTTCGCCGAGCAGGCGGTGGCCTACGGGCTGGCCACCCCGGCCGAGCTGCAGGAGGTCGCGGAGGCGTGGCTGGCCTGGGCGGCGGCCGACGACGGCTGGCTCGGCATGCTGCACGGCGAGCTGCTCATCCGCGTGCAGCCCAGCGGGTCGGGTTGAGCCGCCCCAGGAGACGTTGAGCCGTGTGCTGCCGCGGCTCAACGTCCGCTGGAGCGGGTTGACCCGGCCCGGCGCGGGGGCAGGCTCCGGGCGACGTCCCGGCCGGTGGCGACCCAGCGGTGCAGCGCGTCCTCGTCGTCCAGCACGTCGGGCCGCACCAGCAGCCAGCCGTCCAGCTCGCGACCACGCATCACCATCCGGGTCACGCCGTCGGCCGCGGTGAGCTCGTCGGCGCGCGCCGGGTCGCTGCGCACCATCAGCCCGTCCTGCCCGGCGACGGCGACGGCCATCGCGCCGTCGAGGAGGAAGGCCAGGCCGCCGAACATCGCCTTCTCCGACACCCCGTGCTCGGTGGACAGCGCGGCCCGCACGCGGTCGGCCAGCTCCCGGTCGTAGGTCATGCGCGCAGCATGCCGCGTCCGCGCCGGGTTCAGGCCGCTGCCGGCACCGGCGCCTCGTCGGCGTGCGCGATGTGCCGCAGCGAGCGCCAGATGAGCACCACGAACACCGCCGACCCGGCGAAGGCGAACCAGAACGGGGCGGTCACCCCCCAGTGCTGGGCGAGGACGCCGCCGATGCCCGAGCCGATCACCAGCCCGCCGTAGACGCCGACCACGTTGACGCTGCCCACCCGGCCCTGCAGCGCCGACGGCACCGCCCGCTGCCGCACGGCGACCGACGTCGTCCCCCAGATGAAGGCGTGCGCGCCGAACGCGAAGAAGACCGGCAGTGCGACCCAGGGGCTCGAGGTCAGCGCCAGGGCCAGGTGGGTCAGCGTCTCGACCACCAGGCCGATCCGCATCAGGTCGCCCAGGCTCACCCGGCGGGTGATCCACCCGTAGCTCAGGCCGCCGACGATGCCCCCGACGGCGCCGACGGTGGTCACCAGCCCGAAGCCGATCTCGCCCAGCCCGATCCGCTCGGTGGCGTAGAGCACCAGCACCGACCAGGCGGCGCCGAAGGTGACGTTGAAGATCGTGATGGTCAGCACCAGCGTGCGGACGGCGGCGTGGTGCCGCGCCCAGCGCAGCCCTTCGGCGATGTCGTGCCGCATGGCGGTGCGCGCGCCGGTGCGCGGCTCCCGGGCCGGCAGGACGACGCGGGTGACGAGCACCGCGCCCAGCGCGATCAGCACCGCCTGCACCCCCAGCGCCCACGCGGCGCCGACGGTGAACAGCGCCGCGCCGAGCGGCGGGCCGGCGAGCTGGTTGACGGTGATGAACCCGGTCTGCAGCCGCGAGTTCGCCACCGCCAGGTCGTCCCGGGCGACCAGCATCGGCACCAGGGTCTGCGCGCTGTTGTCCGCGAACACCTCGGCGGTGGCCAGCAGGAACAGCGCGGCCAGCACCACGGCGATGGACACCCGGTCGGTGACCACCGCCAGGGTCAGCACGGTGAGGACGACGGCGCGGGCGAGGTCGACGACGAGCACGATCAGCCGCCGGTCCAGCCGGTCGGTCAGCGCCCCGGCGACCAGGCCGAACAGCAGCGGCGGCAGCCACTGCACGGTCGCGGCGAGGGCGACCAGGAACGGGTCCTCGGTGAGCGCGGCCACCAGCAGCGGCCCGGCGGCCAGCGCGATCCCGTCACCCAGGTTCGACGTCCAGGAGGAGGCGAGCAGCCACCGGAAGCTGTGCCCCAGCCGCGCCGGGACGAGGACCTCACCGGCGCGGCTCACGAGGCCGGACCTTAGCCGGGCTCAGGGACGTCGTCGTCCGGTTTCCGCCGAGGGCGGACGTTCCACGTGCAACCGCCATGATGAGCGGAGCGGCGGGAGGACGACGGGGGACGAGCGTGCGGTGGTGGCGGGGTGGGTCACGACCGGTGGAGGACGCCGGACAGCGGGCGTACTTCGCGATCGACGTCCGGATGCTGCCGACCGAGCAGGGCGGACGACGCACGCCGGCCGGTCCCCGCTACCGACCGCAGCTCGATCTCGGGGAGCGGTCCGCTTCGGGCGAAGCGGTCCAGTGGGACTGCGAGTGGGTGATGGACGACGCTCTCGGACCCGGCGAGTCAACCGTCGTCTACCTGCGCCTCTTCGGGCTCTCGGACGAAGCACTCCGGTCGGGTCAGCACCTCGACTTCTTCGAGGGCAGGCAGCTGGTGGCCACGGGTGAGGTCGTCACCGTCGTCCGGGCCGGGGAGCCCCTTCCGCCCACGGTCGAGACGGCGTGCCGGGCATGCGGCTTCGACGAGGGCGACCACCGGTGGGTCGGCGGGTCCCCTCAGTACGTCATCTGCCCGGGATGCGGTGTCGAGTCCGGCGTGGGAGACGTCGGCTGAGGGCTGCGCCCTCAGGCGGGGGTGGGGAACCGGACGTGTGCCTCCAGGGTCGCCAGCGAGCGGTGCATCCCGATCGTCACCGCGGCCAGGGCGAAGAAGCCCTCGTCGTCGCCGATCTCCGAGCCGCGGAGCAGCGCGGTCAGCCGGTCCGCGGCCGCCAGCGCCGTCGCGATGGCGGCGTCCCGCTCGTCCGGCTCGGTGTCGGTGGCGTGGTAGGGGATCCGGACGACACCGGCCAGGCCGTCCAGCGAGTCGGCGAGCACCCAGCCGGTGCCGTCGTCCACCCGGTCCAGCCCCCGCCGGTGCGGCTGGAACTCCACCACCAGGGTGGTGAGGTCGTCGATCAGGACGGCGACCCGGTCCAGAGCGCGGGACTGCTCACGGATGTTGCTCGCGGTGCCCCGCCAGCGCCGGGCGCGCGGGTTGGCCCGCCGGGCGCGCTCGACCATCGCCTCGGCGCTGCGCATCCGGTCCAGCGCGTGGTCCAGCTGGTCGCCGCGCGCCTCCCACTCGCCGAGCTCGGGCACCTGGCCGCTGCGCAGCGACGCCGCGATCGTCTCCAGGTGCTCGGCGAGCAGCACCCGGGTGCGGGCGATCCGCTGCTCGGCGGTGGTCAGCTGCAGCGGCGGGAACAGCAGGCTGGTCACCAGCACGCCGATCGCGGCGCCCAGCAGGGTCAGCCCCGCGTAGCGCAGCGCGTACTCGGCCGGGTCCGCCGTCCCCACGGTGAGCATGAGGACGGCGGCGAAGCTCACCCAGCTGGCCTGCTCGCGGAACAGCCACCGCCACTGCTCCACCACGATCGCGACGGCGACGATCAGCGCGATGGTGATCGCGTTGGAGACCCCCCGGGTCGCCTCGAACAGCGCGACCGCCAGGCCGAACCCGACCAGGATCGCCACGATGCTGCGCCAGGCCGCCGACGCCGAGTCGGCGACCGTGGGGCTGACCGCGATCACCGCACCGAGCGGGGCGTAGTAGGCGTACTCGGACAGCGACGGCGGCAGCAGCAACGCCACCTGCCACGACAGCCCGGCTGCCAGCGCCGCTCGCACCGCCCGCTGCACCCACGGCTGCTGCAGCCGCGCGATCACCCACCCCACGCCGACCAGGATGGGCCCTGTCCTCGGGGTGCCGTGAGCCGGGGCGGGGTGACGTCGCTCGCCCGGGTCAACCCCCGCGGGCGATCCGAGGCATAGGAGGCTTTGCACCCGGTCCTGGCCGGGAAACCGGGTGCAAAGCCTCCTATGCCTGGAGTTCTCCGCCCTGGCGGGCGGCGTTGGCCTGGACGGCGGTGCTGACGTACCGCGCCAGGCCCGGTGCGATCTGCTCGTAGTGGGCGGTGAACCGCTCGTCCTCCACGTACATCCGGCCCAGGCCGGCGTGCATCTCGGGGGAGCAGTCGTAGAAGTTGCGGCTGATCTGCTGCCGGTGCTCCTCCGCCAGGTCCATCGCCCGTGGGGAGTCGGCGGGTACGCCGCCCGCCATCGCCTCGGCGAACCGGCGCTCGACGTCGTCGCCCTCGGCCTTGACCCGCAGCCAGTCCTCCTTGGTCATCGCCGTCGTCCGGCGCTGGGACTGGGCCCAGGCGTCGGTGTCGCCCCACCTCTCCTCGGCCTCGGCGGCGTACTCCTCCGGGAGCCAGTCGCCGAACACCTCGAACCGTTCCTCCGGGGTCAGGGAGATCCCCATCTGCCGTGCCTCCATCTCCTTCTCCACGGCCGCGACCATCGCCTGGGTGCGCTCGAGCCGGTCCCGCAGCAGCCGGTGCTGCCGGCGCAGGTGCGCCGCGGGGTCGGCGTCGGGGTCGTCCAGCAGGGTCGCGACCTCATCGAGGGGGAACCCGAGCTCGCGGTAGAGCAGCACCTGCTGCAGCCGGTCCAGGTCGTGCACGTCGTAGCTGCGGTAGCCCGCCGACGTGCGCTCGCTGGGCCGCACCAGCCCGATCCGGTCGTAGTGGTGCAGAGTGCGCACCGTGACGCCGGCCAGCCGGGCCAGCTCACCCACCGTCCAGCTCATCGCCCCTCCCTCCTCGGTTGACGGGGACCAGGCAACAGCCTGACGTGGCGTCAGGGTCAAGCCCGTTTCGGACGGCGGGACGGCGGGGCACCTCCGGGTCATGGCCGACTCCACGCCCGTGCCCGCCGACGACCCGTTCCCGCGTTCCCGGGTGCGGGTGCACGACCACGAGATGGCCTACGTCGACGTCGGGCAGGGCGACCCGATCGTCTTCCTGCACGGCAACCCGACGTCGTCCTACCTCTGGCGCAACGTCATCCCGCACGTGCAGCACCTCGGCCGCTGCCTCGCGCCCGACCTGATCGGCATGGGGGAGTCGGACAAGCTGGCCGACCCCGGGCCGGGCAGCTACTCCTTCGACCGGCACGCGGAGTTCCTCACCGGGTTCCTGCGGGAGGTCGGGGTCAGCGAGCGGGTCACCCTGGTGCTGCACGACTGGGGCTCGGCGCTCGGCTTCGACTGGGCGGCCCGCAACCCCGACGCCGTGCGCGGCATCGCGTTCACCGAGGCGATCGTCACCCCGATGATCTGGGCCGACTGGCCGCGGGCGGCCAAGCCGGTGTTCCAGGCCATGCGCGGGGCCGACGGCGAGCGCAAGGTGCTCGAGCAGAACGTGTTCGTGGAGAAGATCCTGCCCGCCGAGGTTCGGCGTGGCCTCTCGGCGGAGGCGCACGATCGGTACCGGGCGCCCTTCCGCGAGCCCGCCGACCGCTGGCCGACGCTGGAGTGGCCGCGGCAGCTCCCGATCGAGCACGTGCCGCCGGGCGTGCACGACGTCGTCGACCGCTACGGCCAGTGGCTGGCGCACAGCGAGGTGCCGAAGCTGTTCCTCAACGCGGAGCCGGGGTCGATCCTGGTCGGCCGGCAGCGCACCAGGGTGCGGCGCTGGCCGGCGCTGACCGAGGTCACGGTGCCCGGCGGGCACTTCGTACCCGAGGACTCACCGGACGAGATCGGCCGCGCGCTGGCGGAGTGGATCCCGACCCTGCGCTGAGCTGCCCTTGGGTGCCCGGGGGCGGTCAGCCGTGCCGGCCGCTGCCCTGGCGCTCGTGCCGGATCTGGGTCATCGCCTCGTTGGCCGAGGCGATCAGCGACTCCGGGGTCGACGCCCGCCCGGACAGCGCGACGCCGACGCTGAGCCGGACCCGGTGGCTGAGCTCCGGGGTCGGCTGCAGGGGTGCGTCGAAGGCGGCGGTGACCCGGTGGGCGATCCCCTCGGCGTCGGTGGGGTCGGTGATGCCGGGGCACAGCAGCACGAAGGTCTGCGCGCTGATCCGGGCGACGACGTCGCCCTGGCGGACGACGGAGACGAGTCGGCCGGCGGCCTCGGCGCGGGCGGCGTCGGCCAGGAGCCGGCCGTGGGTGTCCTCGACCGTGGTGATGCCGTCGAGGTTGCAGGAGAGCACCGCCAGCCGGCCGGTGTCGGGCCCGGCGGCGGCCAGGGCCAGCTCCAGCCGGTCGATGAGCAGGCTGCGCACCGGCAGCCCGGTGAGCGGGTCGGGGACCGTCCGCTGCCGGAGCCGCTGGGCGAACTGCCGCTGGGCGGCCACCACGGCGGCGGTCTGCACCAGCACGTCCTGCGACTGCTCGAAGCGGATGGTCTCCATGGTCGGTGCTCCCGTTCGCTGGGCGGCCGTCCCTCGGCCGTCACCGCAAGGAGTCGGCAGGGAGGCCGGGCCACTTGAGCACGTCGAGCCGCCGATCCCCCGGACGGGTGCGCCTACGGCTCAGGCTGCGCTCTGCGGACGTCCGGTCAGTGCGAGCCGGACGGCGAGGGCGCCGAGGACCCCGCCCATCAGCCACCGCTGGACGCGCAGCCAGGTGGGCCGGGTCGAGAGGAAGCCGGCCAGCGACCCGGCGAAGACGACGATGAGCCCGTTCACGGTGAGGGCGATGCCGATCTGGACGAGTCCGAGCACCAGGCTCTGCGCCGCCACCGAGCCGCGGTCGGGGTCGATGAACTGGGGCAGCAGCGACACGTACAGCACGGCGATCTTGGGATTGAGCAGGTTGGTGACCAGGCCCATCAGGAACAGCGTCCGAGGTGGGTCGGGGCGGAGGTCCCGTGGCGCGAAGGCGCTGACGCCGCCCGGTCGCAGCGCCTGCCAGGCGAGGTGCAGCAGGTAGGCGGCGCCAGCGATCTTCAGCGCTGTGTAGGCCGCCGGCACGGCGACGAAGACGGTCGCCAGGCCGGCCGTGGCCGCAGCCAGGTAGACGAAGAACCCGGCGGCGACACCGAGGAGCGAGACCAGCCCGGCCCGGCGGCCCTGCGTGACCGACCGGGACACCAGGTAGATCATGTTGGGCCCCGGCGTCAGCACCAGGCCGAGTTCCACGAGCGCGACGCCGGCGACGGCAGCGGTGGTGACCACGTCGTCCTCCTCCGCCCGGGTCCGGCCGCGACCCTAGCGCGCGCCGTTCAGCCGGCCAGGGTGCGCACGGTCTCGACCACCGCGACCACGGCGAAGAGAGCGAACAGCCCCGCGGCCACCCGGCGGATCACCGCGACCGGCAGCCGGTCGGCCAGCTTGCGGCCCAGGAAGGCGGCCAGCCCGGAGACGACCAGCAGCGCCGCCCAGGAGCCGAGGAAGACCGACAACGGCTCCTCGTACCGGGCGGCGAGCCCGGCGGTGGCCAGCTGCGACAGGTCGCCCCACTCGGCGGCGAACAGCACGCCGAAGGAGATCGCCGCCGCGCGCAGGAACGAGGTCTGCTCCCGGGCCGCGGCGTCGTCGGCGTCCTCGGGGCCCTCGGCCGCGCTGCGCCACAGCAGCACGGCGCCGACCACGAACAGGACGGCGACGACGCCGCTGACCAGGGCCTCGGGCAGCAGCGACAGCAGTGAGCCGGCGGTGACGGCGATCGCCACCTGCAGGCCGAACGCGGTGGCGACGCCGGTGAACACCGGCAGCGCGGGGAACCGGGTGGCGAGCACCAGGGTGGCGAACAGCGTCTTGTCGGGCAGTTCGACCGGGAGGACCAGGACGAAGGCGGTCAGGATGACCGAGGGGACCACAGTGCTCTCTTCCGCTCAGCACCGCCGAGCGGGGGGTGCGGGGCAGCCCTCGACCGGCGGCGCACCATCAAGGTGGCCGCGAGGCCGAAGGTCTCGCCCACCCGCGCCAGGCGCGGGCCCGCTGACCGGGCGCGCGGGCGCGCCAGCATGTCGACCAGCGGTCGGGGGGCTACTCCCCTTCTCGGTGCGCGAGGCTACCCGATGCCCCGGGGTGGGCCGCGTGCGCCGCCGCCGTGGCGACCCGCAGCACCTCCTTCACCGGCAGCCCGGTGCGGCGGGCCAGGGCGGCGACGTCGTCGAACTCGACGCTCACGTTGAGCACCTGCCCGTCGAGGCCGGCCACCTTCACCCCGACCCGGGAGCCCAGCACCTCGACGCTGCCGGGCACCCGCTGCAGCACCACCTTGCGCACCGGCTGCACCCGCAGCCCGATGGTCGACGTGCCGGCGAACACCACGGCCTGGACGGCGGCGACGGCGGCGGGCCGGCACAGCACCGACAGGGTGTGCGCCGGGCGGCCCTTCTTCATCAGGATCGGGGTGAGCCAGGCGTCCGACGCCCCGGCGGCCAGCAGGTCGGCCAGCACCCCCGGCCAGAGCCGGGGGTCCAGGTCGTCGACGTTGGTCTCCAGCAGCAGCCCCTCGGTCTCCGGGCCCTCGGGCTGGCCGGCCGGCTCGCCCAGCACCAGCCGGACGACGTTGGGCAGCTCGACCGGGTCACGGCCGCCGGCGCCGCTGCCCACCCGGGTCACCCGCATCGGCGGCAGCGTCGTCCAGCGGTGCACCCGGGCGGCCAGGAGCGCCGCGCCCGTCGGGGTGCAGGCCTCCGCCGGCACCGGGCCGGCGTGCACGGGGACGCCGGCGAGCAGCTCGAGGACGGCGGGCCCCGGCACCGGGACGACGCCGTGCGCGCCGCGGGCCGAGCCGCTGCCCAGCGCCACGGGGGAGGCGGTGAGCTCGGTGAGCCCCAGGTGCTCGAAGCCGGCGACCACCCCGACGACGTCGGCGAGCGCGTCCAGCGCCCCGACCTCGTGGAAGTGCACGCGGTCGGGGGTGACCCGGTGCACGCGGCCCTCGGCGACCGCGAGCCGCTCGAACACCGCGAGGGCGCCGTCCCGCACGGGCCCGGGCAGGGCGGCGGTGGTGAGCAGGGCGCGCACGTCGGCCCAGGTGCGGTGCACGTCGCTGGCCGGGGCGTGCACGTGCACCCGGGTGGCGCCCAGGCCGTGCCGGGTGACGGCCTCCTCGGTGAGGGTGACCGGCTCGACGGGCAGGGCCGACACCGCCGCGGCGATGACCTCCAGCGGCACCCCGGCGTCGACCAGGGCGCCGAGCAGCATGTCGCCGCTCGCGCCCGCGGACAGGTCCAGCCAGCCGATCATGGGGGAGAGCATGCCCGCGTGACCGCGGACGGTGATGGAACGGGTCAGTCGCGGGCGGTGCGGCGGGCGATGCGGGCGGCGAAGACGCCGGCGGACCAGCCGTTGTCGATGTTGCTCACCACGACGCCGGGCGCCGCGGAGTTCAGCATGGTCAGCAGCGCGCTGAACCCGCCGAAGGTGTTCGCCTGCCCGGCCGAGGTGGGGACGGCGACCACCGGCACCTCGGTGAGGCCGCTGACCACGCTGGCCAGGGCGGCGTCCAGCCCCGCCACCACGATCAGGCAGTCGACGTCGGAGAGCAGCGACGGGTCGGCCAGCAGCGGGCGGATCCGGCTGCCGCCGACGTCCTCCACCCGGACCACCTCGGCGCCGGTGACCCGGGCGACGAAGGCGGCCTCGGCCGCGATCGGGGCGTCACCGCTGCTGGCGCACAGCACCGCGATCCGGCCGACCGACTCGGGCACCGGGCCGACGGCGGCGGCCATCGCCACACCGTCCATCGTCGTGTAGGCGTCGTGCTCGCTGGCCAGCGCGACGAGGGTCTCGGCGCTGGCCCGCACCACCACGGCCGGGTGGTCGGGGTGGTCGCGGCGGGCCTCGCGGACCAGGGCCAGCACCTGCTCGGTGCTGCGGCCGGTGGCCCAGATGACGTCCGGCCCGGAGGGGGCGAGCACCTCGCGGGCGGCCGCCGGTGCGGGCGCGGGTGCCGGCGCCGGCTCGGGCGCGGCCGGCTGCTCGGCGCGCGGCCGCCGGGCGGCGGGGCGGAGCCGAAGAGCTCGTCCAGCGGGCTCCGCGGGCGGGCCGGCTGCACCGGCGGCTCCAGCAGCAGCGACGCGAAGCCGTTGACGGCGGGCTCCGGCTGGTCGTCGGTGGGGCGGTCGGCCAGCGGGGAGGTGCTCACGTCGCCGACGATAAGGGCGAGGTCGGCCGAGCCCGGGACCTCGTCGGAGGCCGTGCCGGGGGCCGTCACAGCCGTCCCATCGGCCTCGTCCGCAGCGCGGGTCTGGGTGACCCCGGACAACCGCACGACCCGGTCGCGCCCGGCCCGCTTGGCGTCGTAGAGGACGCCGTCGGCGGCGGCGAACAGGGTGCGGCGGTCGTCCCCGCGCGTGGCCTGGGCGATGCCCACGCTGATCCGCACCGGCACCTCGACGCCGAGCGCCGACCAGTCGTGGGTGGCGATCGACCGGCGGATCCGCTCCATCGCCCGCTCCGCCTGCTCGGCGGTGGTCTCCGGCAGCAGGATGACGAACTCGTCGCCGGCCCAGCGGCACACCTCGTCGGTGTCCCGGCAGCCGTCGACCAGCAGCTGCCCGACCGCCCGCAGCACCGCATCGCCCCCGGGGTGGCCGGCGGCGTCGTTGATCGCCTTGAACCGGTCGATGTCGACGACCGCCAGGGCCGGGGCGGCCCCGGAGGTCAGCAGCCCGTCCAGGCGGGCCTCGGCGTACCGGCGGTTGGGCAGGTGGGTCAGCGGGTCCTCGTAGGCCTGCCGGCGCAGCTGGCCGGCGGCCCGCTCGGTCTCCAGCAGGCTCTTGCGCCGGCCGAACAGCTCCACCCAGCGGGTGCGCCGCTCGTCGACCCGGTCCAGCTCGTCGGCGAGGTAGGCCTGCAGGTACGGGAGCGCGCGGGCGGCGTCGTCGAGGTCGGCGTGCAGCGTGCACAGCTCGCGCAGCGCCGCCCGGCGCAGCCGGGCCAGCCCGTGCTCGGTGGCCACGGTCAGCGCGGCGGCCAGGTGGTCGTCGGCGCGGCGCGGCTCACCGGACCGGCGCAGCGCCCGGCCCAGGCCGAGCTCCGCCGAGGCCAGCAGCGACCGGTCGCCGGCCCGCTCGGCGGCGCTGACGACGGCGTCCAGCAGCGGCAGCGCGGCGGTGTGCTCGCCGAGCCCGACCAGCGCCCAGCCGTGCACGACCTGGGCGTCCAGCACCGCGGGGTCGTCGGCGGTCAGCTCCTCCAGCGCGCGCTCGGCCAGCAGGCGGGCCTCGGCGAAGGAGGAGTGCGCGGACTCCGCGCCGCCGTCGTCCAGCACGCCCTCGCCGACCTCGGCGCACAGCGCGGCCAGCCGGGTGGCCGTCTGGCCCACCAGGCTCCGGGCCACGTCGCCGTCCTCGGCGGTGGCCGCCGCGGCGGCGGCGACCTCCGCGGCGCGGCGCTGGTAGTCCAGCGCCAGCGGCATCAGCTCCAGGTCGGCGAGCACCCCGGCCAGCGCGCTCAGCGTGTGCACCAGCAACGGACCGGGGGTCATCGCCGGGTCCAGCAGGCTGGCCGCCTCCACCGCCTCGTCCATCGCGGCGTCCACCCGGCGGGAGAGCAGCTCGATCCGCGCGTGCCGGACCAGCCCGGCGGCCCGCTGCAGTCCGTCGTCCTGGGCGTCGAACGCGGCCCGCGCCGAGCGCACCAGCGCGATCGCCTGGGCGGCCTGCTCGGCGGACTCCGACCGGGACTCCCGGTCGACCGGCTCGTCGTCACCGAGGGTGCTGCCCTGCAGGTCCAGCGGGGGCTCCTGCTCGGGGCCGCCGTCGACGAGCGGCTCGCCCAGCAGCGACCAGCCGGCCAGCCGCAGCCGGCGGACCAGCAGCTCCGCGCGCAACGTGTCGGCCCAGGCCCGGGCGAGCGAGGCCCGTGCGCCGGTCCGCTCGTCGGCCGGCGTGGCGGGCAGCTCGCCCTCGACCTGGCCCAGCAGCGTCTCCGCCTCGTCGAGTTCCCAGTTGGCCAACGCGGAGCTGACCCGCTGGTGCAGGAGTCCGGGCGGCACGAGGGCACTCTGCACGCTGCCTCCCGGCGTGTCACGCACCGGGGTGTCGGCCCGGCCGGCGGTGTCGCGGCCCCGGGCGCCGTTCAACCGCAGCCTCACGACCGGACCTCGCCGTCGTCGAACGCCCACCCCGGGCGGCGCGGCGCGCTGCCCAGCACCTGGGAGACCAGGTCGTCGACGGAAGCGGTGGCGGCGGGGGAGCGGGTCGGTACGGCGGACGGCTGGCCGCCCCCGGGGGCGCGCACCCGGTTGCGGCCGCCCCGCTTGGCGGCGAAGAGGTTCAGGTCGGCGCAGTCGAACAGCTCCCGCCACGACCGGGGACCGGACCCGCCGGACCCGCCGGACCCGTCGGTGCTGGCGACGCCGATGCTGACGGTCAGCGGCGCGGGGACCTCGAGCGCGGCCCAGTCGGCGTCGGCGACGGCGGCGCGCAGCCGCTCCATCGCGACCACCGCCTGCGCCTCCCCGGTGTCGGGCAGCAGCACCACGAACTCGTCGCCGGCCCAGCGGAACACCTCGTCGCCGGTGCGGCTGTGCTCCTCGAGCAGCCCGGCGACCGTCCGCAGCACGGCGTCGCCGTGCAGGTGGGAGTACTCGTCGTTGAACGACTTGAACCCGTCGATGTCGACCACCGCCAGCGACACCGGGTCCCGGTCGTCGCGCAGCTCGGCCATCCGCCGCTCGGCGCTGCGCCGGTTGCCCAGCCCGGTGAGCGTGTCCTCCATGGCGTGCCGGCGGAGCACCGCGGTCTGCCGCTGGGCCTCCCGCAGCCGGCTGCGCCGGACGAACATCTCCGCCCACAGCTCCCGGCTGCGCAGGTGCGCCCGGCTGGTCTCGGAGCGGTAGGCGTCCAGCCAGTGCAGCGCCTCGCCGGTCAGCCCGAGGGCCGCGGTCGCCTGGCCGAGCTCCAGCAGGCACTGGCGGTAGCGGCGGCGGTCGCCGGCCGCGGCGAAGGCGCCGGTGGCCGAGACGAGCAGCTGCAGCGACTCCTCGCCCAGCTCCGACGGTGGCGTGGCGCCGGTGGGGAGCACCTCCCGGGCGCACATCCGGGCCAGCAGCCGGGCCAGCGCGAGGTCGGCGTAGCCGGCGAGCCAGGGGCCCCCGTCGCCGGCGGCGAGGTGGCGGTGGACGCGGCGCAGCGGGGGCAGCGCGGCGTCCAGCTCACCGGTGAGCGTCAGCGCCCACGCCTGCACCACGTCGAGCAGGTCGAGGTCGGCGTCGGTGGGCTCCCAGTCGAGCTGCCGGGCCTCGGTGGCGTACCGCAGCGCGGCCTCGGCCAGCTCCCGGGACCGGGCCAGGTCACCGCGCCGCTGCACCGTCTGCGCCAGTTCGGCGTGCTGCTGGGCACACAGCCGCAGCAGCTGCCAGCGGTCACCCAGGTCGGGCAGCTGCCCGGCGACGCGGGCGCCGCGCCGGGCCTGGCCGACGGCGAGCTCCTCCAGGTCCAGCCGGGTCAGCGCGAGGGAGAGCCAGTGGTGGGCCTGGTGCAGGGCGCGGGGCGAGACGGTGGCGCCCGGCTCACCGGCCGGCGCGCCGAGCTGGTCGGCCAGCAGGCTCGCGTCGACGGCCAGCTGCAGGGCGGCGTCGTACCGGTCGGCGCAGGCCTCGACGTGCGCCAGGTAGGCCAGGGTCAGCGCCCGGTCGGCCGACGCCGGGCAGTGCTCGAGCGCCGCGCGCGCAGCGGCGACGGCGGCGGCGGCTCCGTCGGTGTCGCCGTCCAGCAGGAGGGCGCGGGCACCGAAGGCGTGCGACCAGGCGCTCCACGCGGGCTGCCGGGCGGCGGTGAGCACGACGGAGACCCGCCCCAGCTCCTCGGTGAAGGCGTGCGCGTCCTCGGCGCTGCTGGCCGCCAGGAGGCGCCAGCGGGCCGTGTCGAGCATCGGCTCGAGGGTGTCGGGTCCCGCGGTCACGCACACCTCCTGTCAACTGTCGGGGGACGTGACGAGCACGCACCCGGCCGGTGACGAGGCAGCTCCCCCCGCGCCGGGACCTGGATCCGACGCGGCCGCACTACCCTCACCGGATGCCGCGCGCAGACTCCCGCACAGCGCCGACGAGGTTCGCCTATCTCGGGCCCGAGGGTACCTTCGCCGAGGCCGCCCTCGCCGTGCTGACCTCCGACGCCGATGAGCCCGCCCACGTCCGTGCCCACGTCGATGCCCGCCCGGCGCCGAGCGTCGCCGCAGCGCTCGCGGCCGTGCGCGCCGGCGACCGGGACGCCGCCCTGGTGCCGCTGGAGAACTCGGTCGAGGGCTCGGTGCCGGCCACGATGGACGGGCTGGTCGACGGCGCGCCGCTGGTGATCACCCGGGAGGTGTTCCTGCCGGTGGCCTTCGTGCTGGCCGTGCGCCCGGGCACCGACGCCGCCGGGGTCCGGTCGGTGGCCAGCCACCCGCACGCCCTGGCCCAGTGCCGGGCCCGGGTCGCCGAGCTGGTGCCGGAGGCCGACGTCGTCCCGGCCGGGTCGACCGCCGACGCCGCGCGCCGGGTCGCCGACGGCGAGCACGACGCCGCGGTCTGCGCGGCGATCGCCGCGGAGCGGTACGGGTTGGTGGCGCTGGCCACCGACCTGGCCGACCACCCCGGTGCGGTGACCCGGTTCGTGCTGGTCGAGCGGCCGGGGCCGCTGCCGGCGCCCACCGGGGCGGACAAGACCACGGTCACCGCGGTGGTCGCCGACCGCACCGGCGCCCTGCTCGACCTGCTGGCCGAGTTCGCCGTGCGGGGGATCAGCCTGACCCGGATCGAGTCGCGCCCCACCCGCGAACGGCTGGGGGTCTACTCCTTCTCCATCGACTGCGAGGGGCACGTCGCCGACCAGCGGGTGGGTGACGCGCTGGCCGCGCTGCACCGGGCGGCCGACGAGGTGCGCTTCCTCGGCTCGTACCCGCGCGCCGACGCCCAGGCCGGCAAGCCGGTGGCGGAGCGGGTCGGCGACGCGGCGTTCACCGCGGCCGAGGAGTGGCTGGCCCGGGTGCGCGCCGGGACGGCCGGGCAGGGCTGAGCCGCCCTCCCGGGTGCACGATCCGACCGCCACGGTGACCCAGTGTGCGCGCTCAGGGACGCGCTGCACACCCTTGGTACCGGACCGTTCCGTCCCGCGCGCGTTCTCGCCGCGCGGCGGAGCCCGGACGGGTGTCTGCTGTCAGCGTGGCGCAGCGCTGGGTGGCGACGGACTTCGGCGGGCTCGACGTCTTCGAGCTCCAGCAGTACGAGGTGCCCCCGCCGGGCCCCGGGGAGGTGACCATCGCGGTCACCGCCGCCGGGATGAACCCCGCCGACGCCAAGCACGTCGCGCGCGGGGGCGACCGGGACCAGCTGCCGGTGCCGGTCGGCTACGAGGTGGCCGGGCGCATCACCGCGGTCGGCGCGG
Source organism: Modestobacter roseus (assembly GCF_007994135.1). Taxonomy (NCBI): domain Bacteria; kingdom Bacillati; phylum Actinomycetota; class Actinomycetes; order Geodermatophilales; family Geodermatophilaceae; genus Modestobacter; species Modestobacter roseus. The sequence goes on from NZ_VLKF01000001.1 coordinate 3,925,466, forward strand.
ACACCGAGATCGCCGCCGGCGGCGGCGAGGTCGGCGACGAGGTGCTCGCCTTCCGGATCGCCGGCGGGTACGCCACCGAGGTCACCGTGCCGGCGTCGGCGGTGTTCGCCCGCCCACCGGCGCTGGCGCCGGAGGAGGCGGCGAACCTGCTGCTCGCCGGCACCACGGCCGCCGAGATGCTGCACGTCACCGGCGTGACGGCCGGCGACACCGTGCTGCTGCACGGGGCCTCCGGCGCGGTCGGGGTGAGCGTGCTGCAGCAGGCCGCGCTGCTCGGCGCCCGGGTGATCGGCACCGCGGGGGAGGGCAGCGCCGACGTCGTCCGGCGGTTCGGGGGCGAGCCGGTGCGCTACGGCGACGGGTTGGCCGACCGGGTGCGCGCGCTCGCGCCGGACGGCGTGCAGGCGGCCCTCGACGCGGTCGGCACCGACGAGGCGGTCGACGTCTCGCTGGCGCTGGTGGCCGACCGGGAGCGGATCGTCACCATCGCGGCGGCCGGCCGGGCCGAGTCCGACGGCATCCGCATGATCGGCGGCGCGATGCCGGACAGCGCTGCCTACCGCGACTCGGTGCGCGCCCCACTGATCGAGCTCGCCGCGGACGGCCGGCTCGTCGTCCCGATGGCCCGCACCTTCCCGCTCACCGAGGCCCGGCAGGCGCTGGACCTGCTGATGAGCGGCCACCCCGGCGGGAAGCTCGCCCTGCTGCCGTGAGCGCTTGCGGTGGAGTGCACTCCAGCTCCTAGCGTCCCCGGCATGAGACCAGTCACCGGGTACGCCGCGTACGGAGACCGTGCGGGGCTGCGACCGCTGGAGTTCACCCGCCGCGACCTGCGCCCCGACGACGTCGCCGTGCGGGTCACCCACGTCGGGGTCTGCCACAGCGACCTGCACGCGGTCGAGGGCCTCGCCCCCGGTGCCGGCCCCCTGGTGCCGGGCCACGAGTTCACCGGCGAGGTGACCGCGGTCGGCGCCGAGGTGACCCGCGTCGCGGTCGGTGACGCGGTCGCCGTGGGCAACATCGTCGACTCGTGCGGGCGGTGCGAGAACTGCCTCGCCCACCGGGAGAGCTACTGCCGTGAGTTCCCGCAGCTCACCTACGGCGGCGTCGACCGGCACGACGGCACCCCCACGCAGGGCGCCTACTCCACCGAGTACGTCGTCCGGGACGCCTTCACCTACCGGCTCCCCGCCGGGCTCGACCCCGCGGGCGCCGCACCGCTGATGTGCGCCGGCGTCACCACCTGGTCGCCGCTGCGCCGGGCCGGGGTCGGCCCCGGGCAGCAGGTCGGCGTGGTCGGCTTGGGCGGGCTGGGCCACCTCGCGGTCCGGTTCGCGGTCGCGCTGGGCGCCCGGGTCACCGTGTTCACCACCTCGCCGGCCAAGGCGGACGACGCCCGGGCGCTCGGCGCGCGCGACGTCGTCGTCTCCACCGACCCCGCGGCGATGGCCGCCGTCGCCGGCCGGCTGGACTTCGTGCTGGACACCGCCTCCGGCGCCCACGACCTGGCGCCCTACCTCGGCGCGCTCCGGCTCGACGGGACGCTCTGCGTGCTCGGGCTGCCCGAGCGGTACGTGGTGCCCCCGATGAGCCTGCTCGGCCGCACGCTCACCGTCTCCGGCTCCGGGGGCACCGCGGAGACCCAGGAGATGCTCGACTTCTGCGGCGAGCACGGCCTCACCGCCGACGTGGAGGTGCTGCCCCTGGCGGAGGTGGACACCGCGTTCGAGCGGCTCGCCCGGAACGACGTCCGGTACCGGTTCGTGCTGGCGGTGGCTCCGTGAGCGCGGTCGACTGGCGCGGGCAGACCACGCTGGTCACCGGCGCCAGCGCGGGCATCGGCGCCGAGTTCGCCCGGCAGCTCGCGGCCCGCGGATCGGCCCTGGTGCTGGTCGCCCGCCGCGCGGAGCGGCTGGCGCAGCTGTCCGCGGAGCTCACCGCGGCGCACGGGGTGCGCGTCGACGTCGTCCCGCTGGACCTGGCCCGGCCGGCGGCCGGCAGGGCGCTCGCCGCCGAGGTCGACCGGCGGGGGATCGCGGTGACCAGCCTGGTGAACTGCGCCGGCTTCGGCACGCACGGACCGTTCCACCGGGAGGACCCCGACCGGCTGGCCGACATGATCGCCGTCGACATCACCGCCCTGGTCGACGTCAGCCGGGCGTTCGTCGACCGGCTGCGGGCGGCCGGCAGCGGCGTGCTGGTGAACGTGGCGAGCATGGCCGCCTACCTGCCCACGCCCGGCATGGCCGTCTACGCCGCGGCGAAGGCCTTCGTGCTGAGCTTCACCGAGGCGCTCTGGCAGGAGTCGTTGGGCGCCGGGCTGCGTGTGCTCGCGCTGTCGCCCGGCGCCACCGACACCGAGTTCTTCGACGTCGTGGGCACCGACGCGGCCGACGGCGGCCGAGGCCGGCAGTCGCCTCAGGAGGTGGTGGCCACGGCGTTCCAGGCGCTGGACCGGCGCAAGCCGCCGCCGAGCGTGGCGGTCGGCCGGGCCAACCGGGCCTCGGTCCGGGCCGTGCGGCTGCTGACCCGGCGGCGCGCGGTGCTGCTGATGGCCGCGATCACCGGGCGGGCGGCGGAGGACGGGACCGGACGCCGTGCCGCCGCCTAGCCTGGCGGCCATGACGGCGGTGAGCGCGACGACGTCGCTCGGCATCCGGCAGGTCTCCGAGGAGACCGGCCTCAGCATCGACACGCTGCGCTGGTACGAGCGCGAGGGTCTGCTCCCGCTGGTGGAGCGGGCCCCCGACGGGCGGCGGCGCTACCCGCCCGGCGCCCTGCGGTTCATCCGGCTGGTGCAGGCGCTGCGCCGCACCGGGATGCCGGTGGCCGACGTCCGGCGCTTCGTCACGCTCGGCGGTGGGGAGCTGGCCAACCACCCGGAGCGGATGGCCCTGCTGGAGCGGCAGTGCGCGGCCATCGAGCAGCGGATGGTCGAGCTGCGCGACGACCTGGCCGTCGTGCAGGCGAAGATCGCCCAGTACCGCGAGCTGATCGCCCGCGGGGTCGACTGCGAGGACGAACTGCCCGCGGACCTGCTGGCGCAGATCTCCGCCGACCCGCGGCTGCGCGGGACGCTGCCGGGGGTGCCGGCCTAGAGGTAGAGGCCGGTGTTCTCCTCGATCCGGGCGGCGGCGACGGCGTGCACGTCGCGCTCGCGCAGGATGATCAGGTCCTCGCCGTGCACCTCGACCTCGTGCTGGTCCTCGGGGGAGAACAGCACCTGGTCGCCGACCTTGATCTGGCGCACGCTCGGGCCGACACCCTTGGCCTCACCCCACACCAGCCGCTTGGCGACCTGCGCGGTGGCCGGGATCAGGATGCCGCCGGTGGAGCGCCGGTCGCCGTCCTCCTTGCGGAGGGCGACCAGCAGCCGGTCGTGCAGCATCTTGATCGGCAAGCCGCCGGTGGTCGCGTCCTCGGGCACGTCCGGCAACGCTACCCGCCGTCCCCGATCGGGTTTGGGCGCCGAAAGCCGGACGGGGTTCGGCGCGGAAACCCGGGGGTCAGCCCCAGCCGAGGGCGTGCAGGCGCTCCTCCTCGATGCCGAAGTGGTGCGCGATCTCGTGCACGACGGTGATCGTGACCTCCTCGACGACCTGGTCCTCGTCGTCGCAGACGTCGCAGATCGCCACCCGGTAGATCATGATCCGGTCCGGCAGCGCGCCGCCGTAGTCCCAGCCGCGCTCGGTGAGCGCGTAGCCCTCGTAGATGCCCAGCAGGTCCGGTTCCTCGGGGTTCCGGTCCTCCACCAGGACGACGACGTTGTCCAGCAGCGCCATCAGCTCGGCGGGCACCTGGTCCAGCGCGTCGGCGACCAGCTCCTCGAACCGGTCGACGGGCAGTGGCCTCACCAGCTGGTGGGCTGCGGGCGGCCCTCCTCGTAGCCGGCCGCGCTCTGCACCCCCAGCACCGCCCGCTCGTGCAGCTCGTCGACGGTGCGCGCCCCGGCGTAGGTGGCCGAGGAGCGCACGCCGGCCACGATCTGGTCGATCAGGTCCTCGACGCCGGGCCGGGCCGGGTCCAGGTACATCCGGGAGGAGCTGATGCCCTCCTCGAACAGCCCGGCGCGGGCCCGGTCGAAGCCGCTCTGGGTGGCGGTGCGGGCCTTGACCGCCCGCGCCGACGCCATCCCGAAGCTCTCCTTGTACTTCCGGCCGGTGCCGTCGTCGTACAGGTCGCCGGCGCTCTCGTAGGTGCCGGCGAACCAGGAGCCGATCATCACGTTCGCCGCGCCGGCGGCCAGCGCCAGCGCCACGTCGCGGGGGTGCTTCACGCCGCCGTCGGCCCACACGTGCTTGCCCAGCTCGCGCGCCGCGGCGGCGCACTCCTCGACGGCGGAGAACTGCGGGCGGCCGACGCCGGTCATCATCCGGGTGGTGCACATGGCGCCGGGCCCGACGCCGACCTTGACGACGTCCGCCCCGGCCTCGACCAGGTCGCGGGTGCCCTCGGCGGTCACCACGTTGCCGGCCACCACCGGCGTCGTCCCGGCGACGGCGCGGACGGCGCGCACCGCCTCGACCGCCTTCTCCTGGTGGCCGTGCGCGGTGTCGACGACGAGCACGTCCACCCCGTGCGCCAGCAAGGCCTCGGCCTTGCCGGCGACGTCGCCGTTGATGCCGACGGCGGCGGCGGTGAGCAGCTGCCCGGCGGAGTCGACCGCGGGGGCGTAGATCGCCGAGCGCAGCGCGCCCTTGCGGGTGATCAGGCCGACCAGCTGGTCGCCGTCGACGACGGGGGCGGCGCTGATCCGCTCGGCGGACAGCACGTCGAAGACCTTGGGCAGGTCGGTGCCGGCGGGGATCGTCAGCGGCTCGGGGGTCATCACCTCGGACAGCTGGGTGAACCGGTCGACGCCCTGGCAGGCGCCGTCGGTGACCACCCCGACCGGGCGGCCGGCCTGCACGACCACGACGACGCCGTGCGCCCGCTTGCCCATCAGCGACAGCGCCTCGGCGACGGTGGACGTCGGGCCCAGCGTGATCGGGGTGTCGTAGACGGTGTGCCGCGACTTGACCCAGGAGACGACCTCGCCGACGACGTCGATCGGGATGTCCTGCGGCAGCACGGCCAGGCCACCGCGGCGGGCCACGGTCTCGGCCATCCGCCGGCCGGAGATCGCCGTCATGTTGGCGACGACGATCGGGACGGTCGTGCCGACCCGGTCGGGGGTGGTCAGGTCGACCTCGAGCCGGGAGCCGACGGTGGAGTGCGCCGGCACCATGAACACGTCGCTGTAGGTGAGGTCGTGGTCCGGGCGGCGGTCGCCGAGGAAGCGCATTCTAAAGTCTCCTCAAATTTCGACAGGGTTGAAGCTAGTGGCGATGCGTGCGGCGCAGGGCTAGTTCCGCTTGCGCTCGAAGCGCATCCGCGTCATCGCGGGACACTGCTCCAAGGTTGTACAACCGATCGGCAAGACTGGCGATGCTCACCCGCAGCCTCGCAGCAATAGATTGCGCGGTCCTGTAGTTCGCGAGATCGCCGTCGGTACGCTTGGCGGCATCAAGAAGAAGTTCTCGAGGCATCAATAGTGCAGCGGCGAAGGCATTGGCGCGTTGCTCGATCGACTTAGGGGCCCATGGTCCACTTGAAACTGCAAGTGTGGAGCCACTCTGGCGATCCAGCAGCAAGTGCGCCAGCTCGTGAGCCAGGGTGAAACGGTGCACCGTAATGTGGTTGCCGCGAGAGTAGTTCTCGTTAGCGACAACTACCGCATGGCCGAAAGTGTCGTACACGGAGACGCCTCGAAGAAGTCGGTCGGACAACTTCAGTGTCCTATGACTGACCGACCAAGCGTCGAGCAATGACTTGATATCGACATGCCCGTCTTGCACGTGTCGATCTTTTGCAAATTGCTCGTAAGCTCTTTCGCCCAGGTCTGATCCGATCTCGCCGGGAGTGAGACCGTTCATATTGTCTTCGTCTTCGACCCACCCTCCGGGCACGGTGGCAACTGTGTCACTCGGGTGCGCCGCAAGTGACGTAAGAACCATTACGTCGCCTGAACTGATAGTGGGACTTGTCGAGCCGAACAGGAGAGCCAGCCGAGCGCCAGCCAAAACCAGCTGACCCGGTTCCGGCTCACCTACGGCGCCGGCGATGTCGGAGGGGTCAACTGCTGCCAACGAGGTCTCCACCTCCTGCCAAAGAGTGCGAAATCCCTCTTGATCCGGTCCAGCTCCGCTGAGCCACGCGAATCGAGCAAGGTAGCGACTCGGGCCGTCCTTTAGTGACTCGATCACGTCGCAAAGCGTTCTGATTCGTTCTGACTCAGGTTGCAGATCAGACAGCTTTGCTGTGACGGCGCTAAGAATGTCGAACAGTGACTGGCTGGCGCTAAAGAGGTCAACCTTCGCGACCCCTTCGATGGAGTAGGCGAAGTGGCTCGGAGTTCCCGGGTCTCGTGTTAGTCCCACGCTCACCTCGAGCGAGTCCTGGCTCCGACGTAGCCACAAGTCTGGAAGTAGTCCTCCTTCCGCTCCGGCGCGAAGGGAGTGGCGGTTCCGCCACTCATAGACCTGCGTCATCGCTGCCCAGTCCGGTTCGTCGTCCAGGCCGAATGTCCTGCGATCGGCTTCGAGCGCGGCCCTGGATGCGCGGTCGGTCAACGTTGGGAAAGGCAGTCGTTCCTCGTGAAAGATGGCGTCCCAGTTTTCCGTCAGCCACTCGATCAACGGAAGAAGATACCAGTGGGCGCCAGTGAGGAGCTCCCCCTGCTCTTCGTGCATGCAGACATTGCGGCCGTTCATCCAGATGCGAAGAGCGCCCCAGGATGCGCGCTCGTCCGGGTCGACCATCGAGTCGTCGACCCCATCGTCGAGCAGGCTCATCTCGATGGCGAAAGTCGACGTGTCGCCTGACAGGTAGGACCACTTGATGGCGCTCACGATTGACCTCTCTTAAAAACTCGGGGTGTCACTACCTGCTGCTGAACCCAATGTTTCTTGATTGGCACAGGAACGCTGTGCCATGCAACGGGAAAGCCGTGCCAAACATCGTCGCCCTCTGCGTTTACTGTGTTGGTTGGCTTGGCTTGGAACGCGTCGGTGCCGTCGGTCGCGAATCGACGACGAGGGTTCTTAGGATCTGAGACGCTCTGTGCGAGCAGGGTCGGGCCGTCGGCTCCCTTGGGGCAGCGGCTTCCTTGGGCGCCGCGCTGCCAGGGGTCTCGATGGCGAGGGTTGCCCTCGTACGCCAGTCCCACGCAACCTCCAAGGTTCAGCCCACACGACGAAAGCCCCAACTCGGACATAGCGAGTTGGGGCTTTGGGGGCTCACGTGTTGCCGAGCCGCTTGGAACGTACACCAAGTGACGTCCGGTTGCATGGGACTGACTCGGTCGAGGTAGATGTCCCTCGCCGGCGGAGCTGCGTCAAGGCGCGGCCAGCGTGGGGGATCAGATCAGGCGGGCACCTACGATCAGCCGTGTGATCGACCTGCGACTCGTGCGTGAGGACCCCGAGCGGGTCAAGGCCAGCCAGCGCGCCCGGGGCGCCGACGACTCCCTGGTCGACCGGCTGCTGGCCGCCGACGCCGACCGCCGGGCCGCGGTGAAGGCCGCCGACGACCTGCGCGCCGAGCAGAAGGCCGCCTCGCAGGCGGTGAAGAAGGCCACCCCCGAGGAGCGCCCCGCCGTGCTGGAGCGGGCGAAGGCGCTGGCCGCGCAGGTGAAGGAGGCCGAGGAGGCCGAGCGCACCGCGGACGCCGCCCTGCACGAGCTGCACCTGCGCATCCCGAACCTGGTGCACGACGACGTCCCGCCCGGCGGCGAGGACGACGCGGTGGAGATCCGGACCGTGGGCGAGGTGCCGGCCTACGACTTCGAGGTCAAGGACCACCTGCAGATCGGTGAGGCCCTCGGCGCCATCGACATGGAGCGCGGCGCGAAGGTCTCCGGCGCCCGGTTCTACTTCCTCACCGGCCCCGGCGCGCTGCTGGAATTCGCGCTCGCCCAGCTGGCGATCACCCGCGCCGTCGCCGCCGGGTTCACCCCGGTGGTCGCCCCGGCACTGGTCAAGCCCGAGGCGATGGAGGGCACCGGCTTCCTCGGCGAGCACGACGAGGAGGTCTACCGGATCGAGCGCGACGACCTGTACCTCGTCGGCACCTCCGAGGTCGCCCTCGCCGGCATGCACAGCAAGGAGGTGCTCGACCTCTCCGCCGGCCCCAAGCGGTACGCCGGGTGGTCCTCCTGCTTCCGCCGCGAGGCCGGGTCCTACGGCAAGGACACCCGCGGCATCATCCGCGTGCACTGGTTCGACAAGGTCGAGATGTTCAGCTTCTGCGCCCCCGAGGACGCCGCTGCCGAGCACCGCCGGCTGCTGCAGTGGGAGGAGGAGTTCCTCCAGGCGCTGGAGCTGCCCTACCGGGTGGTCGACATCGCCGCCGGCGACCTGGGCACCAGCGCGGCCCGCAAGTTCGACATCGAGGCGTGGTTCCCCAGCCAGGGCACCTACCGCGAGCTGACCAGCACCTCGGACTGCACCACCTTCCAGGCCCGCCGGCTGCAGATCCGCTACCGGGACGCCGACGGCCGGCCGCAGCCCGCGGCCACGCTGAACGGCACGCTGTGCGCGATCGCGCGCACCATCGCCTGCCTGCTCGAGGTGCACCAGCGGGCCGACGGCTCGGTGCACGTGCCGGCGGCGCTGCGCCCGTGGCTGGGCGGCCACGAGGTGCTCACCCCCGGCATGGCGCTCGCCGCGGTCACCCCCGGCCCCGCCGCATGAGCGGTGGCCGGCCGGACGGCGGCGGGCTGACCGCCCCGGCGGCGGCCGCGGCCGCCGGCGAGGTGGTCGACCTCGGTGACCTGGGCGCCCGCCTGGGTGGCTGGCGGCCCCGCCTGGTGGTCAGCGACCTGGACGGCACGCTGCTGGGTGCGCACGGGGAGGTCAGCCCGCGCACCGCCGCGGCGATCGCCGCCTGCCGGGCCGCCGGGCTGCCGGTGGTCGGTGCGACCGGGCGCGGGCCGCGGCTGCTGGAGAGCGTCCGGGCGGCGCTCGCCGGGCAGGGGACGGCCGTCCTGGCCCAGGGCGGCTACGTCGTCCGGTTCGGGGCCGGCGGTGCGCCGGACGAGGTGCTGCGCACCGTGGGCATGCCCCGCGAAATGGCCACCGAGGTGATCGCCGCGATCGAGGGCGTCGCCGGCGAGCTCATCGTGGCGGTGGAGGACGCCGCCGAGCAGGCCGAGGCGATGCGCCCGCTGCGGGTGCAGCACGGCTTCGACTGGCCCTACCCCGAGCCCGCGCACCTGCTGCCGCGGCACCAGGTGCTGCCGGTCGGCGCCGTGCTCAAGGTGTTCCTGCGCTCGCCGCACCTGGGGGAGGACGAGCTGGTGGCGCTGGCCCGCACCGTCGTCGACCCCGCGGTCGCAGAGCTCACCCACGCCGGGCTGGGCTTCATCGAGGTGCTGCCGCCGGGGGTGACCAAGGCCAGCGGTCTGGAGGTCGTGCTCGGCGCCCTGGGCCTGGGCTTCGGCGACGTGCTCGTCTTCGGCGACATGCCCAACGACCTGCCGATGATCGAGGCGGTCCAGAGCGGCGGCGGCCGGGCGGTCGCCGTGGCCAACGCCCACCCGTTGGTGCGCGCCGCGGCCGGCGACCGGACGAGCGGCCACGAGGCCGACGGCGTGGCGCAGTACCTGGAGGCGCTGCTGGCGCTGGAGGGCACCGGTGGCTGACCGGCCGCGGCTCATCGTCAGCGACCTGGACGGCACGCTGCTGCGCAGCGACGAGTCGATCAGCGACGCGACCCTGGCCGAGCTGCGCTGGTGGGAGGCCGAGGGGGTGCCGCTGGTGCTGGCCACCGGGCGGCCGCCGCGCTGGATGCTCGGGGTGCGCGAGCGGCTGGGCGGGGGGACGGCGATCTGCTGCAACGGCGCCGTCCTGCTCGACCTGACCGCGTTCACCGTGCTCGACGAGCAGCCGGTGCAACCGGAGGTGCTGCGGGTGATCACCGCCCAGCTGCGGGACCGCCAGCCGGACACCTGGTTCGCCGTCGAGTACGGCGACCAGTTCCGGCACGAGCCGATCTACCGGCCGCGCTGGGACAAGGACGCCCCCGGTGTCGCGGTGGCGACCCTGGAGGAGATGGTCGCCCAGCCGGTGGCCAAGCTGCTCGCCCGGCACGAGCGCCTGTCCCGGGACGAGTTCGTGGCGCTGGTCGCCGAGGTCGTGGGGGACACCGCCACGGTCACCACCTCCTCCTCCGACGCGATGGCCGAGATCTCCGCGGCCGGCGTGACGAAGGCGACCGGCCTGGCCCGGCTGGCCGCCGAGCGCGGGCTGGCGCCGGCCGACGTCGTCTACTTCGGGGACATGCCCAACGACATCGCGGCCTTCGAGTGGGTGCGCAGCGGCGGCGGGCGGGCGGTGGCGATGGAGCGCGCGCACCCCGACGTCCTCGCCGTCGCCACCGACGTGACCCTCGCCAACGACGACGACGGGGTCGCCGCCTTCCTGGCCACGCTTCGCGCCTGACACCTCACTCGATCCAGCGGACTTTCTGGTTCCAGTACGGACGCTGGCTCCAGAACCGGCTGCCTGCTGCCGATCTCCGGCTCACAGGGACGCGCTGGTGCGTCCGTCGCAGGAGAGGCACGCCATGACCGACGTCCGGGCCACCCAGGCCACCCACACTGATGCGGACCGACGTCCGGGGCTCGTCCAGCGCACGGGCCTGCGCACCCGGCTGCTCGCCGCCTTCCTGCTGGTGGCGCTGGCCACGCTCGCCGTCGGTGCGCTCGGCGTCACGCGCATGAACGAGCTGAGCCGACAGGCCGAGGAGGTCTACACCGAGGGCGCCGTCCCGCTGCGGGACATCCTGCTGCTCCGCTCCACCTACTGGCAGTACCAGGCCACGATCTCGCGCGGGCAGGGCGTCGGGCTCACGCCGGACATCGTCCAGTCCCTGCAGGAGCAGCAGGTCACCATCCGCGAGACGCTCGACGAGCTCCGCGCCGGCCTCGACGAGCTCTCCCTCCGGCCGGCCACCGAGGCCGCCTTCCAGGACTTCCAGGCCGCCATCGCGCTCTACGACGACACCAGCGCGAAGATGGCGGAGATCGGCGCCGCCGGGGGCAACGCGCTCTCGGAGCTGCCCACGTTGATCCAGGCCGAGACCAACGCGATCGACGCGCTCACCGCGGCCAGCGACGCGCAGATCGCCGTCACCTCGGCCACCGTCCAGGAGGCCCGCGACGCGGCCGCGAGTGCCCGCACCCTCACCATCATCGGTGTGGCGATCGGCCTCGTCGTGTCGGTCGTGCTCGCCGTCCTCATGGCCCGCAGCGTCACCCGCCCGGTCCAGCGCATCCGCGAGACCCTGGAGCAGGTCGCCGCCGGTGACCTCCGGGTGCGCGCCGGCAACGTCGGCGGGGCCGAGCTGGGCGAGGTCGCGCACTCGCTGGACGCGACCCTGGACTCCCTGGGCGGCGTGCTGACCCTGGTGAGCGACTCGGCGGGCCGGCTGGGTGCGGCCTCGCAGCAGCTGACCGCCGGTGCCCAGGCGATGGCGGCGAACGCCCGGACGGCGGCCGGTCAGGCCGACGTCGTGGTCGCGAACGCCGGCGAGGTGGCCTCGAGCGTGGACACGGTCAGCACCGGCTCCCAGCAGATGGAGGCGGCGATCCGGGAGATCAGCCAGAACGCCAGCGAGGCGTCCCGGGTGGCCAACCAGGCGGTGAGCGTCGCGGAGAACACCACCCGCACCGTCGGCAAGCTGGGTGACTCCTCGCAGGAGATCGGCAACGTGGTGAAGACCATCACCTCGATCGCGGAGCAGACGAACCTGCTGGCGCTGAACGCGACGATCGAGGCCGCCCGGGCCGGTGAGGCCGGCAAGGGCTTCGCGGTGGTCGCCAACGAGGTGAAGGAGCTGGCGCAGGAGACCGCACGGGCGACGGAGGACATCGCCCGTCGGGTGGAGGCCATCCAGGCCGACACCGCCGGTGCGGTGGACGCGATCGGTCAGATCAGCTCGGTGATCGGGGAGATCAACGACTTCCAGGCCACCATCGCCGCGGCCGTCGAGGAGCAGACCGCCACCACGAACGAGATGAACCGCAACGTGATCGAGGCGGCGTCGTCCTCGCAGAGCATCGCCTCGGCGATCACCGGGCTGGCCGCGGGCACCGCGGAGACCAACCAGCGGGTGGAGGAGGCGCAGCGTTCGGCGGAGGAGCTGTCCCGGATGAGCGACGAGCTGCAGGCCGCCGTCAACCGGTTCGCCGTCTGACCCCGGCGACTCGGGGAGGGCCCGTCCGGCGTGTGCCGGGCGGGCCCTCCCGCGTTCGGGGGACGTCTCCTCCACCAGGACCGGTTGCGCTCAACCGTTCCCCCGCCCTGCCGATAGGGGGTGCGAGAACGCTGCTCGGGAGGGTCCCGCCGGCGGAGAGGGCAGGACATGACTGCGGTGGACGACTCGGTGACGGACGGCGGCGCACGGGGGGGTGGCAGCGACCTCGTCGCCCGTATCGGCCTGCGCGGGCGGCTGGTCCTGGCCCTGGCGCTGGTGGCCCTGGCCACCGTCTCGGTCGGGATGTTCGGCGTCCAGCGGATGTCGGTGCTCAGCGACAAGGCCGAGCAGGTCTACACCGAGGGCGCCGTGCCGCTCGACGCGCTGCGCCAGCTGCAGGCCGACTGGTGGCAGTTCTCGGCGAACAACGCGCGGGCCAGCGTGGCCGGCCTGCCCGCCGAGACGCTGGCCGCCTTCCGGCAGACCGCGCAGGAGAACCTGCAGACCCTGCAGGAGCACACCGAATCGGCCTCCGACCTGCCGCTGGCCGCGGACGCGCGCGCCGGTTTCGAGACCTACGCCGCGGGGACCCAGCAGTACCTGGCGCTCCTCCAGCAGCTCAGCGCCGGCCAGGGGACCCGGACGCCGCAGGAGACGCTGGCCCTCATCGCCCAGCTGAACGAGCAGGAGAGCAGCATCTCCACCTCGATCACCACCGCCGCCGACACCCAGGCCGCTGACGCCCGGGCGACCGCCGACGAGGCGCGGGAGGCCTACACCTCCGCGCGCGCCCTGACCCTGCTCATCGTCGGCGTCGGCCTGGTCGTCTCCTTCGTGCTGGGGCTGCTGGTGGTCCGCTCGGTGATGCGGCCGGTGCAGCGGGTCCGCGAGGTGCTCGACCAGGTCGCCGACGGCGACCTCAGCGTCCGTGCCGGGGCGACCGGCGGGGCCGAGATCGGCGAGGTCGCGGCGTCGCTGGACCGCACGCTGGACTCCCTGGGTGGCGTGCTGCGGCTGGTCAGCGACTCGGCCGGTCAGCTGGCGGCCGCCTCCCAGCAGCTCAACGCCAGCGCCGGTGCGATGGCGGAGAACGCCCGCACGGCGGCGGGTCAGGCCGACGTGGTCGTCGGCGCGGCCGGCGAGGTGGCCACCAGCGTGGACACCGTGGCGACCGGCTCGCAGCAGATGGAGGCGGCGATCCGGGAGATCAGCCAGAACGCCAGCGAGGCCAGCCGGGTCGCGAACCAGGCGGTCGGCGTCGCGGAGGAGACCAACCGGATGGTCGGCAAGCTGGGCGACTCCTCCCAGGAGATCGGCAACGTGATCAAGGTGATCACCGGGATCGCGGAGCAGACCAACCTGCTGGCGCTCAACGCCACGATCGAGGCCGCGCGGGCCGGCGAGCTGGGCAAGGGCTTCGCCGTCGTGGCCACCGAGGTCAAGGAGCTCGCGCAGGAGACCGCGCGGGCCACCGAGGACATCGCCCGGCGGGTGGAGGCCATCCAGTCCGACACGTCGGGAGCGGTCGGTGCGATCGGTGAGATCAGCTCGGTGATCGCGCAGATCAACGACTTCCAGGCCACCATCGCCGCGGCGGTGGAGGAGCAGACGGCGACGACGAACGAGATGAACCGCAACGTCGGCGAGGCGGCGACGTCCTCGCAGAGCATCGCCTCGGCGATCTCGGGGCTGGCCGCGGGCACGGCGGAGACCAACCAGCGGGTCGACGAGACCCAGCGGTCGGCCGCGGAGCTCTCCCGGATGAGCGACCAGCTCCAGGCCGCCGTCCACCGCTTCACCCTCTGATCGGCTCGCACCACCCGTCGCACGAGGTGCCTCGTGTGACGGGTGGTGCACGCGCGGAACGGACGGTCTCGTCCGCTGTAGAACCGGGGTGTGACGGCCGACATCAACAGTGTCCGACCAGATCGTCCCCCAGACATCGAGGTGCTCCGCATGCCCACCCCCGCCGGCAAGCCTGCCGCGACCGACGACGTGCGCGAGCTGTGCCGGATCGCCGAGGCCTTGCGTGCCTCGTCCGCGATGGTCGAGCTCGCGCTGGACGGGACCGTGCTGACGGCCAACCGGCACTACCTCGACATCATGGGGTACTCCTCCGCCGAGCTGGTCGGGCAGCACCACCGGACGGTCTGCGACCCCGCCCACGCGGCGTCGGCCGAGTACGCCGCGTTCTGGGCGCGGATGGCCGCCGGGCAGGTCGACGCGGGCGTGGTCGTGAAGCGGCTGGCCAAGGGTGGCCGTGAGGTGTGGCTGCGCGCCTCCTACATCCCCATCCCGGACGACTCCGGCCGGCCGGCGAAGGTCGTCGTGCTGGCCACCGACATCACCGAGGGCAAGGTCGCCGCCCTCGAGCGGCAGAGCCAGGCCGTGGCGCTGGACCGGTCCCAGGCGGTCATCGAGTTCGCCCTGGACGGCACCGTGCTCACCGCCAACTCCAACTTCCTGGACGCGATGGGCTACACGCTGGCCGAGGTGCGCGGCAAGCACCACCGGCTGTTCGTCGAGCCGAGCACGGCCGCCAGCGCCGAGTACGCCGAGTTCTGGCAGCGGCTGGGGCAGGGCCAGTTCGAGGGCGGGGTCTACAAGCGGCTGGCCAAGGGCGGCCGCGAGGTGTGGCTGCAGGCCACCTACAACCCGATCCTGGACGAGGAGGGTCAGCCTCTCAAGATCGTGAAGTTCGCCAGCGACATCACCGTGGCGCGCCTGGCCGACGTCGAGTCCCGTGGCAAGGTCGCCGCCATCGACCGCGCCCAGGCGGTGATCGAGTTCAAGACCGACGGCACCGTGCTGACCGCGAACGCCAACTTCCTGGCCACCATGGGCTACGCCCTGCACGAGGTCCAGGGCAAGCACCACCGGGTGTTCTGCGAGCCGACCCTGGCCAGCAGCGCCGAGTACGAGGAGTTCTGGGCCCGGCTGGCCAGCGGCGCCTACGAGTCCGGGGAGTTCAAGCGGCTGGCCAAGGACGGCCGCGAGGTGTGGCTGCAGGCCACCTACAACCCGATCCTCGACGACACCGGCAAGCCCCTCAAGATCGTGAAGTTCGCCAGCGACATCACCGAGGCCAAGTTCGCCGGCGCCGAGGCGCGCGGCAAGGTCGCGGCGATCGACCGCGCCCAGGCGGTTATCGAGTTCGACCTGGCCGGGCGCATCCTCGCCGCCAACCAGAACTTCGTCGACACCATGGGGTACCCGCTCAGCGAGATCCGCGGCAAGCACCACCGGATGTTCTGCGAGCCCTCCTACGCGTCCTCCGCCGAGTACGCCGAGTTCTGGCAGCGCCTCGGGCAGGGGCACCACGAGAGCGGGGAGTTCAAGCGCCGCGACAAGGACGGTCGCGACGTCTGGCTGCAGGCCACCTACAACCCGATCCTCGACGACTCGGGCCGGGTCGTGAAGATCGTCAAGTTCGCCACCGACGTCACCCGGGAGAAGCGGAAGAACGCCGAGTACACCGGCAAGGTCACCGCGATCGAGCGCGCCCAGGCGGTCATCGAGTTCAACCTCGACGGCACGATCATCACCGCCAACCCCAACTTCCTGGACGCGCTGGGCTACACGCTGGCCGAGGTGAAGGGCAAGCACCACCGGATCTTCTGCGACCCGGTCTACACCACCACCCAGGAGTACCGGGACTTCTGGGAGAAGCTGGGCAGCGGCGACTTCCACAGCGGGGAGTACCGGCGGATCCACAAGAACGGCAAGGACGTCTGGATCCAGGCGACCTACAACCCGATCCTCGACGACCTGGGCCGGCCGTTCAAGGTGGTCAAGTTCGCCAGCGACGTCACCGCGGCCAAGCTGCGCGCCGCGGAGATCGAGGCGCGGGTCAACGCCGTGGATCGGTCCCAGGCGGTCATCGAGTTCGACCTGGACGGCAACGTCCTGTCGGCCAACGACAACTTCCTCCGCACCATGGGCTACTCGCGGCGGGAGATCATCGGTCACCACCACAGCGAGTTCTGCGACGACGCGTACATCCGCTCGCCGGAGTACCGGGACTTCTGGCTGCGGCTGGGCACCGGTGAGGTGCTGGCCGGCCGCTTCC
Organism: Modestobacter roseus; assembly: GCF_007994135.1. Lineage (NCBI taxonomy): Bacteria > Bacillati > Actinomycetota > Actinomycetes > Geodermatophilales > Geodermatophilaceae > Modestobacter > Modestobacter roseus. The sequence goes on from NZ_VLKF01000001.1 coordinate 3,941,772, forward strand.
ACCGCAAGGGCAAGTACGGCCGGGACGTGCACATCCAGGCCACGTACAACCCGATCCTCGACCTCACCGGACAACCGTTCAAGGTGGTCAAGTTCGCCTACGACGTCACCGCGGAGGTCGAGCGGGAACGGCGGATCGCCTCGGGCACGCAGGACATGACCGCCTCGGTGCGGGAGCTGGCGGCGTCCATCGAGGACATCGCCCGCAGCTCGCAGACCGCCACCGGGCTGGCCGCGGAGACCCAGGACAACGCGCGCCAGGGGGTGGAGGCGCTGCGCGCCTCGCTGGAGGCGATCGCGCTGATCCAGAAGTCGTCGAACTCGATCACCGAGATCGTCCGGGTCATGGGCGAGATCGCCAACCAGACGAACCTGCTGGCGTTCAACGCCTCCATCGAGGCGGCCCGCGCCGGCGAGCACGGCGTCGGCTTCTCGATCGTCGCCGGTGAGGTGCGCAAGCTGGCCGAGCGGTCCTTCGAGGCCTCCCAGCAGATCGGCAAGCTGATCGAGGAGTCCGCCGAGCGCGTCGCGCTGGGCTCGGAGGTCTCCAAGCGGGCCGAGGACGCGTTCGAGCGGATCGTCAGCAGCGTCACCCGGACCAACGAGACGATCCACAGCATCTCCACGTCCACCCAGCAGCAGCAGGAGGCGTCCCGCCAGGTCGACGAGCTCATCGCGCAGCTCGCCGTCGCGGACTGACGGTCGTGACCACCCCGGAGGCCCCCCGCGGGGACGTCGTCTACGGCCTGCTGCGGCTGGCCGGGACCGATGTCGCCCTCCCGCTGTCCGCGCTGCGCGAGGTGGTGCCCTGCCCGGCCGAGCTGGCCGGGCTGCCCGCGGCCGCGCCCGGCCTGCTCGGCGCGATCGAGCTGCGCCGGCTGGTCCTCCCGGTGCTCGACCTGCAGGTGGTCACCGGTCGGGGTGAGGCGCGGCGTCCCGACCAGGTGGTGGTGGTCGTGGCCTCCGACGACCGGGTGCTGGGCCTGCTGGCCGACCAGGTGCAGGGCATCTGCGAGGTGCCGGCCGACACCCTGGTCGCCGCGCACGCGGAGGGTGGGGGACTGCTGTTCTCGCACACCTTCCGCCATCCCGAGACCGGCCGCGCCTACAGCGTGCTGGACGCCGCTGCGGTGCTGCGGCTGCCGGGCGTGCCCACGGTCACCGACGTCACCCGGGCCGCCGCGCCGGTGCGGGACGGCGGCCCGCTGGCCGGCCGGCGCACCCTCACGGTGCTGCGCTGCGGGGGATACCGGCTGGCCATCGACGCGGCGCACGTGCACACCACCATCCCCACGCCGGACCTGCGTGCCTCCGTGCTGACCAGCCCCACCTGCCCGGGGACCGTGGTGTTCGACGACCGCGAGGTGCCGGTCGTGGACCCGCTGGTGCTGCTCGGGCTCGGCGAGCTGGCGCGGGCGGACACCGGTGCCGGGCTGGTGCTCGACCTGGGCACCGGCTATGTCGTGCTGGCGCTCAGCGAGCTGCTGGAGCTGGCCCAGGTCGGCCCGGACGACGTCCTGCCCACCCCGTCGTTCGCCCTGCCCCGGCCCGACCTGCTGGCCGGGGTGGTGGAGGTGACCGGCGTCGGGGACTGCCTGGTGCTGGACGGCGACGCGCTGCTGGTCGACCCGCAGCTGTCGGCGTTCGCGGCGGTGAACACCGCCCTGGAGACCACCCGGAGCGGGGACGACGCGGCGGTGACCGCAGCGGCCGCCGCGGCCGGTGGGGCGCCGTCCTACCTGACCTACTCCATCGGCCTGGACCTCGCCTCGCGGCTGGACCAGGTCAGCGAGATCCTGCCCTACCCGGACACGCTGACCCGGACGTCGGTGCCCGGCCTCCTCGGCCTGGTCACGCACCGGCGAGCCGTCGTACCGGTGCTGTGCCTGTCCACGCTGCTCGGGCGCGCGCAGCGGGAGGTCGGGCCGTCGACCTGCCTGCTGCTGGTGGAGGTGGACGACGAGGTGGTCGGCTTCGCGGTCGACGCCCTGCGCAGCATCGCGCCGCTGACCTGGACCGACGCCGACCAGGCGGTGCGGGGCGAGGCGGGGGACCGGGGGCCACGCTCCGCTCGGCCCCGCTGGTGCGGGTCGGGGAGGAGAGCCGGCTGCTGCCCGACCTGGACCTGCGCGCCGTGGCCCGACGGCTCAGCCCACCGCCGGTGCCGACCCCGCGCCCGCCGGCCGACGAGCTCGCGGCCGTCTGAGGCGAACCCGCGGACCCGACCACGCAGGTGGGGAACGGCAGGGACCCGCACGCGCGAGCGTGCTCGGTGATCCGGTCGCGGGGCCGGAGGTTCCCGACCGGATCACCGGCAACGGCTCAACGACGGCCGGGTACGGCCGCTGGCCGCGGTGGAGGCCGGTAGGCCGACTCAGAGATATTGCCCGCCGCCGTGCCGGGGCTCGGGGCCGGGCTGGCTGCCGCCGGGCAGCGCCTTGCGGCGCATCTCCTCCAGCTGCGCGCGGGCGGCCATCTGCTGGGCGAACAGCGCGGTCTGGATGCCGTGGAAGACGCCTTCCAGCCAGCCGACCAGCTGGGCCTGGGCGATCCGCAGCTCGGCGTCCGACGGGGTCTCGCCCTCGGTGAACGGCAGCGTGATCCGCTCCAGCTCCTCCCTGAGCTCGGGCGCCAGGCCCTGCTCGAGCTCACGGATGGAGGAGGCGTGGATGTCGCGGAGCCGGTTGCGGCTGGCGTCGTCCAGGGGCGCGGCCCGGACCTCCTCCAGCAGCTGCTTGATCATCGTGCCGATCCGCATCACCTTGGCGGGCTGCTCGACCAGGTCGCCTACGCCGGGACCGCCGTCCTCCCCGCCCTGCGCCATCGGCAGCGAGCCGACCGGCTGACCGTCGGGACCCACGACGAGGACCTGCTGGGGGTGGGGCTCACCGGTGCCAGGAGCAGTCATGCCCCCATCCTGCCCCGCGTCCGGCAGCCGCGTGCCCGGGGCCGCCCGAGGTGACCGCCGCCACCGCCGCACGAACTACGCTCGCGGCATGTCATCGGGTGCCGGGCGGCTGGACGTCGCCCGCGTCCGGGGGCTGTTCCCGGGCCTGTCCGACGGCTTCGTGCACGCCGACGGCCCCGGCGGCACGCTGGTGCCGGAGAGCGTGGTGCGCGCGGTCTCCCAGGCGATGCGGGTGCCGATCGCCAACCGCGGCGGGGTGTTCCCGTCCTCCGCACGCGCCGAGCAGCTGGTCTCCGGCGCGCGCTCGGCGGTCGCGGACCTGGTGGGCGGGGTGCCGGCCGGGGTGGTGCTGGGCCCGAACGTCACCTCGCTGACCTACGCCGTCGCCCGTGCGCTGGCCAAGCACTGGCGGGCCGGGGACGAGATCGTGGTGAGCCGGCTGGACCACGACGCCAACGTCCGGCCGTGGCTGCAGGTGGCCGACCGGCTGGGGCTGGTCGTGCGCTGGGCCGAGGTCGACATCGAGACCGGGGAGCTGCCGGACTGGCAGTACGACGAGCTGCTCACCAACCGCACCCGGCTCGTGGCGGTCACCGCGGCCAGCAACGCCATCGGCACCTGCCCGGACGTCGCCGCGATCACCCGCCGCGCCCACCAGGTCGGGGCCCTGGTGTTCGTCGACGCGGCGCACGCCGCCCCGCACCTGCTGCTGGACCTCGAACAGCTCGGGGCGGACTTCCTCGCCGTGTCGGCCTACAAGTGGTGCGGCCCGCACGTCGGCGCCGTCGTCGCCGACCCCGGTCTGTGGGAGGAGCTGTGGCCGGACAAGCTGCTGCCGGCGTCGGACCGGGTGCCGGACCGGTTCGAGCCGGGCACCCCGCCGTTCGAGCTGTACGCCGGGGTGGCGGCCGCCGTCGACCACTTCGCCGCGCTCTGCCCGGAGTCGACGGGCACCCGGCGGCAGCGGCTGGTCACCGCGATGGCCGCCGTCGGCCGGTACGAGGGCGAGCTGTTCGACCGGCTGGACACCGCGCTGCGGCGGATGCCGCACCTGCACGTGCTGGGTGAGCCCTGGCCGCGCACCCCGACGCTGTCGTTCACCGTCTCGGGGATGCGCCCGCGGCAGGTCGCCGGTGAGCTGGCCCGCCGCGGCATCTGCGCCTGGGACGGCGACTTCTTCGCCCGCGAGCTGTTCGACGCGATCGGCGTCAACGAGGCCGGGGGCGCCGTCCGGCTGGGGCTGATGCACTACAACACGGCCGAGGAGGTCGAGCGGCTCGTCGAGTGCATCGACGACCTCCGCTGACCTCAGTCTGGGAGCAGCAGGACCTTGCCGATGTGCGAGCTCTCCTCCAGCAGGGCGTGCGCCTCCGCCGCGCGGGACATCGGCAGCCGGCGGTCGATGACCGGGCGGACCACGCCGCGCTCGACGTCGGGCCACACGTCGTGCCGGACCGCCGCGACGATCTCCGCCTTGCCGCCCCGGCCGGTCGCGGGCCGGGAGCGCAGCGCGGTGGCGTGCACGCTGCCCCGCTTGGCGAGCAGCCGGCTGAGGTCCAGCTCGGCCTTCCGGCCGCCCTGCATGCCGATGACCACCAGCCGTCCGCCGTCGGCGAGGACGTCGACGTTGCGGGCCAGGTAGGCGGCCCCCATGTTGTCCAGGACGACGTCCGCGCCGTGCCCGCCGGTGGCCGCCCGCACCCGTTCGACGAAGTCCTCGTCCCGGTAGTTGACGACGATCTCGGCGCCGAGTTCCCGGCAGACGGCGAGCTTGGCCGGGCTGCCGGCGGTGGTGGCCACCCGGGCGCCGGCCCGCACCGCCAGCTGGATCGCCATCGTGCCGATGCCGCTGGAACCGCCGTGCACCAGGAACACGTCGCCCGCGCGCAGCCCGGCCAGCAGGAACACGTTGGACCAGACGGTGCAGGTGACCTCCGGCAGGGCCGCCGCGCTCGCGAGCTCCACCCCCGCGGGCCGGGGGAGCAACTGCCCGGCCGGGACGGCGACCCGCTCGGCGTAGCCGCCGCCGGCCAGCAGCGCGCACACCTCGTCGCCGACCGCCCAGCCCGCGACGCCGTCCCCGACCTCGCTGATGACGCCGCTGCACTCCAGCCCGAGCACCTCGCTGGCGCCCGGCGGGGGCGGGTAGAAGCCCTGCCGCTGCATCAGGTCGGCCCGGTTGACCGCGGTCGCGACGACATCGACCACCACCTCACCCGGCCCGCACACCGGGTCGGGCACCTCACCCCAGCCGAGGACGTCGGGGCCGCCGGGCTCGCTGACCGTCACCGCACGCATGCCCCCGACGCTATGCCCGTGGTGCGGCCGCCGCGCGCCCGGCGTTGATCATGGCGTTGTTGCCCGGTGACACGCCGTCGGACGGCGTGTCACCGGACGATCTCCCCATGATCAACCGGGAGAGGGGCCGGGTCAGGCGCGGGCCTTGAGGTCCTTGCGGAGGATCTTGCCGGCCATCGACTTGGGAACCTGCTCGATGAACTCGACCAGGCGCACCTTCTTGTGCGGCGCCACCCGCTCGGCGACGAACGCGATGACACCGTCCTCGTCGAGGGACGAGCCGGGGGCCCGGACGACGAACGCCTTGGGCAGCTCGTCGCCGGTGTCCCGCTCCAGCACGCCGATCACCGCGGCGTCGGTGATCTCCGGGTGGCCCAGCAGCACGGCCTCCAGCTCGGCCGGCGCCACCTGGTAGCCCTTGTACTTGATCAGCTCCTTGACCCGGTCGACGACGGTGTAGCGGCCCTCGTCGTCGACGATCGCCACGTCACCGGTGTGCAGCCACCCCTCGCGGTCCAGGGTGTCCGCGGTGGCCTGGGGGTTGTTCAGGTAGCCGGCCATCACCTGCGGGCCGCGCACCCACAGCTCGCCGCGCTCGCCGGGGGCGCAGTCCTCCCCGGTGGCCGGGTCGACCAGGCGGCACTCGGTGTTCGGCAGCGCGTAGCCGACGGTGCCCTTGGGGGTCGGGCCGGCGCCCGCGGGTTCCAGGCCGACCTCGGGGGTGGTGTGCGAGACCGGCGAGAGCTCGGTCATGCCGTAGCCCTGGCCCACCGAGGTGCCCTCCGCGGCGCCCTTGCGCAGCCGGTCCTGGGCGGCCTGGGCCAGCGACTCGTCCAGCGGCGCCGCGCCGGAGGTGACGCTGCGCAGCGAGGACAGGTCGAACTGGTCGACCATCGGGTGCTTGGCCAGGGCCAGCACGATGGGCGGGGCGACGAACGCGCGGGTGATCCTGTGGTCCTGGATGGCGCGCAGGAACTGCTCGAGGTCGAAGCGGGGGAGCGTGACGACGGTGCCGCCCCACTGCAGGCCCTGGTTCATCAGCACGGTCAGCCCGTAGATGTGGAAGAACGGCAGGACGGCGATGATCCGCTCGTCGCCGTCCTCGACGCCGGCCAGCGGGCGCGACTGGGTCACGTTGGCGACCAGGTTGCGGTGGGTGAGCATGACGCCCTTGGGCAGGCCGGTGGTGCCGCTGGAGTAGGGCAGCGTGACCAGGTCGGTAGCCGGGTCGATGTCGACCTGGACGGCGGGGGCATCGGTGGTGAGCAGGTCGCGCAGCGAGGCGTGCCCCTCCGCGCCGTCCATCACCACGATCTCGTCGACGGGTGCCTGCGCCACCGCGGCCTGTGCCCGGTCCAGGAACAGCGAGATGGTGATCAGCACCTTCGCGCCGGAGTCCTTCAGCTGGAAGGCGATCTCGTCGGGCGTGTAGAGGGCGTTGATCGGCGAGACCACGCAGCCGGCCGCCGCGATGCCGTGGAAGACCACCGGGTACCAGATGGTGTTCGGGGCGAACACGGCGACGACGTCGCCCTTGCGGAGGCCGCGGGCGGCGAGGGCGGCGGCCAGGCGCTCGACGTAGAAGGCCAGCTCGCCGTGGGTGATCGTCTCGCCGGAGGTCCCGTCGATCAGCGCCGGGGAGTCCCGGCGCTCGGCGGCGCCGGCCAGCACGAACTGCGGGACGGACAGCTCGGGGATCTCGACGTCCGGGTAACGACTGGCCAGCGCCACGGGGTCCTCCTCGACTCGGGGTGTGGCGTCAGTCTCACACCGGGCGTGTCGCGAGTCACACCCGGGGGTTACCCGCAGGTAGCGATCACCCGCGCGGCCAGAGCACCGACTGGGTGCAGCGGAACAGCGCGAGGGTCTTGCCCGCAGCCGGGGCGGTGACCACGGCGTCCCACACCTGCGTCGTCCGCCCGGCGTGCGCGTTGGTGGCGACCACCTCGATCCGGCCCTCCCGGGCGGTGCCCAGGTGGTTGCTCTTCAGCTCGATCGTGGTGAACCCGCTCGCGCCCTCGGGCAGCAGCGCCCGGGTGGCCAGCCCGCAGGCGGTGTCGGCCAGCGCCACCACGCTGGCCGCGTGCAGGTAGCCGTTGGGTGCCAGCAGGTCGGGCCGGACGTCGAGGTGCGCGGCGAGCCGGCCGGGCTCGTGCTCGTCGATGACGATCCCGAGCAGCCCGGGCAGCGTCCCCGGCAGCAGGTCGTTGAGCTCGGCGGCGGAGTGGAACCCGGTGGCGGCCATGCCCGCGAACCTAGCTGCGGCGGCCGCCGATCCAGGCATAGGAGGCTTTGCACCCGGTCTGCGGCCGAGAAGTGGGTGCACAGGCTCCTATGCCTCTGCCTCTAGGCGAGGCCGCGGATGCTGCGCACCGGGGGACGGTCGCCCTTGATCGAGGCCACCATGTCCAGCGTCTGCCGGGTCGCGGCGACGTCGTGCACGCGGAACACCCGGGCGCCCAGCCACGCGCTCACCGCGGTCGCCGCGAGCGTGCCGGTCAGCCGCTGGTCGACCGGAACGTCGAGGGTCTCCCCGACGAAGTCCTTGTTCGACAGCGCCACCAGCACCGGCCAGCCGGTCGCCACCAGCTCGTCCAGCCGGCGGGTCGCCTCCAGGGAGTGCCGGGTGTTCTTGCCGAAGTCGTGCCCCGGGTCGACCAGCACCCGCTCCGGGTCCACCCCGGCGGCGACCGCCGCCTCGGCCAGCGCCGTCGTCCGCGCGACGACGTCGGCCACGACGTCGTCGTAGACCACCCGGTGCGGCCGGGTGCGCGGCGGCAGGCCGCCGGCGTGCGTGCAGACGATGCCGGCACCGGCCTCGGCGGCGACCACCGCCAGCTGCGGGTCGACCCCGCCCCAGGCGTCGTTGACCACGTCCGCCCCGGCGGCCAGCGCCTCCCGGGCGACCTCGGCGCGGTAGGTGTCGATGGAGATCGGCAGCGTCGGGTGCGCCGCGCGGATGGCGGCGACCAGGTCGACGGTGCGCCGCACCTCCTCCGCGGGGGACACCTCCGCGCCGGGCGCGGCCTTCACCCCGCCGACGTCGACCATGTCCGCGCCCTCGGCCACCACCTGCGCGACCCGGGCCAGGGCGGCGTCCAGCTCGTAGGTGGAGCCGCGGTCGTAGAAGGAGTCGGGGGTGCGGTTGACGATCGCCATGACGACGAGTCCGCCGTCCGGCACGTCGAGGGACCCGATGCGCAGCACGGGGCCAGCCAACCAAACTGCTGCCATGACCGAGTTCCCCGCCGCTCCCGACCGCGTCGACCCGCCGTACCTGGACGGCGAGCGTGCCGCCCTGGACGCCTGGCTGGAGTTCCACCGCGGCACGCTGCTGCACAAGTGCGCGGGTCTGAGCCCCGAGCAGCTCGGCGAGCGGTCGGTGCCGCCGTCGGCGCTGAGCCTGCGCGGCCTGCTCCGGCACATGACCGAGGTCGAGCGGGCCTGGTTCCAGCGGATCATCGCCGGCCGGGACGACGCCGGGGACCTCTACTGCGGCCCGGACGACCCGGACGGCGACTTCGACGGGGTGGGCCGCGACGGCGACGACCCGCCGGCCGCCGTCCCCGCGGAGCTGGCCGCGTTCACCGCCGCGGTGGAGGCAAGCCGGGAGGTGGCGGCGCGGGGCTCGCTGGACGAGCTCAGCCTGGGACGCACCCGACGGAAGCGCGAGCAGGTGTCGCTGCGCTGGGTGTACCTGCACATGATCGAGGAGTACGCCCGGCACAACGGCCACGCCGACCTGCTCCGCGAGCGCATCGACGGCGCCACCGGCGACTAGCGGATGGCGCCCCAGGGGAGGACGGCGTGCACGCCGACCACCTGGTTGACCACCTGGGTGACCCGCAGGTGGACCACCACGCTGGCCAGCGCCAGCGCGTCGGACCGGCCGATGCCGTGCACCGCGGCCATCACGTCGAGCATCGCGTCCAGCGCCACCGCCGTCGCCTCGTCCAGGTCGTCGGCGACGCCCATGGTCACCCAGCCCGCCGGGGTGCGGGCGACCGGCGTGGTCAGCGCACGGCCGAACAGGTCGGGCAGCACGTCGAGGGTCAGGTCGATCCGCTCCAGCGGGCACTCGATGGCGGTGCCGGCCACCTCACCGTCGCCCTGCGCGGCGTGCCCGTCACCGACCGACAGCAGCGCACCGGGCACGGTCACCGGCAGGTACAGGGTCGAGCCGGCGACCAGCTCGCGGCAGTCCAGGTTCCCGCCGTGCCAGGAGGGCGGGATCGTCGAGTGCTGCCCCGGTTCGGCCGGCGGCACCCCGATCACGCCCGGGAACGGCCGCAGCGCGACCGAGTGCCCGGCGTGGTTGCGGCCGACGCCGGCGGTCGCGTCGAGGGTCCACCGGTGGACGACGGGGGCGGCGGTCACCCCGAGCCACTCGTTGAGCGCCGTGGACCGCAGCCCGACGTAGGTGGTGCCGAACGGGCCGGGGACGACGTCGTCGATGCGGACGGCGAGCACCTGCCCGGGCTGGGCGCCGCGGACGGCGACCGGGCCGGTGAGCGCGTGCCCGTGCGCCGGGTCGTGCGCGGGGTGCCGGGGCCGGGCGGCGAGCCCTGCGACGGTGTCCGGGCCGGTGTACGGGCCGGTCGACCAGCCCGAGTCCAGCGTGCCCAGCCGCACCGAGGAGCCCGGGTCGACGGTCAGCACGGGCGGGCGCGCGGGGTCCCAGGAGCCGTGCAGGGTGCGCTCGTCGGGCAGCAGGACGTGGCTGGGCTCCATGCCGCCATCCTCCCCTCGGGGCGGAAATGGCCATTTTCGCCCTCCGGTCCTGGGGCGGAAATGGCCATTTTCGCCCCGAGGGGGTCAGAGCAGGGCCTGCTGCACCAGGGGGCGGAGGTGGTTGCGCACCGGCAGGGTGCTCGAGGGCAGCAGCTGGGTGTAGAAGCTGACCGTCAGGTCCTCCACGGGGTCGACGTAGAACTCCGTGGACGCCGCCCCGCCCCAGCCGTAGGTGCCCACGCTGGCCACCCCGCCGTAGCGCACCGGGTCCAGCACCATGGAGAACCCGAGCCCGAAGCCGACGCCGCGCAGCGGGGTCTCGGCGTACAGCGGCCGGCCGGCCGACTCCAGGTCCAGGCCGCCGGGCAGGTGGTTGCGCACCATGTGCGCCACCGTGCGCGGGCCGAGCACCCGCTCACCGGACGGCGTCACCCCGCCGGCCCGCAGCATCTCGACGAACCGCAGGTAGTCACCGGCGGTGGAGACCAGCCCGGCGCCGCCGGCGAGGAAGGTGGGCTTCCGCAGCGCGGCCTGGGCGAACGGGGCCGGCATCGGCGTCACCCCGGGCCCGTAGAGCTGGGCGAGGGAGTCGGGGTCGTCCTCCGGGCGCAGCCCGAACGACGTCTGGGTCATGCCCAGCGGGCCGAACACCCGCTCGGCGAACACCTCGTCCAGCGGTATGCCGGCGATCACCTCGACCAGCCGGCCCAGGACGTCGGTGGAGACGCCGTAGTTCCACTCCGTACCGGGCTGGAACAGCAGGGGCAGCTCGGCGAACTGCCGCACCACCTCGGCGGAGTCGGCGCCGGGCGGGGTGCCCCACTCGTGCCCGCGCAGCCGGTAGGCGCCGTCGACCGGGTGCGCGTGGTGGAAGCCGTAGGTCAGCCCGGAGGTGTGGGTGAGCAGGTGCCACACCCGGATCGGCTCCATCAGCGGGGCGGTGACGGGCTGCTGCGCCGGCCCGGCGGTCCACACCCGGGTCTCGGCGAACTCCGGCAGCCACCGGCTGATCGGGTCGGTCAGCTCGAAAACCCCCTCCTCGTACAGCGACATCGCCGCGACCGAGGTGACCGGTTTGGTCATCGAGTAGATGCGCCAGCGCGTGTCGGTGGTGACCGGGCGGCCGGCCTCGACGTCCCGCAGCCCGCCGGTGCCCACGTGCACCAGCCGGCCGTGCCGGGCGACGGTCACCAGGTACCCGGGCAGCCGGCCCTCGTCGACGTAGCGGTCCAGCCGGTGGTCCAGCCGCTGCAGCCGGGCGGCGTCCAGCCCGACCTCGGCCGGGTCGGTGGTCACGGTCAGGTCGGTCTGCACGGCCGTCATGCGGGCGCTCCGCTCGTCGCGGGCCCCGGCTCCCCGATGAGCAGCGCCCCCGTGCGCATCCTGACACGGGGTCAGGAGCGCGACGGGGGCGCGTGACGTCCTCGAACGGCCTGGCTGCAGGGTCCCGCGGCGCGCGGAGCGTGTCGTGGGGAGCAGCCAGGTCCTTCCTCAGTCGACCGGAACGGCCGCGGCAGCCTTCTTCAGGTTCGAGCCGGCGGACACCTTGGCGGTGTGCGCAGCGGCGATCTCGATGGACTCGCCGGTCTGCGGGTTGCGCCCGGTGCGAGCGGAGCGCTGCGAGCGCTCGACGGTGAGCAGGCCGGGGATGGCCACCTTGTCGCCGCGGGTGATGGCGTCGACGAGCTCCTCCTGGAGACCGTTGATCACGGAGTCGACGGTGCTGGCGGGGACGTCGGCGCGCTTGGCGATGGCGGAGACGAGTTCGGCCTTGTTCATCGGGTTCCTCTCGGTGTCGTGATCGGCGGCCCGGCCCTCGGGCGGGCCGCCGTGGTTCGTCGCGCCCGGTCGGACCGGGCGCGGCCCCCGGGAGTCCTGGCGGACACCGGGGCCTCCACCAGGCCCGCCGCCGGTGTGGCGGGTGCCCGGTGGGCGGATCTGGCCGACCACGTCGTCGACCAGCAACGGGCGGCACGTTGCCATGCCGACCTGGGTGTTGGCGAGCTGTGAGCCCGGATTCCCGGGGTTTTCCTACCCGCAGGTCACTTTCGTCACGCAGTTGATCACGCCGGGTCCGACGCGCGCGGCACCGGGTGCCGCCCTAGCGTGGGGGCCATGCCTCAGTTGCCCGCGACCGACCTGACCGTCAGCGACCTCTGCCTCGGCGGCAACGTCTTCGGGTGGACCGCCGACGAGCCGACGTCCTTCGCCCTGCTGGACCGGTTCGCCGACGCCGTCCCGAGCACCCAGTCGCCGTTCGTCGACACCGCCGAGATGTACGGCAACGGCGTCTCGGAGACGATCCTGGGGAACTGGATGGCCGAGCGCGGTGCCCGCGACCGGATGGTGGTGGCCACCAAGGCCAGCCCGGGGGAGAAGGAGCACCCGCTGTCGGCGGCGGAGGTCCGGGCGGCCTGCGAGCGGTCGCTGCGCAACCTGCGGACCGACCACATCGACCTCTACTACGCGCACTACGACGACGACAGCACGCCGCTGGAGGAGACGCTGCGTGCCTTCGACGAGCTCGTGCAGGCCGGCAAGGTGCGGTACGTGGCGGCGTCGAACTACTCCGCCGCTCGGCTCACCGAGGCGCTGCGCACCTCCGGCGAGCTCGGCGTCACCCGGTACGTGGCGCTGCAGCCGCACTACAACCTGATGGAGCGCGCGGTCTACGAGGACGAGCTGCAGGCCGTGGCGGCCGAGCACGAGCTCGGGGTCATGCCCTACTTCGGGCTGGCCCGCGGCTTCCTCACCGGCAAGTACCGGGCCGGGGAGACCATCGACTCCCCGCGCGCCAAGGGGGCCGCGCAGTACGTGGGGGAGAAGGGTGACCGGGTGCTCGCCGCGCTGCAGCAGGTCGCCGACGCCCAGGGCGTGACCGGCGCCGCCGTCGCGCTCCGCTGGCTCGCCGACCGGCCCACGGTGACCGCGCCCATCGCCAGTGGCCGCAGCGTGGAGCAGCTGGCCGACCTGCTGCCGATGCTGGACCTGGTGCTCACCGACGACCAGCGGCAGCTGCTCACCGACGCCTCCGCGTGATGAAGGACCCCCTCGCCCCCCACCGCTCGCACGCTCGCGGCGGGACCCGGCGAGGGGGCCTTCGGCTGGGCGCGGTGCGGAGCCACCGCGCGTGGCTACGCGGCGACGATGCGGGCGCGGACCTGCTCGACGAGCTCGGGCGGCACGCTGCCCCGCCCGTGGTCGGCGGTCGCGTGCGCCGCGACCTGGGTGAGGACGGCGTCCTCGTCCGGGCCGGTGAACGTGGTGGTGCAGCCGGGGACGACGTCCCCGCAGGCGAACGCCTTCATGTGGTCTCCAGTGTGGTGCGGGAACCCGCCCACCGGACGGTGGCCAGGGGTGGTGCGCCGGGGGCGGGTGCACGGCCCCCGGGGGCTCAGGGGGTGGTGGCGGCCGCGGAGGCGAGGTCCTCGATCCGCAGCAGACCCAGGACGGCGCCGCTGCGGTCGGTGCACAGCACCGGGTCGAAGCGGTGCACCGGCGGCCGGGTCAGCGCCCGCTGGAGCGTCTCGGTGACCCCCGCCGAGGGGTGCACGCGCAGCGAGACCGGCGCGCGGTAGGCGGCTCCGGTGCGCGGGTCGGCGAGCACCAGCTCCTCCGGGACCCCCTCGGCGTCCACCAGCACGTAGGGCGGCGGTGAGCCGACGTCGTCCCCGGCGTCGTGCTGCCGGAGCGGGCGCAGCAGGCTGGCGACGCTCTCGGCCAGCTGCGCGCGGGCCACCTGGGTGCGCACCAGCTGGGCGACCTCGGGCGACAGCGGGGCGAAGTACGGGGCGGGCCGACCGAACAGCCAGCCCTGGGCGAGCGGGACGCCGAGCCGGGCGAAGACGGCCAGCTCACCGGCGGTCTCCACGCCCTCGGCGAGCAGCCAGGCGTCGATCCGGCTGGTGAAGGTGCCGACCATCTCGGCCAGGGCGGCCTTCACCGGGTCGGTGTCGGCCCCGGCGACGAGCGCCCGGTCGAGCTTGACCAGCTGGGGCCGCACCTCGGCGAGCTGCTGCAGGCCGGCGTAGCCGGAGCCGGCGTCGTCGATGGCGATCAGGGCGCCGCGGCCCCGCAGCGCCGCGGTCTGCTCCCGGAGCGCGGCCAGGTCGGGCGTGGGCATGTGCTCGGTCAGCTCGACCACCACGCGGCGCAGCGTGGCCGGGGCGGCGAGGGCGGCGGCGACCGGTGCGGCACCCAGCAGGTGCGGGCTGACGTTGACGGTCAGGAACGTGTTGGGCGGCAGGTCCGGCAGGGCGGCCAGCGCCTTGCGCAGCGCGAGGGCCTCCAGCTCGGCGCCCAGGCCCGCTTCGGCGGCGGCGGCGAACCACACGTCGGGGGACGCGGTTCCCGGGAAGCGGGCCAGCGCCTCGTAGCCGGCGATGCTCGCCGAGGCGAGGTCGACGATCGGCTGGAACACGACGGTGAGGTCGTCGGCACCGGCCAACAGCGGACGGCAGTCCTCCCGCTGGGGAGGCAGGGTCGCGGTCACCTCCTCCAGATCGGCGCCCCGGTGGTGCTCCTTGAGGCCGTCCCGGTGTCCGACGCCGACGCCGTTCACCCGGTTCGTGCAGGTGACGTGCCAGCATGGTGCGCCGCAGGTGGGCGTCCGGGCGGCCGGACGTCGCTGCGCGCGGGGAGCAGGGGGAGGCGGGCCGGCGTGTCCGAGGTGGGTCCGTCCCCCGATCCGCTGGCCGACCCGCGCCGGGTCGACGTCGCCCGCCGGCTCGCCGCCGAGCTGACCGGCACCGCCCCGTTCGACCGGCTGGCCGGGATCGCCACCCGGCTGGTGGGCGTCCCGTCGGCGCAGGTGGTGCTGCTCACCGACGTCGCGGTGGCGCTCGGTGGCGCCGGCCGGCCGATCGCGGTGGGCGAGGCCACCCCGCTGAGCGAGGTCCCCGGGTCGGTCGCCGTCCGTGCCGGTGCCGTGCTGGTCGTGCCCGACGCCGCCACCGACCCGCGCGTCGCCGGCCTGCCCGCGGTCGCCGCCGGGACGCTGGGCGCCTGCCTGTCGGTGCCGCTGCAGCTGGCCTCCGGGGACCGGGTCGGCGCGCTGAGCCTGCTCTCCCCGACCCCGCGGGAGTGGACCGACCGGGACCTGCTGGTCGCCCGGGAGGTCGCGGCGACCGTCGTGACCGAGCTGGAGCTGGTCGCCGCCTCGGCCACCGTCCGCTCCTCGCTGACCCGGCTGGAGCTGGCGCTCGCGGCCGGCGCCGTCGGCACCTGGGAGACCGACCTCACCACCGGCCGGATCAGCTGGGACGAGGGCAACGCCGCGATCTTCGGGGTCGCCGGTCCGGTCGAGTTCGCCACCGACGAGGCGCTCGTGGGCCGGATCCACCCCGACGACCACGCCGCGGTCGAGGAGGCGATGCGGGCCGCGCTCGCCGGCAGCGGGGAGTTCGTGGTCGAGATCCGGGTGCTGCGCGCCGACGGCGCCGAGCGGTGGGCGGTCACCCGGGGGCGGGTGCTGCGGGACGCCGCTGGCGCCCCGCTGCGCCTGGTCGGCACCACCGTCGACGTCACCGACGCGCGTGAGGAGACGCAGCGCCGGCTGGCCGCCGTGCAGCGCGCGGCCGCGATCGCCGAGGTCGCCGTCGAGCTGGCCAACGTCACCGGGATGCCCGACCTCGCCGAGATCGCCCTGCGCGGCTGCCGCGCCGTGCTGGGCGCCTCCGGTACCGCGCTGGCGGTGTTCGACCCGGCCACCGGTGAGCTGCTGCTGCACCTCACCCGCGGCCTGGTCGACGCGGTGGAGTCCGGCGCGGACGTCCAGCTGCCGGCCCGGGGCGTCGACCTGCCGCTCGACGACGCCCTGCCCACCCAGTACGTGGCCCGGCACGGTGAGCCGGTGCTGCTGGCCGACCGGGCGGCGGCGGTGGCCCGGTTCCCGGGGATGGCCGACGTCAGCGACCTGGTCGGCGTGGGCGCGGTGGCCGCCCTGCCGCTGCGGGTGGAGGGCCGGCTGCTGGGCAGCTTCGTGGCGGTCTGGCCCGACGGCCGGGCGTTCAGCGCCGACGACGTCGCCATGCTGGAGGCGCTGACCGCGCAGATCGGGCTGAGCGTGTCCCGGCTGCAGGCCGACGACCAGCGGGACGCCGCGGTCCGGGCGCTGACCGTGGCGAACGCCCGGCTGCAGCTGCTGGCCGAGGTGGGGCGGGTGCTGGCCGGCACGCTCGACATCGACCAGCAGCTGGACCGGCTGGCCGAGCTGGTGGTGCCGGCCCTGGGTGACTGGTGCTGGGTCGTGGTCACCGACGAGCAGGGCCGGATGCGCCGGGTCGCCTCCGCGCACTCCGACCGCAGCCGCCGCGAGGAGCTGGAGGCCTACGTGCGGGCCATGGTCACCGGCATGAGCGACGACGCCGCCGCGCGGGTGGTGACCCGCACCGGCCGCCCCGTCGTCCTCTCCGAGCTGGACGCGGCCTACGTGGAGCGCGCCCTGCCGGACGCCGGGGCACGCGCGATGCTCGCCGCGCTGGCCCCGCGGGCCGGCGTCGTCGTCCCGCTGGTGGCCCGGGGTGAGACGCTCGGCGCCCTGGGCATCTACACCGACGCGGGCCGGGACGTGCGGACCGAGGCGCAGCTGGACACCGCGGTCGAGGTCGGCCGCCGGGCCGGGGCGGCCCTGCAGCAGGCCCGGCTGTTCGGCCAGCAGCGGCAGCTCGCCGAGACCCTCCAGCGGAGCATGCTCACCGCCCCGCCGGCGCCGGACCACTGCGAGATCGTCGTCCGCTACGTCCCGGCCGCCGCGGGGGCGGAGATCGGCGGTGACTGGTACGACGCCTTCGTGCAGTCCGACGGGGCCACCGTGCTGGTGATCGGTGACGTGGTGGGCCACGACAGCCGGGCGGCGGCCGCGATGGGGCAGTTGCGCGGGCTGCTGCGCGGCATCGGGCACCACACCGGCGGCAGCCCGGCCGAGCTGCTCAGCGGGCTGGACCGGGCCTCCGCCGGGCTCGACCTGGACACCATGGCGACGGCGGTGGTCGCCCGGCTGGAGCAGGACGACCCGGAGCTGCAGCACAGCGAGACCCGGGTGCGCTGGGCCTCGGCCGGTCACCCGCCGCCGGTGCTGATCGGGGTCGACGGCACGGTCACGCTGCTCGACGACCAGGCTCCGGACCTGCTGCTGGGCGTCGACCCGCGCACCTCGCGCAGCGACCGGGTCGCCGTCGTCGACCGGGGCGGCACCCTGCTGCTCTACACCGACGGCCTGGTCGAGCGCCGCGACCGCGACCTCGACGCCGGCCTCGCGGAGCTGCGCCGGGTGCTCATCGACCTCGCCGACCTGCCGCTGGAGCAGCTGTGCGACCAGCTGCTGGCCCGGATGTACCTGCCCGACACCGAGGACGACGTCGCGCTGCTCGCCGTCCGGGTCCACCCGCAGGACCTGCCCCGCCCGCCGGAGGCCGGGCCGCAGCGGGTGCCGCCGGGGATCGAGCCGGCGCCGGCCGTCAGACCGCCGGCCGCCGGCTGAGGATCAGCGCCGTCCGCGCCGCCGGGTCCTCTCGCGGCGAGGCGTCTCCCGCCGGGACAGCCGCCGGCCCAGCCGGCTGCGCGCCCGCTGCGGCAGGTCGACCGCGACCGGCGCCTCCCAGCCACGCCACACCGACAGCACCCGCAACCCCGCCACCAGGGTGATGACGATCGCGGCGACCGGCAGCGGCGGCAGGTCCAGCGGCCCGGCCAGCACGGTCAGCACGGACGCCCCGATCAGGGCCGCGACCGCGTTGTACGGCCCCGGCCCGACGATGTCCGCCCGCTGGGCCAGCAGCACGTCGCGGATGAGCGTGCCGCCGACCGCGGTGAGCGTGCCGAGGAAGACCACCGACGCGCTGGGCAGCTCGGCCAGCTGGGCCTTCTGCGCGCCGATGACGGTGAAGAAGCCCAGGGTGAGGGCGTCGAGCACCACCAGCAGCCGGGTGAGCCGGGACAGCCAGCCGGAGAAGTAGAACGTCACCGCGGCGGTGACCGCGACGGTGGGCAGGTAGGCCGGGTCGGTCAGCGCCACCGGCGGGGCCGAGGCGAGCAGGACGTCGCGGATCAGCCCGCCGCCGAGGCCGCCGCTGACCGCCAGCAGCAGCACGCCGGAGACGGCGAACCCCTCCCGGGCGGCCAGCAGCCCACCGGTGAGCGCGCCGATGACGATCGCCGTCAGGTCGACCACCTGCGGGATGCGCAGCGTCTCGACCGTCGCCGCCAGGACCTCCACGGCCGCACATCATCCGGTCCCGCCTGCCGCCTTCGGGCGCCACCACCCCCTCGAGGGCGAAAATGGCCATTCTCGCCCCCTGACGGAGGGCCGAGAATGGCCACTGTCGCCCTGCGGGGGGCTACTGGGCGGGGGCGAGCTCCAGGTCGGTGGCGGTCTCCTCGGCCTGCGGCTCGGTGCCCTGTGCCCGCAGCGTGCTGTCGTGGGCGGCCATCGTCTCCTGGCGGCGCGGCTCCTCGGCCAGGATCGCGCAGTTCAGCCAGGCGTCGGGGACGGCGAAGGCGTCGACCAGGGTGCGCATGTGCGGGCGCAGCTCGGCCAGCAGCTCGTTGACCGCGCCGGTGAGCGCCTTGGCCCGGGGCGGGCTGATCCGCGAGTGCTCCAGGTACCAGCCCTTGTCCGCCTCGATGGTGGTCAGGGCGAACAGGTCGCAGACCCGGGACAGCAGCGCCCGCGCCGCCGGGTCCGCCGTCCGCTCGATGCCGGCGACGAACGCCTCCAGCACGATCCGCTCCATGTGCGCCTCGGCGGCCTTGAGGGCGTGGTCCTGCACGTCGTTGAAGACGTCGAACTGCCGGCCGTCCCGGTGGGTGGCGGCGTTCTTGCGCAGCCGCTTGATCACGCCCTCCAGGACGTGCTCCTCCCGGTCCTCCAGCATCTTCAGCTGCCAGCCGCGGTCGGTGAAGGGGACGTCGTCCTCCCGGCCGGGCACGGCGTCGACCAGCCGCTGGATCAGCGCCCGGGCCGCCGTGCGCTCCAGCACGGTCTCCCGCACCTGCTCGGCGACGAACGCGGCCTTGCCCCAGCCGTCGAGGGAGCCGAAGGCGTCCCGGTAGCCGGTGAGCAGGCCCTTGGCGACCAGCTGCAGGAGCACCGTGTTGTCGCCCTCGAAGGTGGTGAAGACGTCGGTGTCGGCCTTCAGCCCGGGCAGCCGGTTCTCCTGCAGGTAGCCGGCGCCGCCACAGGCCTCGCGGCACAGCTGGATGGTCTGCGTGGCGTGCCAGGTCTGCAGCGCCTTGAGCCCGGCGGCCCGGGACTCCAGCTCGCGCTGGGCCCCCTCGTCGACGGCCTCGGCACCCAGCACGTCGTGCATCGTGCAGAGCAGCTCCTCCTGGGCGAAGGAGAACGCGTAGCTGCGCGCCAGCGCGGGCAGCAGTTTCCGCTGGTGCACCAGGTAGTCGTTGACCACGACCTCGCGCTCCTCGCCGGGGGTGGAGAACTGGCGCCGCACGTCGCCGTAGCGGACGGCGATCTCCAGCGCCACCTTCGTCGCCGAGGACGCCGAGCCGCCGACGCTGACCCGCCCGCGCACCAGGGTGCCGAGCATGGTGAAGAAGCGCCGGGTCTCGTTCTCGATGCTCGAGGTGTACGTGCCATCGGGGGCGACCTGGCCGTAGCGGTCCAGCAGCATGTCCCGCGGGACGGTCACGTGGTCGAAGCTCAGCCGGCCGTTGTCGACGCCGAGCAGCCCGGCCTTCGGGCCGTCGTCCCCGATGGTCACCCCGGGCATCGGGTTGCCGTCGGCGTCGCGGATCGGCACCAGCCAGGCGTGCACGCCGTGCCGCTGGCCGCCGGTGACCAGCTGGGCGAAGACGACCGCCATCCGGCCGTCCTTCGCCGCGTTGCCGATGTAGTCCTTGCGGGCGGCCTGGTGCGGGGTGTGCAGGTCGAAGGTCTGCGTCGCCGGGTCGTAGGTGCAGGTGGTGCGCAACTGCTGGACGTCGGAGCCGTGGCCGGTCTCGGTCATCGCGAAGCAGCCGGGCAGGTCGAAGGAGATGATCCGGGGGAGGAACTCGTCGTGGTGGCGCTGGGTGCCCAGCGCCTGCACGGCGCCGCCGAACAGGCCCCACTGCACGCCGGCCTTGACCATCAGCGACAGGTCGGCCTGGGCGAGCATCTCGATGGAGACCACCGAGGCGCCGGCGTCGTCGGACCCGCCGTACGCCCGCGGGTAGCCGAACGCGACGGTCCCGGTGGTGGCCAGGTCGGCGGCGAGGCGGGTCGCCCGGTCGCGGGCCTCGGTCATCGTCTCGCCGTGCACGGTCGCGTAGTGGGCGGTGCCGAGCTTCTCTCGGGCGTCGCGGCGCACGTGCGCCCAGCGGCCGTCGAGGACCTCGGTGAGCCGGGCGGGGTCGACCTGCGTCAGCGGCGTCGGTGTGCTGGTCATGAGTCCTCCATCGGACGAGCGGGGGCGGTGGTTGAGGGCCTGGTGTTCCGCGACGCGGGGGTGACGACCCCGCGCAGTCCGGTCCAGGCCAGGTCGGTCAGGTGCGCGGCGAGCTGGGTGCGCGGCATCGGGCGGTCGGCGCGGAGCCACCAGTCGGCGGCGGCGCGGACCAGCCCGATCACCCCGTGTCCCCACGGCGCGGCAGCGGCGGTGTCCTGCCCGGCGCGGTCGAGCGCGACGGCGACCAGGGCGCCGACCTCGTCGCCGATCAGGTCCGACAGGCTGCTGATCGGGTCCTTGCCCTCGGTCATCAGGTCGACCGGCCGGTCGGCGAGGGACTGGCCGACGACGAAGCGGTACACGCCCGGGTCGGCCTCGATGAACGCCAGGTAGGTCTCGACGGCGGCCGAGACCATCTGCCGGGGGTGCTCGCTGCTGCCGATCGCCTCGCGCAGCTTGCGGGTCAGCTGCTCGGCGACCCGGGCGCAGACGGCGACGTGCAGCTCGCTGCGGTCGGCGAAGTGCCGGTAGACGACGGTCTTGCTGGTGCCGGCCTCGGCGGCGATCTCGTCCATCCCGACGCCGGGTCCGTGCCGGCCGACGGCGGCCAGCGTCGCCTCCACCAGCTGCTCGCGCCGCGCGCGCCGGTGCGCGTCCCAGCGGGAGTCGCGCCGGTCCCGCGGTGCGGGCGCCGTCTCGGTGTTCACGGCACCGAAAGTACCTGATACCGTCGGTACCTGACAGCGCTCACCCCCCTCGGGGCAGAAATGGCCATTTCTGCCCCGCGTGCGGGGGCGGATATGGCCATCAACGACCTCGGAGGTCCTCCCATGGCTGCACAGACCCGGAAGGCCGCGATCGTCGGCGGCAACCGCATCCCCTTCGCCCGCGCCAACGGCGCCTACGCCCGGGCGAGCAACTCCGACATGCTCACCGCCACCCTCGACGGGCTGGTCGCCCGCTTCGGGCTGCAGGGCGAGCAGGTCGGGGAGGTCGTCGCCGGCGCCGTCCTCAAGCACTCCCGCGACTTCAACCTGACCCGCGAGGCGGTGCTCGGCTCGCGCCTGTCGGCCGCGACCCCCGCCTACGACGTGCAGCAGGCCTGCGGCACCGGCCTCGAGGCGGCGGTCCTCGTCGCGAACAAGATCGCCCTCGGTCAGGTCGAGTCGGGCATCGCCGGCGGCGTCGACACCGCCTCCGACGCCCCGGTCGCGGTGAGCGAGGACCTGCGCCGCGTGCTCATGGAGCTCAACCGGGCGAAGACCGTGCAGCAGCGGCTCAAGGCGCTCGGCCGGCTGCGCCCGGGCCAGCTGGCTCCCGAGATCCCGCGCAACGCCGAGCCGCGCACCGGCCTGGCGATGGGCGACCACGCGGCCATCACCGCGAAGGAGTGGGAGATCGGCCGCGCGGAGCAGGACGAGCTCGCCGTCCGCTCGCACCACGCGCTGGCCGCGGCCTGGGACGCCGGCTTCTTCGACGACCTGGTGACGCCGTTCCTGGGGCTGGCGCGGGACAACAACCTGCGGCCGGACACCTCGGTGGAGAAGCTGGCGGCGCTGAAGCCGGTCTTCGGGCGCGGCGACGACGCCACGATGACCGCCGGCAACTCCACCCCGCTCACCGACGGCGCCTCCGCCGTGCTGCTGGCCAGCGACGAGTGGGCCGCCGAGCGCGACCTGCCGGTGCTCGCCCACCTCGTCGACGCGCAGACCGCCGCGGTCGACTACGTGCACGGCGGCGAGGGCCTGCTGATGGCCCCCGCCTACGCCGTCCCGGTGCTGCTGGCGCGCAACGGGCTCACGCTGCAGGACTTCGACTTCTACGAGGTCCACGAGGCGTTCGCCTCCACGGTGCTCGCCACGATGAAGGCCTGGGAGAGCCCGGCGTTCTGCAAGGAGAAGCTCGGGCTGGACGCCCCGCTCGGGTCGATCGACCGGGCGAAGCTGAACGTGCACGGCTCGTCGCTGGCCGCCGGGCACCCGTTCGCCGCCACCGGCGGCCGGATCGTCGCGACGCTGGCGAAGACGCTGCACGAGGCCGGCCCGGGCAAGCGCGGGCTGATCTCCATCTGCGCGGCCGGCGGCCAGGGCGTCGTCGCGATCCTCGAGTCCTGACCCGCCACCACCCACTTCCAGGTCTCGGCGCCGAAACCCGGCCGGCATTCGGCGCCGAAACCCGGCCGGCATTCGGCGCCGAAAGCCGGATCGAAGGAGATCACCTGTGAGCGACTGGTACCGCGACTTCGCCAACTCCGGCGTCGGTACGACCATCACCAAGCAGCTGGGGCTGCCCCGGCCGGCGCAGCTGCGCCGGTACGAGCCCGGCCAGCCGCTGCTCCCCGGGCCTGCGCTGGTCGGCTCCGCCGGTCAGGGCCGGCTGCGGGACCAGGTGACCGCGTTGCTGCGCGACGCCGGGGTCACCGTGGTCTCCCCCGTGGTGGCCGACGGCGACGACGGCGGCGCGAAGCTGGGCGCCGTCGTGCTGGACGCCACCGGCCTGACCGGCCCGGGCGACCTCGCCGCCGCCCACGACCTGCTCGCCCCCGCGATGAAGCGGCTCGGGGCCAGCGGGCGGGTGCTGGTGCTGGCCGACCCGCCGGCGACGGCGGAGGGCCCGGCGCAGGCCGCGGCCCGCCAGGCGCTGGAGGGGCTGGTCCGCTCGCTGGCCAAGGAGCTGCGCAACGGCGGCACCGCCAACCTGGTGCTCGTGCCCGAGGGCGCCGAGCCGGCGCTGGGCGGCCCGTTGCGGTTCTTCCTGTCCGGCCGCGCGGCCTACGTCGACGGTCAGGTGCTCACCCTGACCGGCGCCACCCCGGCGAGCCAGGACGACGAGCGCCCGCTGGCCGGGAAGGTCGCCGTCGTCACCGGCGCGGCCCGCGGCATCGGTGCGGCGATCGCCCGGGTGCTGTCCCGCGACGGCGCGCACGTCGTCGCGGTCGACGTCCCGGCCGCCGGCGAGCAGCTGGCGTCGGTGGCCAACGAGATCGGGGGGACGGCGGTCGCGCTCGACATCACCGCCGACGACGCCGGCCCGCGGCTGGCGACGCAGCTGATCGCCCGGCACGGCGGGGTGGACGTCGTCGTGCACAACGCCGGGATCACCCGGGACAAGCTGCTGGTGAACATGGACGCCGCCCGCTGGAACTCCGTCATGGCGGTGAACCTGCAGGCGCAGCTGGACATCACGCAGGCGCTGCTGGACACCGACGGCGCGCTGAAGCCGGGCGCCCGGGTGGTCAGCGTCAGCTCGCAGTCGGGCATCGCGGGCAACCGCGGGCAGACCAACTACGCGGCGTCCAAGGCCGGGATCATCGGCATGGTGCGCGCCTGGGCGCCGGAGTTCGCCGAGCGGGGCGCCACGATCAACGCGGTCGCGCCGGGCTTCATCGTCACCGAGATGACCGCGACGATGCCGCTGGGCACCCGCGAGGTCGGCTCGCGGCTGAACTCGCTGCAGCAGGGCGGGCTGCCGGTCGACGTCGCCGAGACGATCGCCTTCCTCGCCCAGCCGGCCAGCGCCGGGGTCAACGGCCAGGTCGTGCGGGTGTGCGGCCAGTCGCTGCTGGGGGCGTGATGATCGTCCTCACCGACCCGCCGAACATGGCGGCGCTGTTCGCCAGGGCGGCGGTCACCGCCCGCGGCCGCGGCGGCGACCTGCCCGACACCCACCTGGCCCGCACCGGGGTGACCGTCGACCCGGCGCAGCTGGCCGACTACGCCGCCGTCTGCCGGTTCCCGCTGGCCGACGCGCTGCCGGTCACCTTCCCGCACGTGCTCACCTTCCCGCTGCAGGTCGCGCTGATGGCCGACCGGTCGTTCCCGCTGGCGCTGCCCGGGCTGGTGCACGTGCGCAACCGGATCACCGTGAACCGGCCGATCGGGGTCGACGAGGCGCTCGACCTCGAGGTCTGGGCCGACCGGTTCGCCACCCACCGGAGCGGGGCGACCGTCGACCTGGTGGCCTCGGTGCGCAGCCGGGGTGACGAGGTCTGGCGCGGCCGGTCGACCTACCTGGCCCGCGGGGCCGCGGCGCCGGACGGCGCGCCGGAGGCCGACGTCGAGGTGCCGGTGGGCGAGGTCGAGCGGGTCGCCGCCCGCTGGCGGGTGCCCGATGGCGCCGGACGGCGGTACGCGAAGGTCTCCGGCGACGTGAACCCGATCCACCTCTCCGGGCTGACCGCCAAGGCGTTCGGCTTCAAGCGGGCGATCGCGCACGGCATGTGGGTCAAGGCGCGGGCGCTGGCGGCGCTGTCCGGCCGGCTGCCCGACGCGGTCAGCGTGGACGTCGGCTTCCGCAAGCCGCTGTTCCTGCCCTCCACCGTCACCCTGGCGACCGAGCAGCGGGACGGCGGCTGGGACCTCGCCGTCCGCAACGAGAAGAGCGGCGTCGAGCACGTGGTCTCCGTCATCCGTCCCGTCTGACCCCTCCGACTTCCGCCTGGCGGCAGGTCGCGCGCCGGGAGGGCGTGACATTCCGGCGCGGGTGTCGGACGGTTCTCCCCGACAGCGCCGTCGCGGAGGGCGGCCCCCCGCGGGGCTGCCCGGGAGAGGGAGAGATGAGCACCGACACACTGACCCAGGACCACGCCGAGCAGGTCGTGCTGCCCCCGGGGAAGCACTACATCGACGGTCAGTGGTCCGACGGCAGCGGCAGCGAGCGCCGCGACGTGGTCGACCCGTCGACCGGCCGCGTCGTCACCACGGTCCCCGAGGGCACGGTCGAGGACGTCGACCGCGCCGTCGCCGCCGCCCGCCGGGCCTTCGACAGCGGACCGTGGCGCACGATGAGCCCGCGCGAGCGCGGCGCCGTCCTGCAGCGCGCCGCCGCGCTGATCATGGAGCACGGCGAGGAGCTGGCCCGGCTGGAGAGCCTGGACACCGGCAAGCCGATCACCTTCGCCCGGATGATCGACACCAACACGACCGCCGAGCACTTCTCCTACTTCGCGGGGCTCGCCGGCGCGATCGAGGGCGCCACCCGCGGCATCCGCGGCCCGGGCCTGGCCTACACCCGGCGCGAGCCGCTGGGCGTGGTCGCCGCGATCACCCCGTTCAACTTCCCGATGATCCTGTCGACGTCGAAGATCGCCCCCGCGCTGGCGGCCGGGAACACCGTCGTCCACAAGCCCGCCGAGGACACCCCGCTGACCGCGCTGCGGATCGCCGAGCTGCTCACCGAGGCCGGGCTGCCCGCCGGGGTGCTGAACGTGGTCACCGGGCACGGCGCCGTCGCCGGCGACCGGCTCACCCGGCACCCGGACGTGGACCGGATCGCCTTCACCGGCTCGACGAAGGTCGGCAGCGCGATCGCCGCCACCGCGGCCGCGAACGTCACCCCGGTGACCATGGAGCTGGGCGGCAAGTCGGCCAACATCGTGTTCGACGACGCCGACCTGGACGAGGCCGTGCAGGCGGCGGTCTCCGCGTTCGTCTTCAACACCGGCCAGTTCTGCATGGGCGGCACGCGCCTGCTGGTGCAGCGCGGGGTCTACGAGCAGGTGCTCGCCGGCGTCGTCGGCGGTGCCACGCACGTGCCGGTCGGCGACCCGCTGGACGAGGGCACGGTCGTCGGGCCGATGGCCGGCGAGCGGCACCTGGAGAACGTCGAGCGGTTCGTGGCGCTGGCGGACGGCGAGGGCGGCCGTGGCCGGGTCGTCGCCGGCGGGCAGCGGATCGAGAAGGACGGCGGCTTCTACATGGCGCCGACCGTGGTCGCCGACGTCGCCCAGGACTCCCGGCTGGTGCAGGAGGAGATCTTCGGCCCGGTGCTCACCGTGCAGGTGTTCGACACCGAGGAGGAGGCGATCGCGCTGGCCAACGGCACGCCCTACGGGCTGGCCGCCGGTCTGCACACGAAGGACGTCGCCCGCGCCCACCGGGTCGCAGCACGGCTGGAGGCCGGGCTGATCTGGGTGAACACCTACGGCATCCTCGACGTCTCGCTGCCCTTCGGCGGCTACAAGGCGTCGGGCTACGGCCGGGAGAACGGTCCCGAGGCGCTCGACGAGTACCTGCAGACGAAGTCGGTCTACGTCGCGCTCTGAGACGCACGTGGCCCTCGCGGCCGCCGTCCGCAGCCTGGACGGCGGCCGCCGCCGCATGATCACGAAGCGGCAACGATCACCGGTCCCGGCCTGCAACGACCCGGCGGCAGGACCAGGGTCGGGAGTGGATCTGACGTCGACCCCGGAGGCAAGCCCGTGCGCGCCCCACGACTCCTGTTCCTCGGCACCGCCGGTGCGCTGGCGCTGACCGCCTGCTCCGGCGGGGAGAGCGTCGACACCGGCAACGGCGGTGGCAGCTCCGGCGGCGACAACACGCTCGTCGCCGCGGTGAGCGCCCAGCCCGACCAGTTCGACCCGCACGTGACCAGCGCCTACCCGAGCTTCCAGGTGCTGGAGAACGTCTACGACACCCTCGTGGTCCCCAACCCCGAGGACCTCACGATGGAGCCCAGCCTCGCCACCGACTGGGAGACCAGCGACGACGGGCTGACCTGGACGTTCACCCTGCGGGACGACGTCACCTTCCACGACGGCAGCGAGTTCGACGCCGCCGACGTCGTCTACTCCTACGACCGGATCATCGACGAGGAGCTGAACAACGCCTACCGGTTCGCCAACGTCGAGTCGGTGACCGCGGTCGACCCGACCACGGTCGAGATCCAGGTGAGCCAGCCGACGCCGAACCTGCCGGCGCTGATCGGCGGCTTCAAGGGGATGGCGATCCTCCCCGAGGGTGCGGCCGAGGAGTACGACCTGACCACCGAGGCGGTGGGCACCGGGCCGTTCACGCTGGAGAGCTCCGACGCCGGCAGCACCGAGCTGGCCGCCTACGAGGACTACTGGGGTGGCGCGCCGAGCGTCGACGGCGTCGAGTTCCGCTACATCACCGAGCCCGCCGCCGCGCTGACCGCGCTGGAGAACGGCGAGGTGCAGTGGACCGACAACGTCCCGCCGCAGCAGATCGAGTCGCTGGAGGGCAACGACCAGGTCGAGCTGGCCACCACCCCGAGCGTCGACTACTGGTACATGTCGATGAACTACGCCCGGGAGCCGTTCGGCAACCCGGCGGTGCGCCAGGCGATCGCCACCGCCATCGACCGCGGCGCGGTCACCGAGGCGGCCCGGTTCGGCGCCGCCGAGCCGAACCAGACGGCGATCCCCGAGGACAGCTTCTTCTACTCCGACTACGCCCCCTACGACGCCGACCCGGCGGCCGCGGAGCAGCTGCTCCAGCAGGCCGGCGTGCAGACGCCCATCTCGATGGGCCTGATGGTCACCGACGAGTTCCCGGAGACGGTCACCGCCGCCCAGGTGATCGCCAGCCAGCTGGAGCCGATCGGGATCGACGTGGACGTGCAGACCGTCGACTTCGCCACCTGGCTGGACCGCCAGTCGCAGGGTGACTTCGACGCCTTCCTGCTGGGCTGGCTGGGCAACATCGACCCGTTCGACTACTACCACGCCCAGCACATCACCGACGGCTCCAGCAACTACCAGGGCTACAGCAACCCCGAGGTCGACCGGCTGCTGACCGCGGCGGCCAGCGAGACCGACCAGGACGCCCGCAAGGACCTCTACGACCAGGCCGCGCAGCTGATCGTCGACGACGCCTCCTACGTGTACCTCTACAACCCCGACGTCGTGCAGGCGTGGGCTCCGGGGCTGTCGGGCTACACGATCCGGCCGGACAAGGCGATCAACTTCGAGGACGTGGAGCTGCCCTGACCGGGTACCTGCTCCGGCGCACCGGTCAGTCGCTGGTCGTGCTGGCCGGGGTGAGCGTCATCGTGTTCGCCCTGGTCCACCTCGTCCCCGGCGACCCGGTGCGCCTGGCGCTGGGCACCCGGTTCTCCCAGGAGAGCTACGACGCCCTGCAGCAGCGGTCCGGGCTGGACCAGCCGCTGCTGCAGCAGTACTTCACCTGGGCCGGCCGGGCGCTCACCGGCGACCTCGGGGTGAGCTTCCGCAGCGGCGAGCCGGTGACCGGGCAGATCCTCGAGCGGCTGCCGGCGACGCTGACCCTGGCGTTCGCGGCCATCGTCGTGGCGCTGCTCATCGCCGTCCCGCTGGGCACGATCTCCGCGCTGCGCCCCCGGTCGCTGGTCGACCGGGGCGCCACGGTGCTCAGCCAGATCGGCATCTCGGTGCCGGACTTCTGGATGGGGATCGTGCTGATCCTGGTCTTCGCCGGGACGCTGGGCTGGCTGCCCTCGGGCGGCTACGTGCCGCTGACCGAGGACCCGTGGGGCTGGTTCCAGCGGCTGATCATGCCGGCGGTCGTCACCGGCGTCGTCTCCGGCTCGGTGATCACCCGCTTCGTCCGTTCCAGCGTGCTGGAGGCGCTGGGTCAGGACCACGTGCGGACGGCGCGGGCGAAGGGGCTGAAGGCGCGGCAGGTGCTCAGCTGGCACGTGCTGCGCAACGCGCTGCTGCCGCTGGTCACCGTCACCGGCGTGCAGCTGGCCTACCTGCTGTCCGGGGTGGTCGTGGTGGAGATCGTCTTCTCCTGGCCGGGGCTCGGCCAGCTGGCCCTGCAGGCGGTGCAGGCCCGTGACTACCCGGTGCTGCAGGGCGCCGTGCTGCTGTTCGCGCTGGTGTTCCTGCTGGTCAATCTGGTGGTCGACCTGCTGTACAGCCGGCTGGACCCGAGGATCGCCCGCCGATGACCACCCCTGCCGACCCGGGCCCGAGCCCGGCCGCCGAGCCGCCGGACGGCGGCCCCTACGGCTCCGCCACCGTCGGGACGCCGACCGCCGGGGCCCGTACCGACCAGCCGACCGCCGGGAACCGCACCGGCCAGCCGGCCGCCCCGCTGCGGCCCGAGCGCCCGCGCTGGCGGGAGACGCTGGGCCTGCTGCTGCGCAACCCGACCGCGGCGATCGCGGCCGGGTGGATCCTGCTGATGGTCGTCGTCGCCCTCCTCGACGACCAGCTCGCGCCGCAGACCGCCAACGAGATCTCCGTCGCCGACCGGCTGCAGGCACCGAGCCTCGAGCACCCGTTCGGCACCGACGACCTGGGGCGCGACGTGCTCTCCCGGGTGGTCCTGGGGGCGACGGTCTCGCTGCGGGTGGGGCTGATCGCGGTCAGCATCTCCCTGGTCGTCGGCACGCTGATCGGGCTGCTCGCCGGCTTCTACGGCAAGTGGGTCGACGACGCCCTGATGCGGTTCATGGACATGCTCTTCGCCTTCCCCGCGGTGCTGCTGGCGATCTCGATCGTCGCCATCCTCGGGCCGGGCCTGACGAACACGACCATCGCCATCGGCATCGTCTACATCCCGATCTTCGCGCGGGTCACCCGCTCCAGCGTGCTCAGCGTGCGGGAGGAGGTCTACGTCCGGGCGTCCCGGTCGGTGGGCTCCTCGGACCTGCGGCTGCTGTTCCGGCACGTGCTGCCCAACGCCGCCCCGCCGATCATCGTGCAGACCTCGGTGAGCCTGGCGTTCGCGGTGCTGTCCGAGGCGGCGCTGTCCTTCCTCGGCCTGGGCACCCAGCCGCCGGACCCGTCGTGGGGGCTGATGCTGTCCGAGGGGCGCGGCTACATCGAGCTGGCCTGGTGGATCGCGGTCTTCCCCGGGCTGGCGATCTTCCTGCTGGTGCTGTCGTTCAACCTGCTCGGCGACGGGCTGCGCGACGTGCTCGACCCGCGGCAGCGGACGGCGATGAGCGGAGGCCGGCAGTGAGCGGACCGGGGCGTGAGCATCGCAGCGAGCGCCAGCGAGCGAGGAGCGGAGCGTCCCGCGGGAGCGAACCAGAGGGCACAGTGAGCCGACCGGGGCGTGAGCATCGCAGCGAGCGCCAGCGAGCGAGGAGCGGAGCGTCCCGCGGGAGCGAACCAGAGGGCACAGTGAGTGCGTCGCCAGTGAGCGAGCCGGTGCTGGACGTGCAGGACCTGCGGGTGCGGCTGCGCACCCCGCGCGGGCCGGCCGACGTGGTCAACGGGATCAGCTACACCGTGGGCCGCGGCGAGACCGTCGCGGTGGTGGGGGAGTCCGGCAGCGGCAAGAGCGTCTCGGTGCTCGCGCTGATGGGGCTGCTGCCCGACGGCGTCGCCACCGTCAGCGGCGCGGCCCGGCTGGACGGCGAGGACCTGCTGACCATGCGCCCGGACCGGCTGCGCGAGGTGCGCGGACCGGGCATCGGGATGGTCTTCCAGGACCCGATGACCTCGCTGAACCCGGTGCTGACCGTCGGGCGCCAGCTGGTCGAGGGCATCCGCGCGCACGCCGACGTCGGCAAGGCGGCCGCCCGGGAGCGCGCCGCCGAGCTGCTGGCCGAGGTGGGGCTGCCCGACCCGGGCAAGGCGCTGGACCGGTACCCGCACGAGCTCTCCGGCGGCATGCGGCAGCGGGTGATGATCGCGATCGCGCTGAGCAGCTCCCCGGCGCTGCTGATCGCCGACGAGGCCACCACCGCCCTCGACGTCACGGTGCAGGCGCAGATCATCGAGCTGGTCGAGCGGCTGCAGCGCGAGCACGGCACCGGCGTCGTCTGGATCACCCACGACCTGGGCGTGGTCGCCGGCATCGCCGACCGGGTGCTGGTCATGTACGGCGGGCGGTGCGTGGAGGACGGCACGGTCGACGACGTCCTGGAGCACCCCGCGCACCCCTACACCCGGGGCCTGCTGGGCGCCCTGCCCGACCTGGCGGAGCCGCGTGCCGACGGCTCGGTGCCCGACCTGGCCACGGTGCCCGGCACCCCGCCGGCGCCCACCGACCTGCCGGCCGGCTGCGTGTTCTGGCCACGCTGCCCGGTCCGCGCCGACCCGCGCTGTGAGACCGAGCAGCCCCCGCTCGCCGTCCTCGGGGCGGGCGGCGGCGGGCTGCCGCACCGGGCGGCGACCTGGTGCACGGAGGAGGCCCGATGAGCGACGACGACGTGCTGGTCTCCGCCCGCGGCCTGCAGGTGCACTTCCCGATCCGCTCGGGGGTGCTGCGCCGGACCACGGGCGCGGTGCGGGCGGTCGACGGCGTGGACCT
The DNA here is from genome assembly GCF_007994135.1 of Modestobacter roseus. Taxonomy (NCBI): domain Bacteria; kingdom Bacillati; phylum Actinomycetota; class Actinomycetes; order Geodermatophilales; family Geodermatophilaceae; genus Modestobacter; species Modestobacter roseus. Next base: position 3,973,078 of record NZ_VLKF01000001.1, read on the forward strand.
CGAGGTCCGCCGGGGCGAGACCCTCGGCCTGGTGGGGGAGTCCGGCTGCGGGAAGTCGACGCTGGGCAACGCGCTGCTGCGGCTGGTCGAGCCGACCGGCGGCACGGTCACCTTCGACGGCACCGACGTCACGTCGCTGTCCAGCGGCGACCTGCGCCGGCTGCGGCGGCGGGCCGGGATGGTGTTCCAGGACCCGTTCGCCTCGCTCGACCCGCGGCGCACGGTGGCGCAGACGGTCGCCGAGCCGCTGGAGGTGCACGGCCTGCACCCCGGACGGCGCGAGCGCGCGGCGCGGGTGGGGGAGCTGCTGGAGCTGGTCGGGCTCGACCCGGCCGTGGCCGGGCGGTACCCGCACGAGTTCTCCGGCGGTCAGCGGCAGCGGGTGGGCATCGCCCGGGCGCTGGCCGGGGAGCCGGACTTCCTGGTCTGCGACGAGGCGATCGCCTCCCTCGACGTGAGCGTGCAGGCGCAGGTGCTGAACCTGCTGCGCGGGCTGCAGCGCCGGCTGGGCCTGACGCTGCTGTTCATCTCGCACGACCTGTCCGCCGTCCGGCACGTCTCGGACCGGATCGCGGTCATGTACCTGGGGCGGATCGTGGAGGTCGGGCCGGCCGCGGCGGTGGGCAGCGAACCGCAGATGCCCTACACGCAGGCGCTGCTGTCCGCCGTCCCGGTGCCGCACCCGTCGGTGGAGCGTGCCCGGGAGCGGATCGTGCTGCGCGGCGACGTCCCGTCCCCGGCGGCGGTGCCCAGCGGCTGCCGGTTCCGCACCCGCTGCCCCTCCGTCTTCGAGCCCTGCGACGACGTCGACCCGGCGCTCCAGCCGGCCGGCGTACCCGGCCAGCTCGCCGCCTGCCACCTGCACGGCGTGGTCGGGACGCCGGTGGCGGAGGAGGCGGGTGCCGCGCCGGCCTGAGGCGTCACATGCGGCGGCGGAGCCGCAGCCCCAGCGGCCGGCCGTCGGGGTCGATGGCGAGGCGGTAGACCGGCGCGGCGAGCAGCCGCTTCCACCACGGCGGGTCGGCGACGAGGTGCGGGCGGACCCGGCCGGCGGGGCGCGGTCCGCGGCGCCCGCGGGCGTACCAGTCGTCCAGGGCGGCCGCGCTGCGCCGCACGGCCTCGGCCGTTTCGTCCGGGTCGAGCAGGTCGGCGTCGTCGCCGTCGGCCCGGCCCAGGTGCTCGCGCATGAGCGTCAGCCGCAGGTCCCGGGCGAACCGGCGGGCCCCGTCCCCGAGGCCACCGGGGTCGGTCGGTTCGCGGAGGTCCGGCTCGGCGTCGACGACCGCGGCGGTCAGCTCCGAGTCGTGCGTCCAGGAGCGGCGGTTGAAGTTGTCGCTGCCGACCGTGGCCCACACGTCGTCGACGATGCAGACCTTGGCGTGCACGTACACCGGCACTCCCTGCGCGTTCTCCACGTCCAGCACCTGCACCCGGTCGCCGCCGGCGGCGCGCACCATGTCCAGTGCCCGGGTGTGCCCGTAGGTGATGGGGGCGACCGACAGCGGGCTGTCCTTGTCGGGGTGGCGCGGGACGACGACCACCAGGTGCAGCCGGGGCTTGGCGCGGAGCGCGTCGGCGAACACCCGGGCGATCTCGGTGGACCACATGTACTGGTCCTCGACGTACACCAGGCGCTCGGCCCGGCGCAGCGCCTTCGCGTAACCACGGGCGGCGCTGCGCTCGCCGTCCGGGGCGAACGGGTACCCGGGCCGGCGGTTCGGGTAGGTGCGCAGCAGCTGCACCGCGCAGGAGCCCTCGGCCGGCGGCGCCGGCCGGGCCTCGGGCAGGGACGACGGTTCGCGGTCCTGGCCCCGCAGCACGTCGGGCAGCACGTGCCAGGGCATCCGGGACAGCGCGGCGGGGTCCTGCCAGCGCTCCCGGAACACCGCCTCGACCTCCCGCACGGCGGGGCCGCGCAGCTCCACCTGCACGTCGTGCCACGCAGGGGTCTCGCCGTAGGCGGCGGCGAACGGGCGGGTCTGCGGGTCGCCGTCGTGCGCGGCCCCGTCGCGGCGGCTGTGCGCCACGTCGATCCCGCCGACGAACGCGACGTCGTCGGCCGGGCGGTCGCGGTGCCGGACGACGACGAACTTCTGGTGGTGGCTGCCCGCGGGGCGGACCCGCTGGTCGAGCAGCACCTCGCCCCCGGTCTCGTTCACGTCGCGGGACAGGTCGCGGTTCTGCGCGGCGGAGAACTCCAGGGCCTGGACGTGCGACCGCCAGATGAGCCCCTTGACCAGCGCGCCGCGGCGGACGGCGTCCGACAGCGCCTTGCCCACCGTCGGGCCGTCGTCGGTGAGCAGCTCGTCGGTGTCCCCGCGCCAGCCGGCCAGGTACACCAGGTCACCGCGCCCCGCGTCGGCCAGCGCCGCGGCGAGGGCGGGGAAGTAGCTGCGGCCGTGGACCAGTGGCCGGACGGCGTTGCGCTCGGTCCAGGGCAGCAGGCGGGTGGCGTCGTTGCCCCGCTCGGCGGCGGTGAGGAACCAGTCCGACAGGTCGTTCGGGGTCGGTTCGTCGCGGGTCGGACGGGTCATCCAGGCGGCTCCGTGGTCGTGGGGCGTCCCCGGCCACCGGGCGGCGGTCAGGGCGCAACCTCTCAGTCCTACCGGAGGACCGGCCGGTCCGCTCGCAGTGGCCGCGCCGGTACCGGTGGGCAGCGAGTGACGGGTGCGTCGCCGCTGACCGCGGCCACCCGCGCGGAGCGTCCCGGCTCGCCTAGTGTCCGCATGGCGCCGTCCCCTCGTGGTCCCCGGCGCGCTGACTCGACGGGCGGAAGGCGTGGTGGACCTGGCACGGACCGAGTGGGACCAGAGCGACACCACGCAGCGGTGGGAGCGGGTCCCCGACCTGATCCCACGGGATGCGCTGCCTCCCGTCCCCGCCGTGGCACCGGTGGACCCGCCGCGCGGGCCGGTGGCCCGGCGTGACCCGTGGTGGCGCATCGCCGTCCGCGGCACGGGTGAGCTGCTGGTGACCGCCGGGCTGCTCGTCCTGCTGTTCGTCGTCTACGAGCTGTACGTGACCGACCTGCTCAGCGACCGGGCACAGGGCCAGCTCGCCGACGAGATCCACCAGCAGTGGGACGGCGCGCCCGCACCGGTGTCCGGCCCCGGCACCCCGATGACCGTCGCCCCGGCCGAGGGGGAGCCGCTCGCCGTCCTCCACGTGCCGCGGCTCGGTGAGGACTGGGCCCGGGTGGTGCTGGAGGGCACGACCGAGGACGCGCTGCGCGAGGGGCCGGGGCACTACGTCGGCACGACGTTGCCCGGTCAGCCGGGCAACGTCGGGATCGCCGGGCACCGGGTGGGCAAGGGCTCCCCGTTCCTGGACGCCGACCGGCTGGTGCCCGGGGACGCGATCGTGGTGGAGACCGTCGACAGCTGGTTCACCTACCGCGTGCTCGGGGACCCCGCGACCGGGGACTACGCGGCCGACCCCAGCGGCATCCCGGGTCAGCAGATCGTGTCGCCGGCCGACGTCGGGGTCATCGCGACCACGCCGAACGCGCCCGGGGCAGGGGCCACCGGCTCCTACCTGACGATCACCACCTGCCACCCCAAGTACTCCGCGCGGCAGCGGCTCATCGTGCACGCGGTGCTGGAGGGCAGCGGGATCAGCAAGGCCGACGCCCCGGACGGGCCACCGGAACTGCAGGAGGACTGAGCGTGTACGGCTGGATGTGGCGGCACCTGCCGGGTGGGACGGCGATCAGGACGGTGGAGGCGCTGGTGCTGGTGCTCGCCGTGGTGGCGCTGCTGCTGTTCGTCGTCTTCCCGTGGGTGGAGCCGAGGCTGCCGTGGAACGACGTCACGGTCGACGCATGACCGCGCCGGTCGGATCGTCCCGCCGGCCGGCACCGGCATGCTCTTCCGCTCCGCCGAGCACCGCGAGGTGACGTTCTGGATGGCGGACACCCTGGTCCCGCTGGACATCGCGTGGCTGGACGGCGACACCGTCCTGGGGGTCACGCGCATGACCCCCTGCCTGTCGGACCAGGCGCAGCAGTGCCCGCGGTACCCGTCCCCGGGGCCGGTGGACGCCGCGCTGGAGGTGCCCGGCGGCGCGCTGGCCGAGCTGACCGTCGGGGCCGCCGTCACCCGGGGGTGACGGCAGCTCGTCGCCGGGTCAGCTGCGGCCGCTGCGGTTGGGCCGGCGCCCCTGCCGCGACCCCGAGCGGGAGCCGGGACGGCGGCCGTCGCGGGGCCGGCCGCCGTCGTTGCCCCGGCCGGCGGGGCGGGAGCTGCACGGCCGGCAGGTGCTGAACCACGGGGCGATCGCCGTGCCGCACTCGGCGCACTTCCCGGAGCGGCCGATCGAGATGGCGTCGGGGAGCAGCTCGCTGATGCTCTCCGCACACTCCTCCTCGACCCAGGCGGCGTCCTCGCTGCTGAGCCCGGCGACGTCGGGGAACTGGCGGAGCAGGGTCTGCGCGTCGCGCGCGGCGGCGGCGGCCTGCTCGTAGTCCTCCACCGAGCCGCCGCGCGGGACGTCGGGCAGCACCGTCTCGGCGGCCACCGGCAGCCCGACGGCCTGCCGCAGCGCGGCGCGGGCCAGGGTGAGCCAGCGGATCCGCCGCGGCGGGTTGTAGTCGATGGCCAGGTTGACCAGTCGCCACACCGTCTCCAGGTCACCGGCGGCGCCCAGCGGGCCGCGCAGCAGCGGCAGCAGGGCGTGCACCCGCAGGATGAGCGGGGTGACGTCGTCGGCGGTCATGCCGGTGTCCCGGGTGGCGCGGCGCGCCCAGGCCATCCAGCGGGTGAGCGCCTCGGGCAGGTCGACGGCCTCGAACGCGCCGAGGTCGGCCAGCTCCGGCCGCAGCCGGGGTGCCCGCTTGGGGAGGTCGCTCATCTCGTCGCCACGGGCGACGGCGGCGCCCTTCGCGACCAGGGCGGGCACCGGCTTCAGCCCGCCGACCCCGGTGAGGACGCCGACCGAGCCGTGCCCGGTGAGGCCGTAGCGACCCGCGCGGCCGGCGATCTGCGCAGCCTCCCAGCTGCGCAGCGGGCGGACCTCGACGCCGTCGAACTTGCTGGTCTCGGCGAACAGCACGGTCGTCGCCGGCACGTTGATGCCGTGGCCGATGACGTCGGTGGTGACCAGCACGTCGAAATCGCCGTCGGTGAACTTCTCGATCACCTCGCGGCGGGTGGCCGGGGGCAGCGCGCCGTAGAGGACGCCGACCTTCCCCGTGCGGTGCTGGTCGAGCTCGGCGGCGACCGCGTAGACGTTCTTCCGGGAGAAGGCGACGACGAGCGTCTGCGGGCGCACCGTGGTGGGCTTCACCGGCGCGTGCAGCACGTCGAGGCGGGACAGCCGCTTGTGGTTGACGACCTCGACCGACGCGGCGTCGGCGACCAACGGCTTGAGCAGCAGATAGGCCTCGGCCGCGGAGATCAGGTGCATCTCCCGGAACTCGCCGGTCAGCAGCAGCCGGGCCCAGTGGTGGCCGCGGTCGGGGTCGGCGACCCAGTGCGACTCGTCGAGCACCAGGAGCTCGCCCCGCATCGGGGCCTTCTCCACGGTGCAGCAGACGATCGGCGCGAAGGGGTCGATCTCCTCCTCACCGGTGGACAGGCCGACGGTGCCCGCGGGCAGCTGGGCGGAGAGCTTGGCGTAGGCCTCGTGGGCGAGCTGGCGCAGCGGGGCGGCGTAGACGCCGGAGCCGGTGGCGGCCAGCGCCTGCAGCGACTCGTAGGTCTTGCCGGAGTTGGTCGGGCCCAGGTGGAACACGACCGACTCGGGCCGCACGGTGCGGCGGGGCAGCTCGGGCGCGGCGCCGTCCACCCAGATCTGCTGGGCGGTCTTCTCGTCGCGGGTGGCCTGGCGGTCGGCCTCGCGCGCGGCAGCGGCACGGACGGTCGTGCGCTCGCGACGGCGGGGGGCGGACTGCTCGGGGGCGGTGGCAGACAGGAGGTGGTCCTTCGGTGGGGGACGGGAGCCAGGAGGAGGTCGACGCGGTGCCGCGGACCTCGGCTGGACAACAACGCGCGCCTCCCGGTCATGCCCGGCGCGGAGGCCGGGCCCTCCCTCCCGGCCCCTGCGTCCCGCGGCTTCGGCGGAACGGCGAGGTGGGTACGGCGACGTACCCGGCCGGGTCGAGGTGGAGGTGATCACGTCGATGGTAGGCCCCCGCGGTGCCCGACAGGGCGCATGCGCGGCGCGTCACCCGATCGGCGTCGCCAGTCCGCCTTCGGATGTCATTGGCAGTTCTCGTCGTCTGATCAGCCTCTGCGCCCTCGCGACATCGATTCCATGGCGCAAGAAGTGATGCCAGCGGGGACTTTCATTGGCAGGTCACCGTTCTATAACGCGACGTCACACCGTCGAGTCGTTGACAGTTGCCAACGTGGACGAGTGGTGCAGTTCGTCTGCGCCCGGCTCACCGGTCGCCCGCGCCCGGGTCGGGCTGTCTCCTGGGAGTCGACGTGCGCTTCGCGTCATCGTCCCGTCGCGCTGTCGCGGTCCTCGCCGCCGGCACGGTCGGGTTGTCCACCGCAGTCCTCAGCGTCACCGGCGTCGCGTCGGCCGACATCGACCGCACCTACACCTTCTCCACGGACCCGGGCGCTGCCGCCGACGTCCACGTGGACGAGGTGCTCCCCGTCAGTGACGCCTTCTGCAGCATCACGTGGGAGTTGGTCGGCGGGTCCGGGGGCAAGGACAGCCTCGGGAACCCGGGCAAGCCGGGTGGTCGCCTGGGGATCACCGTCCCGCTCGACATCCCCGCCGACCAGGTGGCCGAGTTCTACCTGTTCCCGGGTGGGGCCGGCGGCGATGGCCAGTCCAGCTTCGACCCCCACCAGGATCTCGGCTCGGCGGGCCATGGCGGCATGAGTGGTCACGACGGCAATGGCACGGACGGGTCGAAGTACCTGTTGCTGCAGGAGAACGAGTACTTCTATGGCGGTGGAGGTGGCGCGGAGTCGGCCGTGGCGATCATGCCGGCAACCCCGCCGGCGGAGCAGGGCACTGCGGCCGGTTCGTACCTGCAGACCGTGCTGAGCGCCTTCGGCGGTGACGGGGCGGGGGCCGACGAGGGGGCCGGCGCCGGCGGTGGCTACGGCAAGTACACCAACAACAGCCCCTTCCCTGGGGACACCGGCCTTGCCGCCGTTCCTGGGGCCGGCGTCATCTCCGGCACGGTGACGCTGTGCAAGACGGACGTGCCGACCCCGGACGTGGTGGTCAAGCCGCGGGTGTCGGTTCCGGTCGAGGTCGCCGCCGTTGCGGGGGCGTCGTCGATCAAGATCTCGTGGAAGGCGCCGCAGGACGCCGCCGGTGTCGCGGGGTACCAGGCGTTCGCGAGCCCGGTGGGGGCGCAGTCCAGTGGCGGCACCGTGTTCTGCAAGCCCGCCGCCGCGCTGGGCACCTCCTGCGTGGTGCCGGCGATCCCGGGGCTGACCTACAACGTGGGCGTCGAGTCGCTGGACGCCAAGGGTGAGCGGATCGGGGTGTCCGACCGGGTGACCACCACCGCGATCGCCGCGCCGGTCGTGGCGGCGTCGCTGCCGAAGGCGTCGGGCACGCTGACCAGTGACGCCAAGGACGGCAAGGCCGTGGCGGGGGAGAAGGTCACCGTCACGGGCAAGGACTTCCTGCCCGGGTCGGTGGTGGAGCTGGTCGCCTACTCCACCCCCGTGTCGCTGGGGCAGGCCGTGGTGCTCTCCGACGGCACCTTCACCGCGGAGGTGACGCTGCCCGAGGACATGGCCAACGGCACCCACCACCTGGTCGCCTCCGGCGTGGACGTCAACGGTGACCCGCGCACCCTGGTGGTCGAGGTGACCGTCTCCGGTGGCGTGGCCACCGCGGAGATCGCGGGGCTGGCCTACACCGGTTTCACCCCCGCGCCCTGGCTGGCCGGCGGTGCGCTGACGCTGCTGGCCGGCGGCGGTCTGCTCGTCGCCGCGCGGCGCCGCTCGGCCTGACCTCGGCCGCACGACCCGGGCCCGGCCCGTCCGCACACCGCGGACGGGCCGGGCCTGTGCTGCGTCGAGAGGTCGACGGCGGTCGTCCGGTGGGGCCCGGTGGTCGACCGATCGGTGCAGAGACCGTGGGACCGCTGTTGCCCGAACACGGCCGTTCGTACGTGAGGAGCTGGTCGAACTCAGCAACTCATCCGGCCGCTGATGGTCGATTCCTGTCATTTGGTGACGATGATCGACCGAAATCGCCACAAGTAACGATGGGATAACGCAGTGCACCATCGGCTCGGCGGCGTGTCTGTGCACTGGGTGTGAGTGGTCGGGTTGCGCCAGCACCCGGACCTCCGGGTAGACGAAGCCCCGGCGTTCCGGGCACCCCTCCTTGGGAGATCGACGTGCACCTCACGTCCCCGTCCCGTCGTGCCGCCGGCCTGCTGGCCGTCACGACGATCGGCCTGTCCACCGCAGTGCTCTGCACCGCCGGCGTTGCCGCGGCCGCCCCGGTCACCCTGACCCCCGCCTCGCCCGACCTGGTCGTCACCGCCGGGCCCAACACCTGCGCCATCGACTGGACCGTCCAAGGCGCAGCCGGCGGTCGGCTCACCGGCGGTGCGGGAGCCGTGGTCACCTTCACCACGCTCACCCAGCCCGGCGGGGTCTTCCACGCGGTGATCGGCACCGCCGGCGGTGCGTCGGCGGGCGGGACCGGCGCCCACGCCGGTGGCGCGGGTGGCGCAGGCGGCGGCGGCGGTGGCGGCAGCACGGCCGTGTACGCCGGCAGCACCGGCACGACCCTGATCGCGGAGGCCGCCGGTGGTGGCGGCGCCGGTGTCGATGCTGCCGGTGGGGACGCCGACGGCAACGGCAGCGGCTTCTCCGGCGTCCAGTGGGACTACTTCGGCGGCCAGGCCGGCGGTGGCGGCGGTGCCGGCGGCGAGACGCAAGACCCGGCCGGTGCGAACGGGGGCAACGCGGCGGGCGGTGTCGGCGGCGCGGGTGCGCCCGGTGCGGGTGGCGGCGGTGGGGCGTCACCGGTGGCGGTGGCGGCGCTTCCGACGGCGTCGACGGTGCCGGCGGTGGCGGCGGGTACAGCGAGCTGGGTCAGCTGGCCTTGGACGCGGACTTCCTCGAGGACGCCATGAACTACGGGGACGGCTCGGTCACCTACGAGTTCCTCGACTGCGCCGCCCCTGCGGCCCCCCGCGTGCATAGCGCCTACGGCGGTGACGGAGTCGGCACCGTCGAGTTCTGGCCCGCCTACCTCGACCCGGAGTCGCCCGTCTCCCCGGTGACCGGGTACGAGTACAGCACCGACGGCACCACCTGGGTGCCGTTCAGCACCCGCACGGTGAACGCAGGCGGCGACGACGACGACCTGCGCACCGGGACCGTCTCCGGGCTCACCAACGACAAGGCGTACACGGTCGCCGTCCGGGCGCAGAGCGCGTCCGGTCCGAGCGCCGCCAGCGCGGCGAGCGCCCCGTTCACGCCGCACCACTACATCGACGGCCCGGCCACCGCGACGATGACCGCCGGCCCGAGCTCGGTCACGTTCACCTGGACCGCGCCGGCCGAGGATGCCGCCAAGGTCACCGGCTACCGGGCGCAGGCGTTCCCGCAGGAGTTCGAGGGTGACTGGGAGGCTCCGGGCGCACCGGTCATCGCCCAGTGCGAGGCGCCGGCCGGGGCGACCAGCTGCGTCGCCGCTGCGTCCCCGGGCTACTCGTACGCCGGGTACGTGAGCACCGAGGAGGGCGAGTACCAGGGCGGGGACACCGACGCCGGGACCACCGCCGTCATCGCCGGTCCGTCGATCCCGACCACGCTGCCCACGGCTGACGGCGTGCTGACCACGAGTGACGCCGACGGCAAGGTCGTCGCCGGCGAGAAGGTCACCGTCACCGGCAAGGACTTCCTGCCCGGCTCGACGGTCGAGCTGGTCGTCTACTCCACGCCGGTGAAGCTGGGGTCGGTCGTGGTGCTGGCCGATGGCACCTTCACCGCCGAGGTGACGCTGCCGAAGGAGCTGGCCAACGGCGTCCACCACCTGGTCGCCACGGGCGTCGACGTGAACGGCGACGTCCGCACCCTCGTCGTCGAGGTGACCGTCTCCGGCGGCGTCGCCACCGCGGCGGTCGCGGGTCTGGCCTCCACTGGTGTCACCCCCGCGCCCTGGCTGGCCGGCGGTGCGCTGACGCTGCTGGCCGGCGGCGGTCTGCTCGTCGCCGCGCGGCGCCGCTCGGCCTGACCCAGCCGCACGACCCGGGCCCGGCCCGTCCGCACACCGCGGACGCGCCGGGCCCGGCTGCGTGTCCGGGCGCTAGCCTCGGTGCGCCAGGAGGGCTCGCCTAGTGGCCGATGGCGGCGGTCTTGAAAACCGCTAAGAGGTAACCCCTCTTCGTGGGTTCGAATCCCACGCCCTCCGCTCCCGACACGCCGGGTCGCGACACGCGATCGTCCGACGGCCCCAGAAATGTGTCCCGCCTCACATGTTTCCCGGGTGATGGACGTCACCGCAGGTCAGCGCGGGGTTGCGTGACGGACCCGTCCCCGACGTTCACCCGGCGTCCGGTGGTGGACACACAGAGTTCACCCGGCCGGGTGAGAGTCTGCGGGTCCTTCCGACCGACCCGTCCACCGGAGGTCCCTCCGTGCGTCCCGCACCCCGGATGACGGCGCGCATCGCCGCCGTCACCGCCGCTGTCGTGGGAGGGGCCGTGCTCGGCGCCTCGCCCGCCGCAGCGCTCATGCCGCCCGCCGGCAGCCCCTTCATCAGCGAGTTCCACTACGACAACGGCGGAGCCGACGCCAACGAGCGCGTCGAGATCGCGGCCGCGCCCGGCACCGACCTCACCGGCTGGACCCTGGTCGGCGTCAACGGCGGCAACAACGCCACCTACGACCCCAAGAAGCTGACCGGCGTCGTCGGCGAGTCCGGCGTCGTCGTCGTCGACTTCCCCGGGCTGCAGAACGGCGCGCCCGACGGCCTGGCGCTGATCGACCCGGCCGGCACGGTCGTGCAGTTCCTCTCCTACGAGGGCACCTTCTCCGCCACCATCAGCGGCGCGACGGTCGAGTCCACCGACGTCGGCGTCGCCGAGACCGGCAGCGGCCCGGCCGAGGGGTCGATCCAACTGATCGACGGCACCTGGGTGGTCACCGAGACCAACACCTTCGGCGCGGCCAACGGCGTCGTCGACCCCGAGCCGGAGCCCGACCCGGAGCCGGTCGACTGCGACACCGACGGTCTCACCGCCATCACCGACGTGCAGGGCACCGGCGAGGAGAGCCCGCTGGTCGGCGACACGGTCACCGTCGCCGGCGTCGTGACCAGCAGCCCCGACGGCTTCGGCAGCGTCTACGTGCAGGACCCCGCGGCGACCCCGGGTGCGGCCTCCACCGCGGTCAACGTCTTCCGCAACACCGCGGGCCTGGAGATCGGCGACGCCGTCCAGGTCACCGGCGAGGTCGCCGAGTACGAGGGCCTCACCCAGGTCGAGGCCAGCGCCGTCGCCGTCTGCGCCGAGGACGCTTCGCTGCCCGGTGCGGTCGACATCGACTGGGCGCAGACCGACGCCGCCGAGCGCGAGGCGCTCGAAGGCATGCGCATCCAGCCCACCGGCGACTACACGGTCACCGAGGTCTACAACCTCAACCGCTACGGCGAGGTCATGCTGGCCGCCGGCACCGAGCCGCTGCGGCAGGCCACCGACGTCGTCGAGCCCGGCGCCGAGGCCATCGCCTACGAGGCGGCGAACGCCGAGAAGGTCCTGCTGCTCGACGACGGCCGCAGCACCAACCTCGCCACCGCCGGCACCGCCCCGAGCTACGGCGCGCTCGAGGACGCCGTCCGGGTGGGCGACCGGGTCAGCTCCTTCGGCGAAGTGCCCTACGTGCTCGACTACCGGTTCGGCGCCTGGCGCGCCCAGCCGGCCACCGTCGTCACCGCGGAGATCACCGGCAAGGCCGCCTTCGACGACAGCAACCCGCGCACCGACGCCCCCGAGGAGGTCGGCGGGGACGTCCAGGTCGCCTCGTTCAACGTCCTCAACTACTTCACCACCTTCGGCGGCGAGGCGCGTGGCGCCGAGAACGCCGCGGAGCTGGCCGAGCAGCAGGCCAAGATCGTCGCCGCGATCAACTCCCTCGGCGCCGAGGTCGTCTCCCTGGAGGAGATCGAGAACTCGGTCAAGTTCGGCAAGGACCGCGACGACGCGCTGGCCACCCTCACCGACGCGCTGAACGCAGCCGCCGGCGAGGACCGTTGGGCCTACGTGCCCTCGCCCGCCGTGCTGCCGCCGGTCGAGGACCAGGACGTCATCCGGACCGCCTTCATCTACCAGCCCGCCGCGGTGGAGCTGGTCGGGGAGTCGGTCGTCGACACCGACGACGTGTGGGCCGGACTGGCCCGCCAGCCGCTCGCGCAGACCTTCCGCGCCGACGGCGGCGAGTTCACCGCCGTGGTGAACCACTTCAAGTCCAAGGGCTCGGCGCCCGCGGGCGACGAGGACACCGGCGACGGCCAGGGCAACGGCAACGCGACCCGCGTCGCCGAGGCGCAGCGGCTGGTCGCCTTCGTCGACTCCCTCGAGGGCGCGGCCGAGGACGTCCTGATCCTGGGCGACCTGAACAGCTACACGATGGAGGACCCGCTCGACGTCCTCCGCGAGGCCGGCTACGCCAACCTCGCCGACGGCACCGGCGAGAGCAGCTACGTGTTCAGCGGCCGGGTCGGCTCCCTGGACCACGCGTTCGGCTCGCCGGCGCTGGTCGAGGACGTGACCGGCGTCGACATCTGGAACATCAACTCCGTCGAGTCCTACGGCTACCAGTACGACGGCTACGAGGGCTGGTACGACGCGGACCCGTTCCGGTCCTCCGACCACGACCCGATCATCGTGGGGCTGGAGCTCGGTGGTGCCGGTGAGCCGGACCCCCAGCCGGAGCCCGAGGTGGGCAACCCGACCGGGGTGGCCAACGGCAACAGCTGGCTGCACCCGCAGGACCGGGTGGGCTACATCGCCGGGCACTTCCGGAACACCGACACCGTGCCGGTGCAGGTCCGCCTGCTGACCGACTACGGGCAGTCGGAGGCCCAGACGGCCGAGCCGGGCGAGGCCGTGTACCTGACGGTGGACACCGGGCTGGCCGAGCTGCCGGCCGGCTCCGCCACGATCCGCGTGTACAAGAACGTGGCCGGCAAGGGCTACCAGTCGCTGTTCCCGATCTCCTACCCGGCGCAGTCCGCCGGTGACGGTGGTGCGGGCGACGGCGACGGCACGGTGGACCTGCAGCTGCTGGGGATCAACGACTTCCACGGCCGGCTGGACGACGCGGTGGCCCTGGCGGGCACCGTCGAGGAGCAGCGGGCCCGGGACGACGTCGACGCCACGCTGCTGCTGTCGGCGGGGGACAACATCGGCGCCTCGCCGTTCGTCTCCTCCAGCCAGCAGGACCGGCCGACCATCGAGGTCCTCAACGAGCTGGGGCTGCAGGCCTCCGCGGTGGGCAACCACGAGTTCGACCGCGGCTTCGCCGACCTGACCGGGCGGGTCGGGGTCGACGGCGAGAGCGGCCTGGCCGACTTCCCGATCCTCGGGGCGAACGTCTACGGCGCTGATGGTGCGCCGGCGCTGCCCGAGTACGCGCTGCTGGAGGCCGAGGGCGTCACGGTCGGCGTGATCGGTGTGGTCACCGAGGAGACGAGCTCGCTGGTCTCCCCGGCCGGCATCGAGGGGATCACCTTCGGTGACCCGCTCGAGGCGACCAACCGGGTGACCGACGAGCTCACCGACGGCGTCGGGGACGAGGCGGACGTGATCGTGCTGCTCGCCCACGAGGGCGCGCCGGAGGGTGAGGCCACCAGCACGCTGGAGGAGCAGCTCGCCGCCGACACCGCGTTCGCCGCCATCGTCAACGGTGCCGACGCCGACGTCGACGCGATCGTCACCGGGCACACGCACCAGACCTACGCGTGGGAGGCGCCGGTCCCCGGCACCGACGAGACCCGCCCGGTGATCCAGACCGGCGCCTACGCCGCGGACCTGGGCCGGATCGTGCTGACCTACGACGAGGCGACCGGTGAGGTCACCGCTTCGACGGTGGAGAACCTGCTGCTCACCGAGCGCACCGAGGAGGACCTGGTCGCCGCCTACCCGGTGGTGGCCGAGGTCGCCGAGACCGTCGCCGCCGCGCAGGCGGTGGCCGAGGAGGTCGGCAGCCAGGTCGTGGGGTCGGTCACGGCCGACATCACCCGGGCCTTCACCACCGGCCCCGACGGCGGGCAGGTCGAGGACCGCGGGTCGTACTCGGCCCTGGGTGGTCTGGTCGCGGACAGCTACGTCTACGGCGCCGCGGACAGCGCCATCGAGGCGGCCGACCTCGGCCTGGTCAACCCCGGTGGCCTGCGGGCCGACCTGCGCTACGGGGAGGACGGTGTGATCACGCTGGCCGAGGCCAACGAGGTCACCCCGTTCGCCAACGACCTGGTCGTCGTCTCGCTCACCGGCGCGCAGCTGGTGCAGGTGCTGGAGCAGCAGTGGCAGCCCGCGGGCAGCTCCCGGCCGTTCCTGGCGCTGGGCACCTCCGAGGAGCTGACCTGGTCCTACGACCCGGAGGCGGCCGCCGGCGAGCGCATCATCGTCGACAGCATCCGGATCTCGGGGGAGCCGATCGACCTGGCCGGCACCTACCGGGTGGCGACCAACAGCTTCCTGGCCTCCGGCGGTGACAACTTCACCACCTTCGCCGAGGGCACCACCGAGCAGACCGGTCTGATCGACTTCGACTCCTTCCAGGCCTACCTGGAGGAGAACTCCCCGCTCAGCCCGGAGGACTTCACCGACCGGGTGACCATCGGGGAGGCCGAGGAGCCGCAGGCGCCGGCGACCGTCACCGTCTCGCCGACCACCTTCTCCCGCGGTGACCAGGTGACCTTCTCGGTCACCGGCTTCGGTCCCCGCGAGCGGGTCGTGGTCACCGTCGGCGGGAAGCGGCTGGGCAACGTCCGCACCGACGCTGAGGGCGCCGCGTCGGTTCGGGTCACCGTGCCGAAGTCGGTCGGCCTGGGCGCCGTCCAGGTCACCGCGACCGGGGCGGAGTCGGGGACGACCGCCAGCGTCGACGTCACCGTCACCGAGAAGCCCAAGCCGGGCCACGGCAACGGCGGGGGCAACGGCGGCGGCAACGGCGGCGGTCAGGGCTTCATCGGTCAGCTCCTGGGCTGGCTGTGGCAGCTGCTGCGCGACTGGCGCGGCTGATCCAGCGGGGCTGAGGCCCCGCGAGGTGCACCGAGCGTGGTGCACCCGTTCGACGACGGGCCCCCGACTCCGGTCGGGGGCCCGTCGCCGTCGCGGGTGGGGACCGCGGTCCCACCCGGACGGGTGATCGCGCTCAGGCGCCACCCGGACGTGCCGATCTGGCTGTCGTGGCCATTGCTCCGTCCCTCCGTGCCCGGGACGCCGAGGCGACTGCCCGGGCGTCGGTCGTGGTGCTCGCGGCGAGCGCCGTCGTCGTCGCGGGCGCCGCCGTCCTGGACCCGGTCAACCGCACCGTGCCGGGACAGATCGCCTGCTGGACGGCGGTGGCCCTGCTGCTGGTCGGCGTCGTGGCCTGCCGCCTGGTGCCGGCGGACCGGCTGGACGGGCACGGCGGGCTGCTGGCCATCCCCCTCGTGGGGGCGGCGCTGGTCAGCGTCACCAACCTCGCCACCGGGGACACCTCCGCGGCGGCCCAGGTGTTCCTGGTCATGCCCGCACTGCTCGGCGCGGCCAAGTTCCGCGCCCCCGCCGCGGCTCTGGTCACCGCGGTCGCGGTCGTCGGCAACGTGGTCGTGAACCTGCTGCTCGCCGACCCGGTCCGCGCAGTCACCGACTCGCTGTTCACCGGCACGGCGCTCACCACGCTGACCGTCGTGCTGGCCGGCGCGGAAGGACGCCGCGAGAGCCTCGTGCGGGTGCTGCAGCAGCAGGCGACCATCGACGCCCTGACCGGGCTCGTCACCCGGCGGGTCCTGGACGATGCGGTGTCCGACGCCGTCGGCACCCCACCAGGGACGGCGCTCGTGCTCGTGGACATCGACCGGTTCAAGGCGGTCAACGACGTCCACGGCCACCCGGTCGGCGACGCGGCGCTCGCGCACGTCGCCGGGGTGCTCGCGCGCGCCGTTCGCCGGTCGGATGCCGTGCTGGGCCGGATGGGTGGTGACGAGCTGGCCCTGCTGATGCCCGGGTGCTCCGCCACGGCGGCCGTCGACCGGGCGCGGCAGGTGCTCGAGGCGGTGCGCACCAGCCCGCTGGAGCTCCCCGACGGATCGCTGCTGGCGCTGTCGGTCAGCCTCGGCGTCGCGCACGTCGACGCCGACGGTCGACCCGGAGACCTCTACCCGGCTGCGGACGAGGCGCTCTACCGGGCCAAGCGGGCCGGGCGGGACCAGCTCGCCGTCGCCGGGGCGTGACCCGGCTCCTCGCGGCCGAGCTCTAGAGTCGCCCTCGTGCCCGCGCCGACGAGCCGCCCCACCCGGCGTGCCATCCGTCGGCGGCGGGCCGAGGGCGAGCTGCCGTCCCGGCTGCGGTTGCCGCACCTGCGGCACCCCGCGCAGGTGGTCGTCGCCGCCTTCGCGGTGGCGGTCTCCGTGGGCACCCTGCTGCTGTGGCTGCCGGTCGCCAGCGAGCCGGAGGGCAGCCCGACGCTGCTGCAGGCGCTGTTCACCGCCACCTCGGCGGTCTGCGTCACCGGGCTGGCCGTCGTCGACACCCCCACCTACTGGACCGGCTTCGGCGAGGCGGTGATCCTCGGGCTGATCCAGGTCGGCGGGTTCGGGATCATGACGCTGGCCTCGGTGCTGGGCCTGGTGCTCGCCCGGCGGCTCGGGCTGCGTGCCCGGCTCAACGCCGCCGCGGAGACCAAGAGCATCGACGTCGGCGACATCCGCCGGGTCGTCGTCGGCGTCGCGACGATCAGCCTGCGCTTCGAGGCGGCGGTCGCGCTGGTGCTCACGCTCCGGTTCGCCCTGGGCTACGACCAGGACCTCCCGGAGGCGCTGTGGAACGGCGTCTTCCACGCCGTCTCCGCCTTCAACAACGCCGGGTTCGCGCTCTACACCGACAGCCTGATCCCGTTCGCCACCGACCCGTGGATCTGCCTGCCGATCAACGCCGCGGTCATCGCCGGCGGGCTCGGCTTCCCGGTGCTGATGCAGCTGCGCCGCGACCTCCGGGTGCCGCGCAAGTGGGTCATGAACACCCGGCTCGTGCTGCTGGGCACCGGCGTGCTGCTCGTCGTCGGCACCGTCTTCCTCACCGCGGCGGAGTGGTCGAACCCGGCCACGCTCGGCCCGCTGTCGGTGGCCGGCAAGCTGCTGGCCGGGTTCACCACCGCCGTGATGACGCGCACCGCCGGGTTCAACGTCGTCGACGTGGGCGCCATGGAGCCGGCCAGCTGGCTGGCCACCGACGTGCTGATGTTCATCGGCGGCGGGCCCGCCGGCACCGCCGGCGGGATCAAGGTGACCACCTTCTTCGTGCTGGTGTTCATCGTGCTCACCGAGATCCGCGGTGAGGGCGCGGTGAACGTGCTGGGCAAGCGGCTGCCGCGGTCGGTGCAGCGCCAGGCGATCACCGTGGTGCTGCTGTCGGTGATGGCGGTGGGGCTGCCGGTGCTGGCGCTGCTGGCCACCACCCCGTTCACCCTCGACCGGGTGCTGTTCGAGGTGGTCTCGGCGTTCGCCACCGTGGGACTGTCCACCGGCATCACCGCCGACCTGCCCACCTTCGGGCAGCTGCTGCTGGTGGCCCTGATGTTCATCGGCCGCCTCGGCCCGATCACCCTGGCCTCGGCGCTGGCGCTGCGGCAGCGCACCCAGGCCTACGAACTACCGAAGGAGCGACCCGTCATTGGCTGACTGGCTGCACCCCCGTCGCCCCGGCGGCCGGCGGTCCCCGTCCAACGCCGTCGTCGTCATCGGGCTGGGACGGTTCGGCTCCGCGCTGGCGCTCGAGCTGATGGCCGCCGGCACCGAGGTGCTCGGCATCGACGCCGACCCGGACATCGTCCAGGGCCTCAACGGCCAGCTCACCCAGGTGGTGCGCGCCGACTCCACCAAGGAGGAGGCGCTGCGGCAGCTGTCGGTGCCCGACTTCGACCTGGCCGTGGTCGGCATCGGCACCGACGTCGAGGCGAGCATCCTCACCACCTCGTTGCTGCTCAGCTTCGGCATCGACGACGTCTGGGCCAAGGCGCTCAGCGAGCCGCACGGGCGGATCCTGCGCCAGCTCGGCGTCGGGCACGTGGTCTTCCCCGAGCACGACATGGGCCGGCGGGTGGCGCACCTGGTGCGCGGCACGGTGCTGGACTACATCCAGTTCGAGGACGACTTCGCCATGGTCAAGACCCGGCCGCCGGCGGAGGTCGTGGGCCACCGCCTCGGCGACAGCGGGATCCGCACCCGGCACCAGGTGACGATCGTCGCGGTCAAGCGGCCGGGGGAGGGGTTCACCTACGCCACCGCCGACACCGTGCTGGAGCCCGACGACGTGGTCATCGTGGCCGGCCGGACGAAGCTCGCCGAGCGGTTCGCCCAGCGCACCTGACGCCTCACCCCTTCGGGTCGGCCGGCCGACGGCCGGGCACAGTCGATCATGCCCGGTGTCGTTGACCAGGTGTGCCACTGCCGCCGTCGATGAGGGCCCGCGACCCGCGGGCCGCAGCGCGCACGGCGCTGCCCATCATCGCCGTGTGCGCCGCCGTCATGGCCGCCTTCACCACGTTCGGCCCCAACTCGGTCAGCGTCACCACCCGCGCCGCGTCGTGGGGCACGGTCGCGCTGCTGGTCGCGCTCGGCGGGGTGCTGCTGCTGGTCCCGGCCGAGCGGCTGGACCGCGCCGGGGTCTTCCCCGCGCTCGGGGTGCTCGGCGTCGTGCTGGTCTGCGCGATGAACGTGGTCACCGACGACCCGTCGGCGGCCGCCCAGGCGTTCCTCTCCTTCCCGGTGCTCTGGATCGCCGCCCACCTGCGCCGGGCCGCCGTCGCGCTGGTCACCACCACCGCCGTGCTGCTGGACGCCGCCGTCCTGCTGGTGCTGCTGCCGGTGGAGCCCGCGCTCACCGACCTGGTGTTCTTCGGCAGCGTGCTGGTGGTCATCTCGCTGATGCTGGTGCGGGCCGGTGATGTCCAGGAACGACTGGTCTCCGCGCTGCACCGGCAGGCCAACGTCGACTCGCTCACCGGCCTGGTCAACCGCCGGGTGCTCGACGAGGCGCTGGCCGGGGCGCTGAGCGCACCGCTGCACCCGCGGGGCACCGCGCTGGTGCTGGTCGACGTCGACTCGTTCAAGGCGATCAACGACCAGCACGGCCACCCGGTCGGTGACGACGCGCTGGTGCACGTGGCCGGGGTGCTCCGCAGCGTCGTCCGCGCCGGGGACGCCGTGCTGAGCCGGATGGGCGGGGACGAGCTGGCGGTGCTGCTGCCGGACTGCCCGCCCGACGTCGCCGCCCGCCGGGCCGTCGAGGTGCTCGACGCCGTCCGCGCCACCCCCGTGCGCCTGCCCGACGGCTCGCTGCTGGCGCTGTCGGTCAGCCTGGGCGTGGCGCACGCCCCGCTGCACGCGACCGGGCTGGCGGAGCTCTACGCGGCCGCCGACGCCGCGCTGTACGCGGCCAAGCGCGGTGGCCGCGGCCGCGTCGAGGTGGCCGGTTCCCGGTGACCTGGTGGCACGGAGCAGGTCGCCGGCGTGCCGGCTCAGCGGGCCGCGTGGTCCGCTGGGACGACCCCGGCCCGGTGGGTGCGGGCCGAGGAGCCACGCTGGGCCGGCTCCTCCAGGACCGCGCCGATGAGCGGGGTGTCGAGCGTGGTGAGCAGGGTCGTGGCGTCCCGGATCTCGCGCCGGGTCGTGCGGCCGGCCCGCAGCACCAGGACGACGCCGTCAGCGAGCGCCGCGAGCGCGGTCGCCCCCGAGTGCTGGTCCAGGGCCGGCGCCAGCACCAGGGTGACGTCCGTACCCGCGGACACCTCGGTCAGCAGCTCGGCCATCCGGGGCCCGGCCAGTGCGTCTGCGACGTCCGCCCCGGCCTGCGGACCGGCGGGGAGGACCTGGAGTCCGTGCGGCCCCCTCACCAGGGCCTGGTGCACCGCGACCTGCCCGGTGAGCACCGTGGACGTGCCGGACGTCTGCCCGGCGAGCCCGAGCAGTCCCGTCGCCGCCCGGTCGGCCGGCATGTCGGCGTCCACCAGGACGGTGCGCACGTCCGCGGCGGCGAGGACGACCGCCAGGTCGCACCCGAGCCCGGCACTGTCCGCGCTCGTGGTGGGGCTGAGCACGGTGACCACCCGGGGTGCATCGGGACGGCGACCCGCGCGGTCACCCAGGAGTGCCCGGAGGCGGCGCAGCGCCTCCCCGCGCACCGGTCCCGTCGGCCCACCCGCGGGGCGCCTGCGGTCCCGCGCCGGGACGACGGCGAGGACCGGGACCCCGAGCGCGACCAGCTCGTCGGCGCTGTGCACCCGGTCGTCGGTGGCCGCCCGCGCGAGAGCCAGGGCCACGCCGACGGCGAGCCCCAGCAGTGCGCCGGCCGCCACCAGCACCGTCGCCGTCGGCGGGGCCGGGTCCGTCGGCAGCGCCGCCGGCCGGATGGTGGTCACCTGCACCGCGTCGACGGTCGCCCCGGGGGTGTCCTCCAGCTCGGCCAGCAGCGCGGAGAACGCATCCCCGGCGGCGTTGGCGATCGCCTGGGCGCGGTCCGGCGACGGGTCGGTCACCTGCACGTCGAGCAGCACCGTCTCGGCCGGCACCTGGACGGCCATCTCGGCGGCCACCTCCGCACCGGTCAGGTCGAGTGCGAGCCGTCCGGCGATCCGCTCACCGAGCAGCGGGCTGCCCAGCACGGCGGCGTAGGAGGGCATCCGCTGCTGCAGGTAGGCGGTGTCCTGCCGGGTCACCACACCCCCGTCACTCTCCTCGGAGGCACCGAGGAACAGCTGGACGCCGGCCGTGTACTCCGGGGTCCGCAGGGCGGCGAACGCCACCGCCGCGACGGCGCCGAGCACGGTGCAGACGGCGACGAGCAGGGCTCCCCGGCGGAGCGCGCGGCCGAGCTCACGGAAGGTCATGCGGGGGCCTCTTCACGTCGACGGTGCACCGGTGGCGACGACCGCACCTGTACGGTGCCCACGGTTGCGCCGAGCCGACGTAGCGTAACCAGCTGCCCGCCGAACGTGCGGACGGCGCACGGGGCGCCGGCGCGGAGGCACCAGTGACCGGCACGGCCAGCGACGCCACGCCCGGCACCGGCCTCGGCTCGGTAGGGGTCGTCTGCGTGCTGCACGGCGACCCGCCGCTGCCGGAGTGGCTCTCCCAGCTCGCGGCGGTCGTGCCGCTGGTGCTGGTGCTCAACGACCCGGCGCCCGGGCGGTACACCGACCTGCCGCCGGCTCTCCGGACGCTGGTCAACGCCGAACCGGCCGGCTTCGCCGAGAACGTCGACCGGGGGGTCGAAGCGCTGCTGGCGCAGGTCCCCGTCGACGTCCTGCTGAGCCTCAACTTCGACCTGGAACTGGACCTGTCCGTGGTCGGGTCGCTGGTGGCCGCGCTGGCGCGGTCCCCGGAGACCGCCGCCGTCGGCCCCCTGCTGGTCGGCCCCGACGGTCGGCCGGTGTTCAGCGCCGGCCGCCTGCCCCGCGCCCCCCTCGAGTTCCTCCGGGCGGCCGGGTTGCGCCAAGGCCGGCTGCTGCAGCTCCAGCGCCGGCTGCTCCGACGCTCCGCGGCCTGGCGCGGTCGCAACTCCGGATCCGACCAGGGCACGGGAACCGCCGGGGCGGTACGGCTGCTGCCCGAGGGGGAGTACCTGCCATGGACCTGCGTGGCCGTGCGCCGCACGGCCTGGGCGGCGATCGGCCCGCTGGACCGCCGGTTCCGGCTCTACGCCGAGGACATCGACTGGTCGGTGCGGGCGGTGGCGGCGGGCTGGCGGCTGGGCCTGGTCGCCACCGGCACACCGGTGGTCCACGCGGAACGCTGGACCCGCAGCCCGCTCACCGACGCCTGGTACGAGGCCAGCCACACGCGGTTGCACCGCAAGCACGGCTGGACGGCGTGCGGTCGCGCGCAGCGGGCCGGACTGGCGTTGCGCCGGTGGACCCCGCTCCGCTGGACCGCCCCGCTCACCTGGCCTGAGGTCCACCGGTGAGCTCCCCGGCGCTGTCCCGGCGGTTCGTGCTCGGCTACGCGGGGCTGTGGCTGCTCGGGGCCGGGTTCCTCTGGTGGCCCTGGCTGCTGGTCCGGCTGCTCCGCCGCGTCCGCAGCGCGGAGCGGCCGCCCCTGCTGCTGGCCGGGGTCGCCAGCTGCCTGGGGCTGAGCCTGCTGCTCGCCCTGGTGCAGGCACCCCCGGCCGGCCGGGTGCTGGGTGCGGTGCTGAACCTGGTCGTCTGGGTCTGCCTCGTCCTGCTGGTCGCCGCCCGTCCGTCCCGGCCGGAGCTCGCCGAGGCGGCGGCCGGGCTGGTGGGGCTGGCGCTGGTGCAGGGCGTGCTGACGGCGCTGGCCTGGGCGGTCTACCCGCGGGCCCAGGACCTCGTGTTGCCGCTGGGCCGGCTGCTGCCCGATGCGGTGCTCGCCGATCCCAGCATCGCCGCCTTCGCCCGCACCCACCTGGCCTTCCCCGACTACTTCGCGATGCCGGTCATCCGTAGCGCCGGCATCCTCGGCAACCCGACCTGGGGTGGCTCGCTCGCAGCGCTGGGCATCCTGCTGCTGCTGGTCGACCCCTTCCGCCGGCGTCGGCGGAGTGCGCGGACCTGGCTGCTGACCGGCGCGGGGGTGCTGGTCCTCGTCCCGTCGCTGGTGCTGTCCTACTCGCGGAACACCGTGCTGGCGCTGGTGGTCGCGCTGGCCGCCGCCGGGGTGGTGGCACTGCGGCACCGGATGAGCGCGCCCGGCTTCTACGCGGCCGTCTCCCTGGCGACGGCCGCCGCGGGCGCCGTGCTGGTGGCCCTGCCGCTGCCTGCGCTGATCGCGTCGTTGAACGGCACCCGGGCAGGTTCGGCCGAGACCCGCGGGGAGATCTACCGGATCACCCTGGATCGGGTGCTCGCGGCGCCCACGCCGTTGCTGGGGTCGGGTGTGAAGGAACGGGTGCCCGGCCTGGTGGCCAGCCTCGGCAGCCACAGCACCTACCTCGGCCTGCTCTACCGCGGTGGCCTGGTCGCGCTGGTGCTGCTGCTCGTCGTCCTGGCGGCTGCGTCGTGGGCGGCCTGGCGGCGCCGGGACGGCTGGGCGCTCGCGCTCGTCGTGTTCGTCGCGGTGTGGTCGGTGGCCGAGGACCTGGACGTCGGCCACTTCGTGCCGCTGGCCCTGGCCCTGGCCCTCGCCTCGCTGCGGTCACCCGCGCCGTCTCCCCGGGAAGCGGCCCCGGCCGTCCCGGACCGCTTCGACGTCCAGCCGGTGACCACCCCGGAGCCGGCCCTGTCCCGGGCGGTCGGCCGTGGCGGGTGAGCCGGCGGTCGCCGGCGAGGACGTCCGTCCGGGGCGGGAACGGCTGTTCACCCTGCTGGACCAGGGGCTGTCCAGCGTCACCAACTTCGCGCTCTCGCTGGTCGCGGCGCGCGAGCTCGGGGTGGCCGAGCTGGGCGCGTTCGCGGTGGCGGCGGCGACCTACCTGATCGCGCTGGGGCTGGTGCGCGCAGCCTGCGGCGAGACCCTGCTGGTCCGGTACGGCGGTGCCGCGGCCGGGCAGTGGCCGGCTCTGACGCGGGCGTCCACCGGCCTGGCCGCCGGTGCGGGGTGCCTGATCGCGGTGGTGGTGGCGGTGGCCGGGCTGGTGGTGGGTGGCCGCGTGGGTCCCGCACTGCTGGGGCTGGCCGCCACGCTCCCGGCCCTGCTGGTGCAGGACGCCTGGCGGTACTGCTTCCTGGGGCGTGGCCGGGCGGGTGCGGCGGCGGCGCTGGACGGCGTGTGGGCCGTGCTGCTCGTGCCGGCGTTCGCGACGCTGCTGCTCGCCGACCGGGTGAGCGCCGGGTCGTTGCTGCTGGCCTGGGGGCTGGCGGGCGCGGCGTCGCTGCCGGTCGCGCTGGCCGTGGACCGCTCGGTGCCGGACCTGCTCCTCGGCCGGCGGTTCCTGCGCGACAACTCCCAGCTCATCCGGCGGTACTGCCTCGAGTCGCTGACCGGGTTCGGCGCCTACCAGCTGCTCGTGTACGGGCTGGCGGCGCAGTTCGGCCTCGCCCTCGCCGGCGCCCTCCGGTTGGCCACCACGGCACTGAGCCCGGTCAACGTGCTGTTCCAGGGCGCGTACACGATCGCCACGCTGCGCAGCGTCCGGCTCCGGGACCGGGGGAGCGCCGAACACCTGCGCTGGTCGGTCACCGTGGGCGCCGCGCTCGCCGTGGTCGCCGTGGTCTGGACCGCCGTGCTCCTGCTGCTGCCCTCCTCCTGGGTCGTCGGGCTGCTCGGGCCGGAGTGGCCGGAGGTCCGGGGTGTCGTCGCGCTGCTGGGCGTCTGGCTGGTGGCGATCGGGCTCCAGTCGGGAGCCGCCACCGGGCTGCACGGGTTGGCCGACTCCGGCCGGAGCCTGACCGCCCAGCTGCTGTCCGCGCCGGCCCTGCTGGTGCTCGCCTGGGCCGGGGCGGTGCTGGCCGGGGTCACCGGCGTGGCGGTCGGCTACGCCGCAGCCGGCGCCGTCTCCGGGGTCGTCTGGTGGACGCTCTACCGCCGGTCGCTGCGGCAGGGGACACGGGTCGCCTGACCACCGGAGCGTCGCTGTGCGTGGGGGAGTCGGCGGGCGGTCGGTGGTTGTCGCCAGCAACCGGAATGTCACGCTGAGTGACGTCATCGACGTTCCCGGACGGGTGAACGTCAGCGCTGACGGGTGAACCTCGGCGCCGATCCCAAGTTTCGGTGACGGTGCGTTGCGTTGTGTACTGCCGGACCCGTAGCGTCCCGCCGGCATCACACAGCCCGCGCTGACCGACGGTCACCTGCGCCCGCGCTGTGGTCCGTAGCCGGGTCGCCCGGCTGGAACAGAGAAGAGCTCGTCCGTGATCCCAGCTGTCCGCCCGCCCGGCCTGGCCTCCCCGGCCGCCGCGGCTCTCGTGGCCGCCGCCGCCCTGATCGGCAGCCTCGCCGTCGGCGTCCCCTCGGCCTCGGCCGCCACCGGTTCGACCGCCGTGGCCGACTTCGACGGGGACGGCACCAGCGACCTCGGCGTCTTCCGGCCTGCCGAAGGCCGGTTCCTGATCGAGGGTCAGGACGCCACCTGGTGGGGCGGTGAGGGCGACGTCGACGTCTCCGCCGACTACGACGGGAACGGCACCACCGACATCGCGGTGTTCCGCCCGGAGACCGGGCAGTGGTTCGTCGACGGCGGCACCACCTCGTGGTGGGGCGAGGCCGGGGACGTGGCAGTGCCGGCGGACTACGACGGCGACGGTGCGGCCGAGGTCGCGGTGTTCCGCCCCTCGACCGGGCAGTGGTTCGTCGAGGGTGGCGCCAGCACGTACTGGGGCGCCCAGGGTGACGTGGCCGTGCCGGCGGACTACGACGGGAACGGCACCACCGACATCGCGGTGTTCCGCCCCTCGACCGGGCAGTGGTTCGTCGACGGCGGCACCACCTCGTGGTGGGGCGAGGCCGGGGACGTGGCCGTGCCGGCGGACTACGACGGCGACGGTGCGGCCGAGGTCGCGGTGTTCCGCCCCTCGACCGGGCAGTGGTTCGTCGAGGGTGGCCCCAGCACGTACTGGGGTGCCCAGGGTGACGTGGCCGTGCCGGCGGACTACGACGGCGACGGTGCGACCGAGGTCGCGGTGTTCCGCCCGGAGACCGGGCAGTGGTTCGTCCAGGACGGCGCCAGCACGTACTGGGGCGGCGAGGGCGACCTCGCGCTGACCCGCGGCCTGGGCGCCCGCCAGGCGACGGCCACCACGCCGGTGGAGGACACCGAGGCCCCGGCCGCGCCCGCCGACGTCCGCACCGTGCTGGGCGACAGCTCGGTCACGGTCACCTGGGCGGCCCCCGCCGAGGACGACGTCGCCGGCCACTCCGTCCAGCGCACCGAGGCCGGTGGCGAGCCGGTCGTGCTGACCGACGCCCTGGTCGAGGGCACCTCCTTCACCGACTCCACCGCCACGGTCGGGACCCGGTACTCCTACACGGTCACCGCCACCGACACCGCGGGCAACACCTCGGCCGCCTCCGCCGCCGCCGTCGCCACCCCGGTGGACGCCGACGTCGTCGTGGCCGCCGACGGCTCCGCCGACGCCACGACGGTGCAGGCCGGCGTCGACCTGGTGCCGAACAACGCCGACCACCGCGCCGACCCGAAGCTCGTGCTGGTCCAGCCGGGCACCTACGAGGGCCTGGTCACCTCGGGCAACCGCTACGGCGTCACGATCATGGGCGCCACCAGCGACCCCGCCGACACCGTCGTGACCGCCGCCGACGCGGTCAACCCGACCGTCTCGCTGTCCGGTGCCGAGTGGTCGCTGCAGAACCTGACCGTGGCCAACACCAACGGCACCGGCGTGAGCGGCGCGACGGCCACCGCGCTGAAGGTCAACTCCGGTGACAAGGACGTGTTCGACAACGTCGCCTTCCTCGGCAACAAGCAGACCCTGCAGCTGCAGACGGCGAACACCACCACCTACAGCCGGCTCTACTTCACCAACGCCTACGTCGAGGGTGGCCAGGACATGGTCCTGGGCCGCGCGGTCGCCGTCTTCGAGGACAGCACCCTCCACGTGCTCGACCAGCCCGGCGCCGCGATCACCGACTCGGCGATCAGCTCCGAGCACCCGTACGGCTTCCTGATCACCGACAGCGAGATCGTCACCGACGGCGCCGCCGGTTCCATCCACCTGGGCCGTCCCTACCCGGCCAGCGCGATGTCCCAGGCGCAGGTGACGATCCGCGACACCGAGCTCGGCGTGGGGATCAACACCGCCCAGCCCTGGAAGGACTGGAACGCCACCACGCCGTGGACCTCGGCGCGGTTCTCCGAGTACCAGAACACCGGTCCGGGCGCGACGGTCAACGCCAACCGCCCGCAGCTGACCGACGAGCAGGCCGCGCAGTTCACGAAGGCCGCCTACCTCGCCGGCACCGACGGCTGGGCCCCGGTCGGGCAGCAGCTGCCCACCGAGCCGGCCGACACCACCGCCCCCGCGGTCCCCGCCGGGTTCACCGCCACCGCCGGCGACGGCCAGGTGGAGCTGACCTGGACGGCGAACACCGACAGCGACCTCGCCGGCTACGACCTCTACCGGGCCGCGGGCGGCACGGTCGAGGTGACGGCCGCGAACAAGGTGAACACCGAGCTGCTCACCGGCTCCGCCTACACCGACCGCGCGGTGGTCAGCGGCACCGGGTACGCCTACGTGCTCGTCGCCGTCGACGCCGCGGGCAACGCGTCGGCCGCCTCGGCGACCGTCTCGGCCACCCCGACCGGTGCGGTGCTGCCGGCGCACGACCTGCTCGTCGCCCAGGACGGTTCGGGTGACTTCACCACCGTGCAGGCCGCCGTCGACGCCGCCGGCGCCGGCACGGCGGAGGACCCGGTCGTCATCGCGATCGCGCCGGGCACCTACCGCGAGCTGATCAGCATCACCAAGAACGGCGTCTCGCTGCTCGGCACCACCGGCACCGCCACCGACGTCGTGCTCAGCTACGACAACGCCGCCGGCACCACCAACCCGGCGACCGGTTCGGCGTACGGCACCGGCAACAGCCAGAGCGTGCTGGTCAAGGGCAACGACGTCACGATCAGCGACCTGACGATCGAGAACTCCTTCGACGAGGCAGCCTCGACGTTCAAGGACAACCAGGCGGTCGCGCTGAACACCACCGGTGACCGGCTGGTCTTCGACGGGGTGCGCGTGCTGGGCAACCAGGACACCCTGCTGGTCAACTCCGGCGACGCCAACAAGGTCGCCCGGTCCTACTTCGTGGACAGCTACATCGAGGGCGACGTCGACTTCGTCTTCGGCCGGGGCACCGCGGTGTTCGACCGCAGCACGATCCACGCGCTGAGCCGGGGCAGCAGCTCCAACAACGGCTACCTCACCGCCGCGAGCACCGCGGACGACAACCGGTACGGGATCCTGATCACCAACAGCACGGTGACCAGCGACGCCCCGGCGGAGACGTTCTCCCTCGGTCGCCCGTGGCGCGGCTGGAGCGACGACTACACGAAGAACGGCGTGGAGATGCCGAACTCGCGTGGTCAGGTCACCATCCGCGAGACCGAGCTGCCGGCCGCGATCCGGACCAGCCAGCCGTGGGCCGACATGTCCCCGAACCTGTGGACCGACGGTCGCTTCGCCGAGTACGAGAACACCGGCGCCGGTGCGACGGTGAACGACAACCGCCCGCAGCTCACCGTCGCCGAGGCCACCGAGTACACCAAGTGGGACTACCTCGCCGGCAGTGACGGCTGGAACCCCACGGGTGCCGCGGAGCCGGCCACCGGCGACATCACCGCCCCGGCCGCGCCCGCCGGCCTCACCGCCACGGCGACCGCCGACGGCGCGACCGTCAGCTGGGCGGCGAACGGCGAGGCCGACCTGGCCGGCTACCACGTGTACCGCGCCACCGGCACCACGGTCGAGGCCACTGCGGCCAACCGGCTCAGCACCGAGCTCCTGTCGGGCACCAGCTACGCCGACGCGGCGGTCGCACCGGGCGTCCAGTACGCCTACGTGGTCACCGCGGTGGACACGACCGGCAACGAGTCGGTGGCCTCGGCCCCGACGACGGTCACGGCCGCGGGCAAGTCGCTGCCCGAGCACGACCTGCTCGTCTCCGCCGACGGCTCCGGTGACTTCACCACGGTCCAGGCCGCGGTGGACGCGGCCGGCGCCGGCACCGCGGCCGACCCGGTCGTCATCGCGGTGACCCCGGGTGAGTACCGCGAGGTCGTCACGATGTCGCGTGACCACGTGACGCTGATCGGGACCACCGGCAACGCCGCGGACGTCGTGATCGTGGAGGACCACGCGGCCGGGACGCCGAAGCCCGACGGTTCGGGCACCTTCGGCTCCTCCGGCAGCGCGACGGTGCTGATCAAGGGCAGCGACATCACCGTCCGGGACCTCACCTTCGCCAACGACTTCGACGAGGCGTCGTCCACGCTGTCGGCGAAGCAGGCGCTGGCCACCAAGACCCAGGGTGACCGGCTGGTGTTCGACAACGTCCGGTTCCTGGGCGACCAGGACACCCTGATGCTCGACTCGCCCGGCACCGGGGTGCAGGCCCGCTCCTACCTGGTGAACAGCTACGTCGAGGGCGACGTGGACTTCATCTACGGCCGCGGCACCGCGGTGCTCGACCGGACGACGATCTTCGCGTCCACCCGCGGGAGCAGTTCGAACAACGGCTACATCACGGCGAGCAGCCTGGACAAGAGCCTCGACCACGGCATCCTGATCACCGACAGCACGGTGCAGAGCGACGCCCCGGCCGGATCGTTCCACCTGGGCCGCCCGTGGCACCCCGGCGGCGACGTGAACGCCATCGCCCAGGTCGTCGTCCGCGACACCGAGCTGCCCGCGGCGATCAAGTCCGCGCCGTGGACGGACATGAGCGGGTTCTCCTGGACCGAGGCCCGGTTCTTCGAGTACCAGAACACCGGCCCGGGCGCCGGGGTCAACGAGAACCGCCCGCAGCTGACGGCCGCGCAGGCCGAGCAGTACACCAAGTGGGACTACCTGGCCGGATCCGACGGCTGGAACCCCACCGGTGAGCAGGAGCCGCCGCCGTCGGACACCACCGCGCCGGCCGCGCCGGCCGGGCTCACCGCCACGGTGGCGCCGGGTGAGGTGACGCTGGACTGGGCCGACAACGCCGAGTCCGACGCCGCCGGGTACGTCGTCTACCGCGCGCTCAGCGAGACGGGCACCTACGCCCGGCTCACCGGCGAGCCGATCACCGCGTCGACCTACCTGGACACCACCGTCCCGGTCGGCTCGACCGGGTGGTACCGGGTGACCGCGGTCGACGTCACGGGCAACGAGTCCCCGGTGGCCACCGTGAACGCGACGGTGACCGAGGGCAACGGAGAGACCCGCCCGCTGAGCGTCTTCGTCATCGGTGACTCGACCGCGTCGGTGTACCAGGCCAACGAGGGCCCGCGGACCGGCTGGGGCCAGGCGCTGGGGCTGTTCACCACCGAGAACGCCACGGTGGTCGACTACGCCAAGTCCGGGGCGAGCTCGAAGGACTACTTCGACCGCGGCCTGTTCGACCGGACGCTGGCGGAGATCCAGCCGGGTGACTACCTGCTCATCTCCTTCGGGCACAACGACGAGAAGGCCGACGACCCGAGCCGGTACACCGACCCGTACGGCACGTACCAGGAGTACCTGCAGAAGTACATCGACGGGGCCCGGGCCAAGGGTGCGACGCCGGTGCTGGTGACCTCGGTGGAGCGGCGCCGGTTCGACGACGCGGGCGTCGCCAAGACCACCCACGGCGAGTACCCGGCCGCGATGCGGGCGCTGGGCGCGGAGCAGGGCGTGGCGGTGGTCGACCTGACCGCGATGAGCACCGACCTGTGGAACGAGCTGGGGCCGGAGGGGACGAAGGACTACTTCCTCCACGTCGAGCCGGGTGAGTACCCGAACTACCCGGACGGTCGCGCCGACGACACCCACTTCCAGGCGCGGGGGGCGATCGAGCTGGCTCGCATCGTCGCCACGTCCCTGGCCGAGCAGGGCGTGCTGCCCGCGGGTGGCGGCTACTTCCAGCGGCTGGACGGCGCGGTCGCCGACGACGAGATCGTCTGGCCGGCCAAGCGCCCGATCTGACCCGACGGGTCCTTCGTCACCCGCGGGGGTGGGGCGGCAGCTGCCGACCCACCCCCGCGGGTGACATCCCCGGCCGCGCAGGAGCACGGGGGCTCCGCAGCGACTGGTATGGCTGTGCACCACAAGATCGGACGAGGCGAGGACAGCACGTGCGCAGCCCGGACACCCCACCGCTCGGCTCGGTCGTCGACCTCGTCGCCGAGCGCTCCCGCCGTCGCGGCCTGCCGGTCACCCGGCCGGCTCCGGACCCCTCGGCGGACCCCGTCGCCGAGGTCGCGGAGCACCTGGCCCGGCTGCACGACACCCGGCAGCCCGTGGTCACCGTCTCCTGGGTCAACCACCACAGCGCCCTGCGGGTGCTGGACTCGGCACCCGAGGTGCTGGGGCGGCTCACCTACCTCGGTGTGGACGGGCTCCTGCTGCGTCGCCTGCTCGGCGCGGACCTGGTGCCCCGCACGAGTGCGGACCTGGTCCTCCCGGAGCTGCTGGGCCGGCTGCGCGCGCCACGCGTCGCCGTCGTCGGCGGCCGTCCGGAGGACCTGGCGAGCCTGCGGCGCGCGGTGTCCGCGTTGCTGCCCCCGGACGGCGAGCTGGTCGCGGTCCTGGACGGCTACGCGGGCCGGCCGTCCGCGGACGAGCTGGAGGAATGGACGGCCCGGACCCGGCCGACCGTGGTCCTGGCCGGTCTCGGGGCGCCCCTGCAGGACCAGTTCGTCCTCGAGGTCGCCCGCCATCTGTCGCGTGGCCTGGTGCTCACCTGCGGTGGCTTCCTGGACCAGGTGCAGCAGGAGGGCTACTACCCCCGGTGGGCCTACCCGCTCAAGCTCAACTGGCTGGTCCGGCTGGCGCGGGAGCCCCGGCGGATGTGGCGGCGGTACTCTGTCGACGCGGTGGCGGCGTTCCGCGCGCGTTCGGTGCTGCGCGCCGGGGTCCTGGCCGCGCCGGGCTTCCAGCGGCTCCGCTGCTACGCCTGGCCGGACGCCGACCCGTGGGAGCCGGAGGCCAGCACCTCCTGACCGGGCGCCGCGGCGCACCGCCGGACGACGTCAGCGCAGCCGGCGGGCCGTGGCGGCCAGCGTGCCGGCGGTGAGCCGGCCGTCGGCCAGCCCCAGCGCGACGACGTCGTCGAAGACCGCCCCGTCCGCGGCGGCCGCCCGGACGACGCCGTCCATCAGCCTCGGCCAGCGGGACAGCTGCGAGGCGGCGCGCACCGACCGCAGGTGGCCGCCCAGCCGCCGGGCCAGCATCGCCCGGTGCACGGCCCCCGCCCGGTCACCGTGGACGGCCGCGAGCCCGGCGAGCGCGCCGGACAGCACCGCGTAGAAGATGCCCTCGCCGGTCAGCGGGTTGATCAGCGAGCGCGCGTCCCCGGCCAGCAGCACCCGGCCGTCGGGGGTGCGCGGGTGCCCGGTCGACAGCGGCAGCCGGTGCGCGCGCAGCCCCTCGGGCTCGACCCCCGGCAGCAGCCGGTGCAGCCCCGCGACCAGCTCGGCCCGGGTGACCCCGCCCGACACGAGCTCCCCGTACCCGACGTTGGCACGGCCGTCGCCGATCGGGAACGACCAGGCGTAGGCCGGCCAGCGCTGGTCGGTGGTGGTCACCACCTGCACGCCGGCCTGGCCGGGCGGCTCGGGGGCATAGCCGCGGATCGCCACCGCCAGCCGGTCGGCCCGGTTCGGCGGCACCCCCAGCGCCCGCCGGACGGCGGACTCCGCCCCGTCGGCGCCCACCACCACGGACGCCGTCCAGCGTCCGTCGACGTCGACCCGGTCGCCCCGGTCGGTCACCGAGCGCACCGTGTGCCGGGCGAAGCGCACCCCTCCTCCGCACATCCCGCCGGCCAGGACCTGGTCCAGCAGCCGGCCGTCGAGCACCGCGCGCGGCACCACCACCGACGGGCGGCGGGTGGTCCGCTCGACGACGTCCCCGCCGGGCCCGGTCAGCCGCAGCCGCGGCACCCCGGGGAAACCGTCGGTCAGCGCGGCGACGTCCACACCGAGCGCGGCGAGCACGTCCAGCGCCTCGGGGGCCACGCCGTCCCCGCACACCTTGTCCCGGGGGAAGTCCGCCCGGTCGACGACCAGCACGTCGGCGTCCGGCGCCGCCCGTCGGGCCGCCGCGGCGCACGCGGCCCCGGCCGGCCCGCCCCCGACGACCAGGACGTCGACGTGCGGCACGTCAGGCACGGCTCAGGCGGCCGGGACGGGGGTCCACTTGCGGGGCGGGTGCTCGTAGCCCGCGACGAAGGCCAGCAGGCCGGCCGCGTCGTGCACCACCCCGAGCGCGTCGAGCCGGTTCGCCGCCAGGTAGCCGTCGTCGACCATCCGCCGCAGCTGGGCCAGCTGCGGCTGCCAGAAGCCGTCGACGTCGAGGAGCGCGGTCGGCTTGGCGTGCAGCCCGAGCATCCCCCAGGTCCACGCCTCGAAGAGCTCCTCGAGGGTGCCGGCGGCGCCGGGCAGGGCGACGAACGCGTCGGCGAGGCCGGCCATCGCGGCCTTGCGCTCGTGCATCGTCTGCACGACCTCCAGCCGGGGGAGCCCGGGGTGCGCCAG
This sequence comes from Modestobacter roseus, assembly GCF_007994135.1. NCBI lineage: Bacteria > Bacillati > Actinomycetota > Actinomycetes > Geodermatophilales > Geodermatophilaceae > Modestobacter > Modestobacter roseus. The sequence goes on from NZ_VLKF01000001.1 coordinate 4,006,343, forward strand.
CTCGTCGTCCACCAGGTGCTGGGGGATCACCCCGACCACCTCGCCGCCGGCGGCCAGCGCCGCGTCGGCGACGACGCCCATCAGGCCGACGCGCCCGCCGCCGTAGACGATGCCCACCCCCGAGTCGGCGAGGTCGGTGGCGAAGGCGGCAGCGGCCCGCTGGTGGCTTGGCGGGCCGGCCTGGGAGCCGGTGAAGACGGCGATGCGCACGTACGGACCCTAGGCACCCGGTCCTCCGGGCGCGCGGGCGCGGCCCGCGCTACTGCCGGTTCCACTGCGAACTCCTCGCAACAAGCGAGTTGCCACGCAGCGAACCGGAGTGTTCACCCGAAGTGGCACTCCGTGTCACCCGTTCGTGGGGGACGCCCCGCAGAGTCCCCGCCGACGGATGCGCCACGGACGATGCGGGAGCAGAACATGAGCCACGGTCACGACCACGGTCACCACCACCACCACGATCACGACCACCACCACGGCGACGTCGCCGGCGTCGAGGGCACCTGGGCCGACCCGGCCGCCGACGACCCGCTGTCGGTCTCGCGCCGCGCCTTCCTGGCCACCGCGGCCGCCGTCGCGGGGGCCGCTGCCGCCGTCGGCGGTGGGGTCGCGGGCCTGGGGCAGGGCGTCGCCCGCGCCGCGGAGGCCGGCACCACGACCAACGCCTGGACCGGGCGTTCGCAGTACTACGCCGGTGACCACCACATCCACACCAAGTACTCGCCGGACGCGCAGTACGAGGTCCTCGACCAGGTGATCAAGGGCCGCCAGTACGGCCTGAGCTGGATGGTCATCACCGACCACGGCGGCGTCGCCCACCAGAAGCTCTCGATCGACAAGATCACCCCGGAGATCGAGAAGGTCCGCCGCCAGTACGCGGGCACGTTCATCTACCAGGGCCTGGAGTGGAACATCCCGGGCGCCGAGCACGCCACCGTCATGCTGCCCCCGGGCAGCGCGACCGTCGACATCCTCAAGGCCTTCGAGGCCGGCTACGACGGCAGCGTGCTGTCGTCCCGGGGTGTCACCGGCAACGTCGAGCCCTACGCGATCGAGGCGCTGAAGTACCTGGACAACCAGGTCCGCAACCGGCGCACCGAGATCGCGCTGATGTTCGCCAACCACCCCAGCCGTCAGGGCATCGACAGCCCGCACGAGATGCGCAACTGGCGCGACGCCGCCCCGCAGGTCGCCGTCGGCATGGAGGGCGCCCCCGGGCACCAGGCCGCCGGCATCCCCACCTCGCAGGGTGGCCCCGGCAGCGGCCGCGGCTACTACGACAACGCCGGCCAGCGGGCGGACCGGTTCATCCCCTACCCGCCGGAGTCCTACCGCACCTTCGGTGGCTTCGACTGGATGACCTCCACCGTCGGCGGCATGTGGGACTCGCTGCTGGCCGAGGGCAAGCCCTGGTGGGTCACCGCGACGTCGGACTCGCACCGGGTCTTCCGGGACACCCGCGTCCAGGGGCCGCTGGACTTCAACACCAACGGCACGAAGGGCCCCGCCGTCGACACCGGCCGGCCGATCACCGAGTACGGGGACTTCTGGCCCGGCCAGTACAGCAGCACCCTGGTGGGCTCGGACTCCCGCTCCTACGTCGGCATCATGCAGGGCCTGCAGGCCGGCAAGATCGTCGCGGTGCACGGCCGGCTCATCGAAGCCCTCGACGTGCGGGTCCGTTCGGCGAACCACGGTGACGCGCAGGGCGCCACCCTGGGCGGCCGTACCTGGGTCCGCCGGGGCGGCGACGTCACGGTGACCATCACGGTGAAGGTGGCCGGTGGCGCCAACGCCAACGGCGACGTGCCGAAGCTCGCCAAGGTCGACGTGATCAGCGGCCCGGTCACCGGTGCCGCGAGCGACCGGGACACCTTCACCGCCCCGGAGACCCGCGTGGTGAAGACCTTCGAGGTCGGCACCGGCCGGGCGCAGTGGACCTTCGAGCACACCTTCACGAAGGTGGACCGCTCGTTCTACGTGCGGCTGCGGGGCAGCGACGGCAAGCAGCTCGACGCGAACGGCAACCCGTCGATGGACGTCATCGGCGACGCCAACCCGTGGGAGGACCTCTGGTTCTACGCGAACCCGGTCTTCGTCGACGCCATCTGATGGCAGGCCTCTGGTGGGGCGGGGCGGTCGCGGAGCGTGAACCCGCGGACGCCCACCTGCTGGCGGCCGTCGACCGGGCCCTGTCCGGGTCCGGGGCCGCGGCGGAGCTGGTCTGCACGCACGTGGACCGCTCCGCCGCGGACCCCCGGACCGGGGTGTCGATCCGGCTCTCCGGCCCGCCGGCCGACCCGGCGGCGACCCGGGCCGCGCTCGCCCGTGCACTGGGCGGGCCGGTGCTGGTGGACGCCGACGGGGACGACCCGGACGGCGCTCCGGCCCGGACGGCGCTGGCCGAGGCACCCTCCGCGGTGGCCGGGCGGGTGCTCCGCTTCCCCGGTGCCGACGGCGTCCGGGGGCGGGTGGCGGTGGCCGAGCTGGTCTCCACCACCCCGATCGAGGAGGTCCGGGCGGTGGGCGCGACGGTCGGCCCGGACGACGTCGTGGACGCCGGGCCGAACGGCTTCCTGCGGCCGCAGCTGACCGGTGGGCGGATGACGCTGCTGGTCGAGCGGGCCGTCGGCGGGGTGTTCACGCCGTTCGAGATCGAGAACCCGCACGTCTGCTGCGAGGGCGGGCACTGACCCCCGTTCCGCAGGAATGGCCGTTTCCGCCCTCCCCGAGGGGGGCGGAAATGGCCATTTCTGCCCTCAGGTGACGGGGGTGGCGAAGCCGATCTCCATCGTGGCGATGCACGCCGGGAACGTCTCGAACACCCGCGCCCGCTCGGGTGAGGCGTTGTACCCGGCCTCGACCCGGCGGAACTCGGCCTCGTCGCCGTCGTGCGCGACCGCCCAGGTGAACGTCTCGTGCTCGTGGTCGGCGAGGGCGAACAGCAGCCGGAAGCCGTACTGCTCCCGCACCGGGGTGAGGGTCGGGAACCAGGCCAGGAAGTCGGCCATCCGACCGGGCTCGAGCTGGTAGCGGCGCAGCTGCACGGTCTCCATGCCGCCCATCCTGCGCCGGGCCCGCCGCGGGCCCGGCGCAGGGGCGCCGATCAGGCGGACGGCGGCCCGTAGAACTGCAGGTCGTTGCCCTCGGAGTCCTTGAACGGCGCGATCCGGCCCCACGGGTGGTCGCTGATCCCACCGGTGAACTGGACGCCCTTGTCGCGCAGCGCCGCCACCTCGTCGTCCAGGTCGCCGTCGGGCTGGAAGGTGATGACCGCTCCGCCGTCCGCCGACCGGGCGCTCTCCCGGCCGTTGAGCCCGATCATCACGCCGCCGGCGTCGAACTCGCTCCAGTCCTCGTCGGTCTTGGTCTCGGGCAACCCCAGGGTGTCCCGGTAGAACGCCCGGGCCCGGTCCATGTCCGACACCGGCACCCAGACGCTCGCGACTCCGCTGGCCATGACTCTCCTCTGCTCGATCAGGTGGTGCCCGGCTGGTTCCCCGGACCGCCAGGGGGCAACCGCCGTCCCGGCGCGGCACACTGGCGGGCCCGACCACGACGGCGAGAGGACGGCGGTGCGTTCCGCGACCGACGGCTGGACCACCTGCGCGCTCGGGCACCGGCACTGGGGGCTGGCCGGCGCCGCCGGCCTGCTGGTGCACCGGCCCGGCGTCGACGGCGTCGAGGTGCTGCTGCAGCTGCGCGTGGGCTGGTCGCACCACGGCGGCACCTGGGGCACCCCGGGCGGCGCGCTGCACCCCGCCGAGTCCGCCGCCGACGGCGCGCTGCGGGAGGCGGGGGAGGAGCTGGGGCTGCACCCGGCGGACCTGGTGCTCGGGGCGGAGTCGGTCGACGACCACGGGGGCTGGCGCTACACGACGGTGCTGGCCGCCCCCGCCGGCCCGCTCGACGCCGCGGACCTGGTGCTCAGCGACGAGAGCGCGGGCGTCGGCTGGTTCCGGGTCGCGGCGCTGCCCGACGTGCTGCTGCACCCGGGCCTGGCCGCCTCGCTGCCGGTGCTGCTGCCGCTGCTGGGTTGATCCACCGGGCCGACGTCGCCCGGCTGGACTTCGGCGCCGCCCGGCCGACGTTGACCGGGTGACCGATGCCGTGCCCAGCTCCCGGACCCCGGCCGCCCGCGTCTGGTGGGCGGTCCTCGCCCTCGTGGTCGCCGCCTCGGTGGGCACCGAGCTGGTGCGCGCACTGGCCGACACCGGCAGCGACGCCGGGGTGCTGGCCCGGGTGGTCCGCTTCCTGAGCTGGTTCACCATCCAGTCCAACCTGCTGGTGCTGGCCGCCGCGCTGCCGCTGGTCCGCGACCCGGAGCACGACGGCCGGATCTGGCGGGTGGTGCGGCTGGACGCGCTGCTGGGCATCTCGGTGACCGGGCTGGTGTTCGCCGTCGTGCTGGCGCCCACGACCCACCCGCAGGGGCTCGGCTGGTGGACCAACGCCGGCACGCACTACGTCGTCCCGGTGGTCGCCGTCGTCGGCTGGCTGGTGTTCGGGCCCCGGCCGCGGGTCAGCGGCGCGACGATCGTCGCCGCGCTGGCCTGGCCGCTCGCGTGGATCGCCTACACGCTCGCGCACGGGGCGCTGACCGGCTGGTACCCGTACGGCTTCCTCGACGCCCAGGCCCTGGGCTACGGCACCGCGCTGCGCAACCTCGGCGTCGTCGTGGCGCTGGCGGTGGCGTTCCTGCTGGTCGTCGGCGTGCTGGACCGGCGGCTGCCGGCCACCGGCGGAGAGCGCGTGCCGGTGCCCAGCCGCTGAACGCGGTCCGCCGGCGGCGAGGTCTGCGGTCTCGTGGCCTCCCGGTCCGGGAAGCCACGAGACCGCAGCTGTCGCGGACCCGGCGGGTCAGCGCCGGCTGATGGTCGCGGTGACCAGCCGGTGGTCCCCGAAGACCAGCTGGCGCACCCGCGGATCGTGCGCCCGCACGTCGGGAGAGCCGAGCAGGTGGTCGAACTGCACGCGCGGCGCCGGCGCCGGGTAGGTGTGCTCGGCGACCAGGCGCCGGCCGCCCCACACCCGCGCCGGCAGCGGCCCGATCAGGTTCAGATCGCCGGCCAGCACCACCGGCCCCGGCAGCCCGGCCGCCCAGCGGCGCAGCCGCAGCAGCTGGCGCACCGCCGTGTGCGGGGCGAAGGAGAGGTGGGTGCCGACCACCGTGCACCCGTCGAGCTCCGCGGCGATCGCCAGCCGCGGCTCGTCGGGGAACCACCACAGGCGGTTCCGGCCGGTGCGCGGGTCGGGGGCCTGCAGCGGCAGCCGGGCCCGGCCGGCGCCCAGCGCGTGCACCGACCAGCGCCGCACCGGCAGCCGGCTGAACAGCGCGATCCCGTAGTGCGGGCCGTCGGCGCCGTCGCCGGGCCCGCGCAGCCCGGCCGCCGCCGGTGACCAGCTGCGGAACGGGTCCGGGGTGCCGGCCACCGCGGCGGCGAACCGCCAGTCGGTGGCGCCGAGGGCGGCGGCGACCTCGGCCGGCTGGTCGGTGTGCCGCGAGCGGGGCTGGCCGACGTCGACCTCCTGCACGGCCAGCACGTCGACGTCGACGTCGCCGAGGGCGGCGCGCAGTGCGGCGGGGTCCAGCGAGCTGCCCCGGGCGTCGCGGCCGGAGGCGAGGTTCAGCGTCCCGACCCGCACGGAGGCGACGGTAGCCGGGTGGCAGGCGGCCCGCAGTGGTCGGCCGAGGCGGCGGCGCGGCGCGGCGGATAGGTTCGCCGGGTGAGCGCACGCGAGGACGTCTCGGAGATCTTCGACCCCACGGCGTGGCAGGTGGTCCCCGGCTTCGAGGGCCTGACCGACCTCACCTACCACCGGGCCGTCGACGCCGGCGTCGTCCGGGTGGCCTTCGACCGCCCCGAGGTGCGCAACGCCTTCCGGCCGGAGACGGTCGACCAGCTGCTCGCCGTGCTCGAGCACGCCCGGCTGGCCCGCGACGTCGGCTGCGTGCTGCTCACCGGCAACGGCCCGAGCCCCAAGGACGGCGGCTGGGCGTTCTGCTCCGGTGGCGACCAGCGGGTGCGCGGCCGGTACGGGTACGAGTCCGCCGCGGGGGCGAGCGGCCGGCTGCACGTCCTGGAGGTGCAGCGGCTGATCCGGTTCATGCCCAAGGTCGTCGTCTGCGTGGTGCCCGGCTGGGCGGCCGGCGGCGGGCACAGCCTGCACGTCGTCGCCGACCTCACGCTCGCCAGTGCCGAGCACGCCCGGTTCAAGCAGACCGACGCCGACGTCGGCAGCTTCGACGGGGGCTTCGGCTCGGCCTACCTCGCGCGCCAGGTGGGGCAGAAGTTCGCCCGGGAGATCTTCTTCCTGGGTGACGAGTACTCCGCCGCCGACGCGCACGGCATGGGCATGGTCAACCGGGTGGTGCCGCACGCCGAGCTGGAGGCCACCGCGCTGGACTGGGGGCGGCGGATCGTCGCCAAGAGCCCCACGGCCCAGCGGATGCTGAAGTACTCGTTCAACCTGATCGACGACGGGCTGGTCGGTCAGCAGCTGTTCGCCGGGGAGACCACCCGGCTGGCCTACATGGCCGAGGAGGCCGTCGAGGGGCGCGACGCGTTCCTGGAGAAGCGCGATCCGGACTTCAGCCAGTTCCCCTGGCACGTGTAGACGAGAGGAGCGGACGTGATCGTCGAGGTGATCACCGGTGCCGACGAGGTGCCGGAGGTGCGGGTGGCCGACGTGGAGGACCTGGGGCGGCTGCACCTGGCCCTCGGGGCGCTGACCGACGCCGACGGCGACCGGGCGCTGCGCGCCGCGGGCCTGGGTCGGCTGGAGGACGGCACGGGCTTCCTGGACGTCGCCGCGCTGCGCGCTGCCGCTGAGCGGGAGGCGCGGTCCCCCGACTGGGGTGGTCGTTTCGACGCGATGGTCACGTCCGCGGCGGACGCCGGATGGGCCGCCGACGACGGCGCCAGCCTGCGGGCACACGTCGAGCCGGCCGCCTCCGCCTGAGCGAACGGGCAGGTCAGCGCCTCGCGCACCGGTCGGCGACACGGCCGGGCGAGGCGCCGCGGGGCGCTCCGGCGAGCGCTGGACCGGCTCCGGGCGGTCTCGATTCGGAACCTGTGATTTCAATGTGGGTGCGCGCGGTTGTTGTGGTCACTCCACTTTCTTGGGCACGATTGCACGGTGACGACCACAGACGCGCCTCCCCGCCCTGCCGGCGCACGCCCGCCGGGGCGCCCGCTGTCGACGGAACTGTCCGAGCAACTGGTCGCGGTGGCGGTCGACATCCTGGCCGACGAGGGCTGGGGGCGGCTCAACAGCGACCGCGTCGCCGCCCGTGCGCGCGCCGGGAAGGCCGGCATCTACCGCCGCTGGCCCACCATGGCCGCGCTCGCCCGGCACGCCCTGAGCACCGGCACCCTGGTGCAGCTGCCCGCCGACGCCGGTTCGCTGCGGGCCGACCTGTGTGCGCTGCTGACCCCGTGGACCCGCCCGCTGGAGCGGATGGAGCGCGCCGCGGCGAGCCTCGTCGGCCCCGCCCGGCACGACGCGGACCTCCGCGCCGGCCTGGAGGAGTCGCTGGTGCGCCCGCTGGCCGCCGTCGTCCGGGAGCTCGCCGCCCGGGAGGCCGCCCGTGGGCGTGAGCTGCCGCACGAGCGGGTCGCCCTGCTCGGGTCGGTGCTGCAGGCCCTGTGGTGGCAGCGCTACAGCGCCTTCGGCAGCGAGCCGATCCGGGTGCCCGAGGTCGAGGCGCTGGTCGCGGACGTGCTGATGCCGATCGTCGAGCCGGGCGGCACCACAGCCTGAGACCGGCGGCCTGAGACCGGCGGCCTGGGACCGGCGGCCCACCGGCCGCCGGTCAGGCCTCGGCCGCGCCGTCGGCCAGACGTCCGGCCAGCGTCCGCAGGCACTCCTCGAGGGCGCCGAGCGTGGCCTCGGTGTGCCTGCGCACCTCCGCCTGCTCGGCCTCGTCCGCCGGTTCGGCCAGCACCAGCCGGCGGTGCTCGAGCACGAGCACCCGCCCGGCGACCATGAACAGCGCTCCGGTCAGCTCGCTGAGGAACTGCGTGGTCACCGGCGAGAGCGGCGTCCCGTCGGCCGTGGTGGCCGCGAGCAGCTCGCCGGCCACCAGCTGCCAGGCCTGCTCGACCAGTGAGCGCTCCCGCGCCTGCAGGCTGGGGCTCTGCGCCAGCGCCTCCAGGTAGCTGCGGTTCTCCGGCCGCGTCTCCTGCTCCAGCAGGGCGGTCAGGTCGGCCTGCAGGTAGGCCCGCAGCGCCGCCGTCGGGTCCTGCCCGCCCGCCCGCTGCGCCACCGACTCGGCGGTCCCCTCCACCCACGGCGTCCGGCCGTCGAAGAAGAGGTCCTCCTTCGTCGGGAAGTGGTTGAACACCGTCTGCACGGCGACGTCGGCGGCGGCAGCGACGTCGGCGATGGTCACGCCGTCGAAGCCGCGCTCGGCGAACAGCCGCTGCGCGACGCTGCGGATCTCGGCCCGGGTCTGCGCCTTGCGCAGCTCCCGTCGGCCCCCCGTGGCCTCGGTCACGGCACTCAATCTAGGTGCCCACCGCCGTTCGCGGTGGTAGCGGTCTCACCCCGGGGGTGGCGTGCCGCCGGCGACGGTGCGCAGCCGGTCGAGCGACGGCGACCAGTCCGCCCGCACCGCCGTCGCCCAGGACCGCACCAGCGTGGGCAGGTCGACCACGTCCAGGTCGGCGGCGAGGTCGGCGATGGTCGTCGTCCAGTGGGCGGGCGGGGTGATCCCGGCCGGCGCGTCGGTGACCTCCCCGGGGGCCGGGAGCCGGCCGTGCTCGAGCACCAGGCGCAGCCGTACCGGGGCGCCTGCCTGCTCGCCGGGGACCAGGTGCTGGGCGTCGTAGGCGGCGGTGGCCAGCTGCAGCAGGGCGGCGGCCCGGGGGTCCTGCGCCGACTCGTCACGCAGTCCGCGGACGGTGACCGCGAACAGCGCCGCGCACCCGGCCGAGGCGCCGGGGTGCCGGAGGGGCAGGCCGGGGACGACCGCGAGCACCGCACCGCACCCGGGGCAGGCCGCCGTCTCGGCCGGGCCGGCCGGGTCATGGACGGCTGCGCGGGGGTCGACGGGGCTCACGCCGACCGATCGTGCCCCACGGTGGTGCGGAACGCGGAGCGTGGGTGAGATGGGGCGCGAATGGGCAGGCCCCGGGCATGCCTGAACCAACGATCGCCGTCCTGGACGTCGACGGGACCCTCGTCGACTCGAACTACCAGCACGCCCTCGCCTGGTACCGGGCGTTGCGCGCCCAGGGTGAGGTCTACCCGGTGTGGCGGCTGCACCGGCTGATCGGGATGGGCGGGGACCAGCTGGTGACCGCGCTCGGCGGGGAGGAGCTGGAGCGCCGCGTCGGCGACGCGGCCCGGGACCGCCAGAGCGAGGAGGTCGACGGGGTGATCGACGAGATGGCGCCGCTGCCCGGGGCCCGCGACCTGCTGGTGTCGATCAAGGAGCGGGGCCACCGGCTGGTGCTCGCCAGCTCCGGCAAGCAGCGCCACGTGGACGCCTTCCTGGACCTGCTGGACGCCCGGGACCTCGCCGACGACTGGACCTCCAGCTCCGACGTCGAGAACTCCAAGCCCGCGCCGGACCTGCTCCAGGTGGCGCTGCAGAAGATCGGCGCCGACCCCGGCGCGTCGGCGGTGATGGTCGGCGACTCGGTGTGGGACGTCGAGGCGGCGAAGCAGGCGGGGATGCCGGCGATCGTGGTCCGCTCCGGCGGCTTCGGGGACGACGAGCTGCGGGACGCCGGCGCGGTCGGGATCTACGACACCCCCGGCGACCTCGCCGCGGCCCTGGACGACACCCCGCTCGCCTAGCTCCTCCGGCTCAGCTCCTCCGGCTCAGCTCCTCCGGCTCAGCTCCTCCGGCTCAGCCGACGACGCCGGCGCTGTGCGCGGTGTACTCCGGCACCGCGCACAGCGGCGGGCGCTCGTCGGTGGCGACGGTGGTGCTGCTGGGCACGAAGCGCTCGCCGTCGTGCTGGAACTGGGTGAGCAGGCCGCCGGGCTCCAGCCCGCTGCGCTCGGCGCGGGCCAGCAGGGTGGAGACGATCTGCCCGGCCATCCGGCCCAGCGCCGCGTCGGTCTGGTGCGAGTGCTGGCGGGTGCCCAGGTCGACCTGGGCGAGCCCGTTGAGGCCGCAGACGCCGAGCAGGTCGACCAGCAGCCCCACCTCGACGCCGTAGCCGGAGACGAACGGCACCCGCTCCAGGGCGCTGCGCCGTCCGGCGTACTCCCCGCCCAGTGGCTGCACGAACCCGGCCAGCTCCGGCCACAGGGCGTTGAGCAGCGGGCGAGCGGTGAGCTCGGTGACCCGGCCCCCGCCGGCGGGGCGGTGCTCGCCGTCGACGGTCAGCGGCCGGGTGTAGCAGCCCTTGACGTAGTCGACGCGCGGGTCGGTGAGCAGCGGGATGAGCAGCCCCGGCACGTAGTGGCTGACGTCGCCGAGCAGGTCGGAGTCCATGAAGACGACGAGGTCGCCGGAGGTGGCGGCCACGCCCTTCCACAGCGCCTCGCCCTTGCCGCGGCGGTTGCCGTGCGCGGGCAGCACGTCGGCGGCGGCGACGACGTCGGCACCGGCGGCGCGGGCGACGTCGGCGGTCGCGTCGGTGGAGTCGGAGTCGATGACGACCAGCTCGTCGACCAGGGGGATGCCGTGCACCCAGCGGTCGGCGAGATCTCGCACCAGGGTGCCGACGGTCGCCTCCTCGTCCCGGGCGGGCAGGACGACGCTCACGCGGTGCCCGCCGCGGCGCTTGGCCAGCAGGAGGGCGTCGACGTCGATCTCGGCCAGCGAGGTGGCCGACGTGGTGCGGTGCTCGAACCAGGCCCGGGCGTCAGGTCGCATCCGCCCACTGTCGGGCACGGCCTCACCCCCTGCACGTCAACAGGGCGTCGTTCACGTGAACTTCACGCACCCCCGCCGTCCAGGGTGACGGGCGGCGTCGACGGCAGCAACAACGGTCGGTCGTCCGGTGTGCGGCGCGCGACACCGCAGTCTCTCCGCCAAGATGCCCATCTCGGCGAACGGGTGCTCAGGCCGGGGTGGCAACCCGGTCGTCGGTGACCGCCGGCTCGGGGTGGCCGAGGTCGGTCAGCCAGCCGCGCAGCACCCGGTGCAGCTGCTCGGCGCCGACGATCTCGCCCGGGTCGGCGAAGGACCGGGGGTGCAGCAGGAAGCCGTGCTGCTGCGGCCCGCCCAACCCGCCGTGCGAGCCCACGTGCGGTTCGAACGGGGACGCCTCGTCGGTCTCCGGGTCGTACCGGCTGTTGATCACCACGTCGGGGCAGTGCGCGAAGCCCGACACCCGGGCGACCAGCGCCGCGGCGTGCTCGCCGTAGGGGGCCAGCGGATCGGCGCCGACGACCACGCCGCTGTCGAGCCGGTGCAGCCCGTCCCGGCCGAGCACGACCGGCCCGAACTCGGTGGAGTGCACCAGCAGGAAGCCGACGCCGGGGTGGTCGACGAGGGCCGGCAGCAGGTGCGGCCACCGCCGCTCGATGGTCTCCAGCGGCACCCGGCCGGCCAGGTCGGCGAACGACACGTGCGCCATGTGGCCGGAGACGCTGACGACGACGCCGGGCGCCACGCGGCGGACCGCGCCGTGCTCGCCGGCCGGGCTGGCGCCGGGCTCCCCGGGGGCGGCCCGCCCGACCCGGTCCCGCAGCCGGCGGGCGACGACCCCGCTGCCCTCGGCGAGCGCGGAGGTCACCTGCCAGGCCTCCGCGGGCCGGCGGCTGTCCTCGACCGGCGCGGGCGTGCGCAGCCCCAGCAGCCGGCGCCGCGGGGCGGGCGGCACGGGGCCGCCGCACAGCCGCCCGACCAGCTGCTCCACCGTCTCCCCGAACCGGTCGGCGAAGGCCTGCCCCTGGGTCTGCCCGTGGTCGGAGAGGCAGACGAGGTGGTAGCGGCGCGGCGCGAGCTGGGCGGCCCGCCACAGCCGGCCGATCTGCTGGTCGATGCTGCGCAGCACCTCCAGGCTGTCGAACCGCTCGATGCCGGAGTGGTGGGCCACCTCGTCGTAGCCGAGGAAGTCCGCGTAGACGACCGGGCGGCCGGCGAGCATGTCCTCCAGCAGCGCGTTGACCACGACGTCCCGGGCGATGACCGTCGTGCCGGGCCGGGCGAGGGGGTAGAGGCCCCCGCGGCTGACCCGGGGCCGCACGTCCGCGCGGCGCTGCCGGGCCGCGGCCGACAGCTCCCGGTAGACGTCGACCAGCGACACCGCCAGGGTGCGCAGCGCGTTCGCCGGGTTGGCGAAGTAGGCGTGGTAGCCGGCGCCGATGCGGTCCCGCGCCCGCCGATCGCGGCGGGAACCGCTGGGCACGACGAGGGCCAGCGAGCTCATCGTCAGCGAGACGTGCGGGGCGTCGCCGGTGAACAGGTTGCCCCGGCCGGCGCCGTCCCCGGCGAGCAGCCCGCGGCCGTCGGAGTGCCGGCGCTCGACGTCGGCGGCGTCCTCCGGGTGGGAGACGGCGACGACGTGGTCGCGGTCCTTCTCGTACCAGCGGAAGCCCAGGATGTCGTCGTTGGAGCCCTGCAGGATGCCGCAGACGCTGGCCCCGGTCTGCGAGCTCCAGTCGGTGTGCCAGGAGCGCAGCACGTGGCTGTCGGCGCGCAGCCAGGCGGCGAGGGTGGGCATCGACCCGTCCCGGACGGCGCGGCGGGCGACGTCGTGGCCGAGGCCGTCGATCTGCAGGAACAGCACGCCCGGTGGGCAGTCGCCCAGGTCGGCGACGCCGCGCCGGCGCCGGGCGCGGCGGAAGAACACCTCGTCCTCGTTGACCGCCAGCGCGCTGCTGACCGCCCCGGCGACGCCGGCCATCGCGACGGCGACCACGACGCTGGTGCGGAAGGAGTGCACCTCCACGCCGGGCAGCGCGTGGAAGACCGCCAGCACCCCGGCGCCCAGCAGCAGGAAGCTGCTCACGCCGAAGGTGAGGAAGGCGACCGGCAGCGCGATCCGGACGACCAGCGGCCACACGACGGCCACCAGCACGCCCAGCAGCAGCGCGGCGACCGGCGGCTGCCACCAGTCCCGCATGTCGAAGCCGGTCAGCCACTCGTCGAGCAGCACCAGCGCGCCGGTGACCGCCGCCCACACCAGCAGCAGCCGCGCCAGGGTGCGGCCGCCGCGCAGCACCCGGCCGGACGGCGTCGCCTGGCTCACGGCCGCTCGCAGACGGCCGGCGCCGCGGCGTCCGGCCCGGCTTTCGGCGCCGAACCCCGCCCGGCTTCCGGCGCGGAAAGCTGGTCGGGAGGGGCGGTGGCGGCGCGGGAGCGGTGCTGGGAGACGAGGTTGAGCACCAGGCCGACGGCGAGCACCAGCAGCGTGGCGATGAGCGTGGCGACGAGCGGGGAGTCGAAGATTCCCCCGCTGACCACCCCGAGCAGCGCGTAGGCCGAGGCCCAGGCGGTGGCGGCGAGGAAGGAGGCGGGCAGCAGCCGGCGCCACGGGTAGGCCAGCGCCCCGGCGGCCAGCAGCACCGGGATGCGCCCCGCCGGCAGCAGCCGGCCGACGACGACGATCTGCCAGCCGTGCCGGCGGAACTGCTCGCGCACCTCTGCGATCCGCTCCGCGTGCTGCCCGCGGGCCACCCAGCGCACCGCGGCGGGCCCGCCGAACCGGCAGATGGCGAACGTGACGACGTCGCCGAGCCAGGCGCCGAGCACGGCCAGCGCCAGCACCACCGGCAGCGAGAGGTGGTCGGTGGTGAGCGCGACCGCGGCGCCCGCGCCGACGACGGCGCCGGTGGGCACCACCGGCACGATCGAGCCGAGCAGGACGCCGCCGAAGACCACCGGGTAGCCGATCGAGCCGGCGTCGGTCCAGCCGGCGGCGAGCACGTCGGCGGTCACGGCGGTGTCCCCGCGGGCAGCAGCACGGGCGACCCGGGCTCGGTCACCGCCACGGCGGTGGCCGAGCCGGCCGCGGCGACCGCGGCGGCGAACCGCATCGGCGGCTCGGTGAGCAGTGCGCGCATCCGGGCCCGCCACGGGCTGGGCAGCCGGGTGAGGCCGGCGACGGCGAGCGTGCCCCAGTGCACCGGGACGGCGACCCGCGGGCGCAGCAGCCGCACCGCTTCCGCGGCGCGCGGCGGGTCCAGGTGGCCGGGCCCGAGCGTGGGGCCCCAGCCCCAGACCGGCAGGGCGGCGACGTCGATGCCCTCGGCGCCGAGGTCGGTCATGCCCGGGAACAGGTCGGTGTCGCCGGCGGCGTAGACCGTCGTCCCGGCGCCCTGCAGCAGGTGGCCGACGGCGGGGGCGTGCGGGCCGGAGGTGAGCCGCGGGCCCCAGCGGTGCCCGGCGTGCCGGGCCTCGGTGGCGGTGACGGTCAGCCCGCCGTCGGTGAGGCTCTGCCCGGGGGCGAGCTCCTCGACGGCGGTGAACCGGTGGGCGCGCAGCCACGACCCGGCGCCGCGGGGCACCACCACCGGGGTCGACCGGCCCAGCCGGCGCAGCGAGGGCAGGTGCAGGTGGTCGTTGTGCAGGTGGGAGACGACGACCAGGTCGACGCCGGCCCAGCTCTCCGGCGGCAGCGGCGGGGCGACCCGGCGCAGCGGTCCGAGGCCGGCGGTCAGCAGCGGGTCGGTGAGCACGGTCCGCCCGGCCAGCTCCACCCGCACGGTGGAGTGGCCCAGGTAATGCAGGGACAGCGCGGTCACCGGGCCAGTATCGGCGTGACGGGGCGGGGTGGGCATCACACTTCCGCGCGTGGACGAGGACCGCGCAGTTCCGGTGCCACCACGGCCGAGGCGGGGTGACGCAGCAGCGCCGCGAGCTCCGGCAGGGTGAGGCCGCTGGGCAGCACGGGACCGGTCACCGCCATCCGGCAGTGCTCGCGGATGGCCTGGTAGAGCGCCGGGCTGCTCACGCCGCCGGCCACGGTGTAGACGTCGAAGGCGGCCGCGCTGGACTCGATCGCGGTGAGCACCTTCATCGTCCGCTCGTCGTCGCCCGGGGCGGCCAGCCCGCGCACGTCCACCCAGACCGTGTCCAGCGGCACCCGGGCCAGCTGCGACCAGAGGGTGGAGCCCATGCCGAACTCGGTCAGGCACAGGTGGACCCCGGCGGCGCGCACCACGTGCAGGGCGGGGACCAGACCGGCCGAGGAGGTCTGCAGCACCTCCTCGTCGAAGGCCAGGACCAGCTGCCGCGGGGCCATGCCGGCCCCGGCGAGCGCCGCGGTGACCTCACCGGCCAGGGTGTCGGCCTCCACCTGGCCGGCCGGCAGGTCGAACCCGACCTGCAGCTCGCCCTCCAGGCCCGCCACCTCCGCGCACGCCTGGCGCAGCAGCCACTGCTGCAGGTCGCCGTTGCGGCCCTGCCGTTCGGCGGCGGCCCACAGCTCTGCCGCGGGCAGCGTGCCCAGCCCCGGGTGCACCCAGACCGGCGACGCGTGGACGCCGGTGAGGCCCCCGGTGTCGCTGGTGGCGACGACGTCGTAGCGCAGCTGGACCTCACCGGCGGCCAGCGCGGCGGCGACGTCGCGGCCGGCCGCGGCCTGGGCGACCCGGTCGGTGTCGTGCACGCGCCAGCAGCCCTTGCCGGCCTGCTTGGCGGCGCGCAGTGCGCCGTCGGCCTCGCGGAAGGCGAGCTGGCCGCCGCCGGGGAGCACCCGGGACAGCCCGACGCTGGCGCCGACGACGAAGGTCTGCTCCCCGATCCGGTAGGGGTGGCCGAGGACCTCGACGATCCGCTGCGCGGCCTCGGCCGCGGCGGCCTCCGCGCCGGTGACCAGGACGGCGAACTCGTCCCCGCCGAGCCGGGCGACCAGGTCGTCGGCGCGCACCAGGCCGTCCAGCCGCCGGGCGACCTCGATCAGCAGCTGGTCGCCGGCCTCGTGGCCGGCGGCGTCGTTGACCGCCTTGAACCCGTCGAGGTCGAGCACCAGCAGGCAGCGGTCCCCGGTGGTGGTCGGCCGGGCCATCTCCTGGAAGAGCAGGGCGCGGTTGGGCAGCCGGGTCAGGTGGTCGGTGAAGGCCATCCGCTCGAGCTCGCGCTCCCGGCGCCGGCGGGTGGTCACGTCGCGCAGGTGCAGCACCCGCCGTCCGCTGCGGGGCCGTTCGTGGTGGGTGACCTCCAGGTCGCGGGGTTCGCCGGCGGCCGACGGCACCCGCAGGTGCAGCGCCGGGGTGACCTCGCCGGCCGCGGTGGTGAGCTCGCGGGCCACGCGGGCCCGGTCCTCCTCGTGCAGCAGGTCCAGCAGCAGCGGGTGCGGGACGCCGTCGGGGACGCCGAGCAGCGTGCGGGCCGCCGGGGAGGTGAACTCCAGGCGCAGGTCGGCGCCGACGATCGCGACGCCGTCGGAGCTGGCCTCCACCAGCCCGCGGAAGTCCTCCTCGCTGCGCAGCAGGTCCTGGGCCATCCGACCGCTCTCCCGGATGCGCAGCCCGGTCCGCACCAGCAGCAGCAGGATGAGACCGGCGGTGCAGGTGACCTCGCCGGTGCCGATCGGCAGATCCAGGAAGACGGCGAGCAGCAGGGTCACCGGTACCCCCACCAGGGCGAGGACGTCGATCGCCACGCCTGCGGCGTTCACCCGGGGCACCGGCTCGCCGCTCGCGGTGGCACCGGTCGGAGCCAGGGCCACCGCGCGCAGGCCGGTGGCCAGGGCCAGCAGCACGGCGACGTCGGAGACGGCGACCAGCACGTCGAGGGGGGCGAGGAAGTGTGCGGCGACCAGCGACGAGGCCAGCCCGAGCAGCGCGGTCATCTGGATGATCGCGGTCGCCGACCGGTGCACGGCCTCGGAGGAGACCGTGCACAGCGCCCCCACCGCACCGAGGACGACGGCGGGGTAGAGGCCGTAGACCAGCACCACCGGCTGCAGCTGCGGCGCGAGGGCGCCGGGGGCGAGCGCGGGGGAGAGCACCAGCACGTCGGCGACGATCACCAGGGCGACGGTGACCATCAGCCCGTCGATCACCAGCATCGGCCACCGCGTGCCGCGCACCCGGCCGCCGATCAGCGCGGCGCTGACCAGCGGGCCGAGCGCGGCCAGCAGCATGAACGCGTCGGCCAGCCGCAGCCCCTCCGGCGAGCCGCCGTTGCCGGCCGCCGCCAGCACGCTGGCGGCCGAGTAGAGCAGGGCGCTGGCCCCGAGCACCCGCCAGGGCAGCCGGTCCCGGCGGTGCATCGTCCGGGTGAGGCGGGCGCAGTGCCAGGCCGCCCAGCTGCCGAAGAGGGCGAGGACCACGTCGTCCCACTGGGGCAGGGCACCAGCGGGGCTGAAGGGCAGGGCGACGGCCAGGCCGGCGAGGGTGAGCAGCACGGGCAGCCGGAGTCGTGGCCCGCGGGGCCCGGTCACCGCCCGAGCCCGGGGTCGTCACCGGCCGGGACCGGGGCGCCCAGCGGCGGCACCGTCTCGTCGCCGGGCAGCGCACCGGTGAGCGCGGCCGCCGGCAGTGGCCGGGCGAGCAGGTAGCCCTGGATGAAGCGGTGCCCCATGTCGCGCAGCAGCTGCAGCTCGGCCGGGGTCTCCACGCCCTCGACCACCACGGCCAGGCCCAGGCTGGTGCCCAGGTGCAGCACCGACGCGCACAGCGCGCGGCGCTGCTGGTCGTGCTCGACGTCGGCGAGGAACTGCCGGTCCATCTTCAGCACGTCGATCGGCAGGCCGACCAGGTAGGCCAGCGACGACCAGCCGGTGCCGAAGTCGTCGACCGCGATGCGCACGCCCAGGCGGCGCAGCAGCTCCAGGTCGGCGACCACGTGGCCGTCGTCGAGGAGCACGGACTCGGTGATCTCCAGGACCAGCCGCGAGGCGGCCAGCCCGCTCTCCTCCAGCGCCGCCAGCACGTCGTCCACCAGCTCGCCGGTGCGCAGGTGCCGGGCGGAGACGTTGACGGCGACCGCGAGGTCCTCGTGCGGCAGCCCGGCGACCGTGGCGGTGGCCTGGTGCAGCACCCAGCGGCCGAGGTCGGTGATCAGCGCCGACTCCTCGGCCAGCGGCACGAACTCGGCGGGGGAGACCTCGCCGTAGACCGGGTGCCGCCAGCGCAGCAGCGCCTCCACCGAGGTCGTCCGGTGCAGCGCCAGGTCGACCACCGGCTGGTACACCAGGTGCAGCTGGCCGGCGCCGAGCGCCTGCGCCAGGTCGGCGCGGAGCGCCTCCTCGCGGTCCTGGTTCATCCGCAGCGCGTCGGAGTGCCGGCGGACCCGGCCGGGGCCGGCCGCGCGGGCACTGCGCAGCGCCAGGTCGGCCCGGCGGAGGGTCTCCCCGGCGTCGGCGTCAGCGGGCAGCCAGGTCACCCCGGCGGCGGCGGTCAGCCGCACGGTGCTGCCGCCGGTGAGCACCGGCTCGACGGCGTCCACCAGCCGTCCGGCCACCGTCTCGGCGTCGGAGATGGTGCCCTGCACGAGCACGGCGAACTCGTCGGCGTCGGCCCGGGCCAGCCAGTCGGCGCCCCGCAGGGCGCGGCTGAAGCGCGTGGTCAGCTCCCGCAGCACGTTCTGGTCGCCGCCCGGGGGCAGCCCGTCGACGCCGATGACCACCAGCGCGGCGGCCCCCGTCGCGGGGTCCCGGAGTGCCGCGGTCAGCCGCTGGGTGAGCGCCGAGCGGTTGGGCAGGCCGGTGGCCGGGTCGGTGGTGCTGAAGGCGGTGAGGTCGGCGTCGGCCGGGCGCGGGGCGGTGGCGCTGACGTCGCGGCAGTACAGCACCAGCGCGCCGACGTCGGGGTCGCCGCGCAGGTCGCGGACCTGGGCCCGGATCAGGCGCCAGCGGCCGTCCAGGTGCTGGATCCGCGCGGTGCGCGTCTTGGTGCCCGCGTCGTCGGGCTGCGCCGAGCCGAGCGCGGTGATCAGCGCGGGGGCGTCGTCGGGGTGGACGGCGTCGGCGATCGGGAGGCCCACGATGCGCTGCGGGTCCAGCCCGAGCAGGTCGGTGATGGCGGGGGAGACCCACCGCACCCGCAGCTCGTCGTCCAGGATGACGACCGGGTCCGCGCTGCCCCGCACCAGCGTTCGGAAGTACGCCTCGGAGCGGGTCAGCTCGGCGGTCAGCCGCTGCTGCGCCCGCCAGGACACCGCCTGGTGGATCATCAGCGTGCTGAGGCCGACGAGCCCCAGCACGCTGCCGGTGATGGTCAGCGTGCCGGTCACCGGGACGCTGGCCAGCAGCAGGGCGCCGCCGACCATGGCGGTGGCGTGCGGCAGCAGCGCGCCCAGCGCCGAGCTGCTGTGCGGGGCGTCGCGGTGGTCGGTCACGAACCGGTCGGCGCGGCCGGCGGTGGTCAGCAGGCAGAGCCCGAGCACGCTGAGCGAGCAGGCCAGGTACACCAGCGGACCGGGGCCCGCCGCGACCGAGGAGAAGCCGGCAGCCACCGAGGCGCAGCACTGCGCGGCGAAGACCAGCAGGCCCACCTGCCGTCCGGTGGCCGGGCTGGCCGCCACGAGCAGCAGCGAGCAACCGGTCCCGATGGCGATGGTGAACAGCAGCGCGAACATGCTGATCGTCGACGTCGGCGACAGCAGCCCGGTGCCGGCGATGGTCAGCCGGTAGATGGTGTGCACGGTCAGCAGGTCGGCGATCACGAAGAGCACCAGGGAGGTCAGCAGCTGCGCGCGGCTGGCCCGCAGCCCGCGCAGGTCGATCAGGCGGACGACCGCGGCGACGACCAGCAGCTGCCCGGGGATGCTGCCCAGCGCCGACTGCCCCCAGGGCATGACCGCGCCGGCCAGGGCCGAGCCGGCACCGCCGAGCCCCACCGACCCCGCGTACCAGCGCCAGGCCGTGGGGTGGGCGCTGGCGGCGGCGCTGCGGGCGAGCAGCACGGTGACCCCGGCGATGACCGCGAAGTTGACGGCCACGGGAGCCAGGAACCCCACCAGCGGCCCGGCCACCCCCGTGGCGAGGGTGACGGCGAAGGCCAGCAGCAGCGCGCGGCCGAGCCGTGGCGCGGCCGGTGCGCGCCGGGTCGGGGCGGCCGCGACACGGGCCGGTGCGGCGAGCGCTCCTGAGGTCACCCCCCGGTGTTCGGGACGGCGGGGGTGCTGCTCCAGCCCTGGCGCCGGCCGTTCACCCGTCGGGGGGAGTGGTACGAACGGGGGGTGCAGCCCGCGGACCCACCGGACGGCGGCCGGGTGGTGCGCCCCGGGCCGCTGCGCTGGCTGCAGTACGCCTTCGGTGGCCGGCTGCCCGCCCGCCACCGCCCCTGGGTGCTGCACGACACCACCACCCGGACCTGGGCGTGGCGGCACGTGGCGCGCTCACTGGTGCAGCTCGCCGTCCCGGTGGCCCTGGTGCTCCTGCTGGTGCCCGGCCCGTTCTGGATCCGCGGCATGGCCGCCCTGGGCGGGGTGGCGATGGGGCTGATCTTCTCCGTTGCCTACATGACCGAGACCACCGAGCACCGGCTGGTGCGCGCCGGCTACCCCGCCGGTACCGCGGCGGCCGCGCACGACCGGGCGGCGCAGGAGCGGCTGGCGGCGGAGTCGGTGCGCAAGCGCGAGGCCGCCGCCCGCCGCGCGGCCCGGTATCGCGGCGAGAGCTGACCCGTCGCGCTGTCGTCGTCCCGGTGCGGGTCGACCCGGCTGGGCGGACGTCGAGCCGGGTCATGGCGTGGGTCAGGGTCCGGTAGGGCGGGTCGACCCGGCTGTGCGCGCGGTGACCGCGCGGTGATGTCGACCCGACGCGCCAGAGGGGGAGGCGGACGCGCGCGGCACGCAATCAAGTGGCAAGCTCGCGCTCGTGAAGACGTGGCTCGATGCGTGGCCGGTGTTCCGGCAGCTGACCGGTCCTGATCCGCTGGGGCGTGGCAAGGCCGCGCGCAGCAAGGCGACCGAAGAGGTGGTCAGCCGCACGGCGACCGCGGACAAGGTGGTGCAGACGGTCTGCCCGTTCTGCGCGGTGGGCTGCGGCCAGCGGGTGTTCGTCAAGGACGAGCAGATCGTGCAGATCGAGGGCGACCCCGACTCGCCGATCAGCCGCGGCCGGCTGTGCCCCAAGGGCAGCGCGACCAAGCAGCTGGTCACCAGCCCGAGCCGGGTCACCACGGTCAAGTACCGCCGTCCGCACGGGACGGAGTGGGAGGACCTGGACCTCGACACGGCGATGGAGATGATCGCCGACCGCGTCCTCGATGCCCGCCGCAAGGGCTGGCAGGACGAGGTCGACGGGCACAAGGTCAACCGCACGCTGGGCATCGCGAGCCTCGGCGGGGCCACGCTGGACAACGAAGAGAACTACCTGATGAAGAAGCTGTACAGCGCCATGGGCGCGGTGCAGATCGAGAACCAGGCCCGCATATAGCACTCCGCGACGGTCCCCGGTCTGGGGACCTCGTTCGGTCGTGGCGGCGCCACGAACTTCCAGCAGGACCTGGTGAACTCCGATTGCATCGTGATCGAGGGTTCGAACATGGCCGAGTGCCACCCGGTCGGCTTCCAGTGGGTCATGGAGGCCAAGGCGCGGGGCGCGAAGGTCATCCACATCGACCCGCGGTTCACCCGCACCAGCGCGCTGGCCGACCTGCACGTGCCGCTGCGCGCGGGCACCGACATCGCGTTCCTCGGCGGGCTGATCAAGTACGTCCTGGACAACGACCTGGACTTCCGCGAGTACGTCGTCGCCTACACCAACGCGGCGGCGATCCTGCGTGAGGACTTCCAGGACACGGAGGACCTCGACGGCCTCTTCTCCGGCTTCGACCCGGAGACCGGGCAGTACGACGAGACGACCTGGCAGTACGAGGGCGTGAACGTGCCCGCCTCGGCCGGCCAGCGCTCGCCGAGCCAGCCCGGTGGGTCCGCCTTCCGCGAGGACGGTGACGGCGCCCGGAACGACGATGCCGCGCAGGACGGCAGCGACGACGAGACCGAGGGCGTCAAGGAGTCCGACCAGCAGCAGGGCGCCCAGGGCTCGGCCGACATCCACGGCAAGCCGAAGCGGGACGAGACGCTGCAGCACCCGCGCTGCGTCTTCCAGGTGCTCAAGCGGCACTACGCCCGGTACACCCCGGAGATGGTGTCGGACATCTGCGGCATCGAGCCGGAGGTGTTCCTCAAGGTCGCCGAGTGGGTCACCGCGAACAGCAACCGCGACCGGACGACGGCGTGGGTGTACTCGGTGGGCTGGACGCACCACACCGTGGGCGTGCAGTACATCCGCACCGCCGGGATCCTGCAGGCGCTGCTGGGCAACATGGGCCGTCCGGGCGGCGGGATCCTGGCGCTGCGCGGGCACGCGAGCATCCAGGGGTCGACCGACATCCCGACGCTGTTCAACATCCTGCCCGGCTACATCCCGATGCCCCACGCCCAGCAGCACACCGACCTGGACAGCTTCTGCTCCTCGAGTGACGACCGGATCGGCTTCTGGGGCAACATGCGCTCGTACACCACCAGCATGCTCAAGGCCTGGTGGGGCGACGCGGCGACCGCGGAGAACGACTTCGCGTTCAACTACCTGCCCAAGATCACCGGCGACCACGGCACGTACACCACGGTCGCCGACATGATCGAGGGCAAGGTGCCCGGCTACTTCCTGGTCGGTGAGAACCCGGCGGTGGGCAGCGCCAACGGGCGCATGCAGCGCTTCGGGCTGGCCAACCTGGAGTGGCTGGTCGTCCGCGACCTGCAGATGATCGAGTCCGCGACGTTCTGGAAGACCGCCCCAGAGATCGAGACCGGTGAGCTGGTCACCGAGGACATCGCCACCGAGGTCTTCTTCATGCCCGCGGCCACGCACGTGGAGAAGGAGGGCACCTTCACCCAGACGCAGCGGCTGCTGCAGTGGCGGCACAAGGCCGTCGAGCCGCCGGCCGACTGCCGCAGCGACCTGTGGTTCTACTTCCACCTGGGCCGCCGCCTCCGGGAGAAGCTGGCCGACTCCACCGACCCGCGGGACCGTCCGCTGCTGGACCTCGTGTGGGACTACCCGACGCACGGCGCGGACGACGAGCCCAGCGCCGACGCCGTCCTGCGGGAGATCAACGGCCGGGGCCCGGACGGCGAGATGCTGTCGACCTACCTGGACATGAAGGACGACGGGTCGACCACCGGTGGCTGCTGGATCTACACCGGCGTCTACGCCGACGGGGTGAACCAGGCCGCCCGCCGCAAGCCCGGGCGGGAGCAGGACTGGGTCGCCGCCGAGTGGGGCTGGGCCTGGCCGTCGAACCGCCGGGTGCTCTACAACCGTGCCTCGGCCGACCCGGACGGCAAGCCGTGGAGCGAGCGCAAGGCATTCGTCTGGTGGGACGAGGAGGCCGGCACGTGGACCGGTCACGACGTCCCCGACTTCGAGGCGACCAAGCGCCCGGACTACGTGCCGCCGGAGGGTGCGGTGGCGCAGGCCGGCATCGGCGGTGCCGACCCGTTCGTCATGCAGGCCGACGGCAAGGCGTGGCTGTACGTGCCGGCCGGGCTGGCCGATGGTCCGATGCCGGCGCACTACGAGCCGGCCGAGTCGCCGGTGGAGAACGCGCTGTACGGGCAGCAGGCCAACCCGGGCCGGGAGGAGATCCACGCTGCGTACAACCGGGGCAACCCGCCGCGCAGCGAGGTCTACCCGTTCGCGATGATCACCTACCGGCTCACCGAGCACCACACCGCCGGTGGGATGAGCCGCACGCTGCCCTACCTGTCCGAGCTCCAGCCGGAGTTCTTCGTCGAGGTCAGCCCCCGGCTGGCCGAGCTGCGCGGGCTGGAGAACGGCGGCTGGGCGACCCTGATCAGCGCCCGGACGGCGATCGAGGCCAGGGTGCTGGTCACCGAGCGGATGCGGCCGATGAAGGTCAAGGGCGGCCAGGTCGTCGAGACCATCGGCATCCCCTACCACTGGGGTGAGCAGGGCCTGTCCACCGGCGACTCGGGCAACGACCTGTTCGGCGTGGTGATGGACCCGAACGTGCACATCCAGGAGTCGAAGGTCGCCACCTGCGACATCCAGCCCGGGCGGCGTCCGCGCGGCAAGGCGCTGGTGCAGTACGTGGAGGACCACCGGATCCGGGCGGGCGTGCAGTCGGGGCTGGTCCCCAGCGGTGGCCGGGTCCCGACCGAGGAGGGGACGAGCTGATGCGGCGCGTCCCGATGGAGTGCGGCCCGACCGCAGAGGAGCGCTCGTGACCACCGTCAGCTCGGCGAGCCCGGCGCTCACCGGCAAGGACCCGGCCAACCGGCTCTACGGCCCGTTGCCCGACGTGAGCGGGGAGGCCGGCTACGAGGAGGACCACCCCGCGCGGGTGGGCTTCTTCACCGACACCTCGGTCTGCATCGGCTGCAAGGCCTGCGAGGTCGCCTGCAAGGAGTGGAACACGCTCCCGATGGACGACGCGAACGGCCAGCGGGACGCGATGGGCCTGTCCGGGATGTCCTACGACAACACCGGGATGCTCGGCGCCAACTCCTGGCGGCACGTGGCCTTCGTGGAGCAGAGCCGCCCGGTCGACCTGCCGATGCCGGGCGTCGGGCTGCCGGGCGCCGGTGGCACGGGCGCGGCTGCTCCGGCGGCCGGCGGCTGCGGGAGCGGCGGGGGCTGCGGGAGCGGCTCCGGCGACCCGCACGCCACCTCGGCCGGCGGGAACGCCGACGGTGTCGGCATGGCCCAGTCCAGCGTGCTGAACGCCGAGGCGCTCAGCGAGTTCGACCCGCAGACCGGCCAGTCCGGCGACCGGGAGATCCGCTGGCTGATGTCCTCCGACGTGTGCAAGCACTGCACGCACGCCGGTTGCCTGGACGTCTGCCCGACCGGGGCGCTGTTCCGCACCGAGTTCGGCACCGTGGTCGTGCAGGGCGACATCTGCAACGGCTGCGGCTACTGCGTGCCGGCCTGCCCCTACGGCGTCATCGACAAGCGAGAGGACGACGGCCGGGTCTTCAAGTGCACGATGTGCTACGACCGCCTGACCGACGGGCTGCAGCCGGCCTGCGCCACCGCGTGCCCGACCCAGTCGATCCAGTTCGGCGACCTCGACGAGCTGCAGGCCCGGGCCGACGCCCGGCTGGCCACGCTGAAGGAGCAGGGCGTGCAGACCGCCCGGCTCTACGGGCGCGACGAGGCCGACGGCGTCGGCGGCGTGGGGGCGTTCTTCCTGCTGCTCGACGAGCCGGAGGTCTACGGCTTCCCGCCGGACCCGATCGTCACCACCCGGAACCTGCCGGCGATGTGGAAGGCGGCCGCCGCGGGGGCCGCGATGATCGTCGGCGTCGTGGCCTCGGCCTTCGTCGGGAGGAAGGGCTGATGGCCGGCGAGCCGGAGAACGAGACGACGACGGGCGCGACGCCCGGCGAGGCGCCGATGACGCCGGGCGCCGGTGGCTGGCACCGTGCCGGCGGCGAGGACCTGACCCGCCCGAAGCGGAAGCGCCGTCGCGGCGGTGGCGGCTGGGGCAGCGGCAACCGCGAGGCGGCGATGGTGCCGGACGCGGAGTTCAGCTCCTACTACGGCCGGCAGATCATCAAGTCACCGGTCTGGAAGAACCCCGAGGTCCCGATCTACTTCTTCCTCGGCGGAGCCGCGGGCACGGCGTCGGTGATCGCGGCGCTGGCCGAGTTCACCGGACGGCAGAAGCTGGCCCGCAACGCCGAGTACACCGCCGGCGTCGGTGCGCTCGCCTCGGTCGTGCTGCTCATCGACGACCTGGGCCGGCCGGAGCGGTTCCTGCACATGCTGCGGGTGTTCAAGCCGACCTCCCCGCTGTCGGTCGGGTCGTACATCCTGTCCCCGTTCAGCGCGCTCACCTCCGCCACGGCCGCGCTGCGGCTGCTGGAGCACGCGCCGGTGGCGGGCGCGGCGACCCGGGTGCTGCCGTTCCTGCCGAAGCTCGCCGGGGCCATCCCGGTGCTGCGCAAGACCTCCGCGGTCGCCGGGGCTGCCTTCGGCGGGCCGATGGCCACCTACACGGCGGTGCTGATCTCGAACACCGCCGTCCCCAGCTGGCACGCGGCGCACGAGCAGCTGCCGTTCGTCTTCGCCGGCTCGGCGATGGCAGCCGGTGGTGGCGTGACCATGGCGCTGTCGCCGGTGGCCGAGGCCGGCCCGGCGCGCAAGGTCGCGCTGGCCGGGGTGGGCATCGAGCTCGCCGCGATGCACAAGGTGGAGAACGACCACGGGCTGGTCAGCGAGCCCTACCACCTGGGCAAGGCGGGGAAGCTGATGCGCGCGGCGAAGGCGGCCACCGTCAGCGGTGCCGCGGTCACCGCGCTGCTGGGTCGCAAGCGGGCCGGGGCCGTGGTCGGCGGGGTGCTGCTTGCCGCCGGCTCGCTGTTCACCCGCATGGGCGTCTTCGAGGCCGGCCTGGCCAGCGCGCTCGACCCGAAGTACACCGTCATCCCGCAGCGCGAGCGGCTCGAGGCCCGCAAGGCCGGGCAGGCCACCGCCGACGACGAGGCGCGCTCCGTCGTCCGCTGAGCACCCGCACCACACGAACTGCCCCGCACCGCCGCCGGCGGTGCGGGGCAGTTCGGCGTCGTGGGCCGGACGATCCGTGCCCGCCCGGAGGCGCCGACCGCGTCGCAGGCCGCTAGAAGCCCGCTGCCCGGGACCTGGGGGCCGCCGACGTCGCCGGGAGGTCGGCGGCGCCAGGGTCGGCGGAGGCCGTCGGGGCCCTCGGTCCGGTCGGCGTGGGCTCGGTCGGGGCCTGCGACGGATCGGGCTGCGGGGTCGGCGTCGGCTCGGCCGGGCTGGGAGTCGGGCTCGGTGCGGGGGTGGTCGGTGCGGGGTCGGTCGGCTCCGGCGACGGGTCGGTCGGGTCCGTGGGCTCCGTCGGCTCGACGGGGTCGGTCGGGTCCGTGGGCTCCGTCGGCTCGGCCGGGTCCGTCGGCTCGGTCGGCGGCGGTTCCGTCGGGTCGGGGGTCGGCGCCGGGACCGTCGGGTCGGCCGGGGCCGTCGGGTCGACCGTCGGATCGGGCGCGGGTGCACTGGGCTCGACCGGGCCGGGCGCCGGGGCCTGGACGACCCCGGCGGACGGTGAGTCACCCGCCGGGGGCTGGTCCCCGGGCTCGGCCGGCGGCAGCACCGACTGCGGGGAGCTGGTGCCCGGTCGCACGGGCAGACCCGTACGGCGCGGCTGGTCGGTCGTGCCGGTCCAGGAGTGGGTCGCGCGCTCCGGGGTGCGGCTGCGCGACTCGGTCGGTGCCGTGCCGGGGAGGGTCTCCCAGTCGGGCACGAGGATCGGCGTCTCGAGACCGGAGACCGCAGCGCCCCGGTTGAGGGCCTCGAGGGTGGCCGGCACCTGGTCGGGGTGTGCGGCGAGCTCGGCGGCGATCGCGTCGCTGAACCCGAGGCTGCTGCTGGACCGGGCCAGGGTCGGGGCGAGCACGATGGCCGACAGTGCGGTCAGGGCGAGCAGCCGCTGGGGAGCCCGGCTGCGCACGGCCGGCCGCACGGGTCCGCCGCGGGTCCTCGCCGCGCGGATCCGGGCGGCGCGCGACCGGGGCGAGGGGGCCGACCCGGCGGCCCGGACCGACCGCACCGGCCGGTGCGGCACGAGCGCGCCCAGGCCGGCGGTGCGCCGGCGGGGGCCGGCCACGGGCGCGTGTCCGGAGGCGCGCAGCAGCCCACGGCGCGGGCGCGTGGGGGTGCCGGACGGGGGGTGGCTCGTGGACGACCGGTCGAGGACGCGCCACCAGTGGCCGCGCGCACGCGACGCCCGCAGGGAGCGCGGGGTGGGCACGCGGGACGACGTGGACGACCCCCAGGTGCCCGTGGTCGCCGGACGGGGCCGCGCGGGAGGTGCGCCGTCGGGCCGGCCGGCGGGCGGGCGGGACGGCGGCGTGCGGTGCACGGCGCGGGTCCGCGGGACGGAGACCAGGCCGGGTGGGAGAGGGGTCAGCTCATGCCCCAGGTCGGGCAGTCCGCGCTTGATGACGGCGCAGACGACCGGGGCCGTGACCACGCCGGCCACGGGCCAGACCACCAGCAGCCACCACCACGCCACGGAGCTTCCCTCGTCTCAGCGACGCCGCCGCGCCTTCTGGCCAAGACTGGACCGGTGCGGGCCGTTCCGTCAACCGCAGGTCAGGCGACCAGGTCCCCGGCGGCGGGGGCCCGTGCGGGCGCCGGCCGGGCAGCCGGTGCGGGTGCCGGCTCGTCGGTTGCCGGGACCGTCCACTCGATCGCGTCGATCCGCCGCAGCGTGCGGCCGAGGAACGGCGCCACCAGGCCGATCGTGCCGGCCCATCCGATGAGCAACCAGGCCCACCACGTCATCTCGCACCCCCGTGCTCGTAGGGCAGGCAGCCTGGGACGGGGCGTCTCCCCGGCGCAAGCGCTCTGCGGCGGAGTCCTCCGGACGGGTGAGAGGGGCCTCCACCTCCCGGTACGAGCGGTGCCGGAACCACCCCGAACCGTCGCCTCCCGTGGTTAGGGTGTCGCTCGGCACCGCTGCTCGCCCCACCCGGACCGGACCGCTCGGCCACGGAGGGTGGGAGCTGCTGCGGCGACTGCGGTGATCGGAGGACGGTGGATCGGTCGGGGGGAGTCGGGTCCCAGCCCCGTCGGGTGGAGCTGCGCAACCGGCTCTGGCGCGGCATCCAGACGGTCACCGTGCTGTCCGGTCTGGACCCCGCGGTGGGCGCGGAGCCGCTGCGGGCCGCCCTGCGCCGGCTGCACGCCGCCGACCCGACGGCCCGGGTGGTCTGCCGGCTCACCGGCCGGCCGCCGTACTGGACCCCGGTGCCCGGCGCCGAGGTGGACGCCTGGCTGGAGCGGCTGGTGGTCGACGACCCCGACGTGGCCGGCCGTCCCGGCGAGGAGCTGGTGGAGAGCCTGCTCCGCCGCCCCGCCGGTGACCTCCCGTTCTCCGTGACGGTGGCCGGTGGGCGCCAGGCCTGGCGCATCGACCACGTCCTGGCCGACGGCAGCTACGCGCTGCGCCACGTCGTCGGTGCGCTGACGCGTGCCGCCGCCAGTGGTGAGGTGCCCATCGAGCTGCTGCCCACGGCGGACGCCGTGCGCCGCCCGCTGCTGCACTCGGCGTGGGGCATGGCGCGGGAGCCGAAGCTCGCCACCTGGCGCACCGCGCTGCAGCGGGCGGCCGGCGGTTCGAGCGGTGGCGGCCGGGCGGTGCCGGCGACCGGGACCCGCACCGAGACCGCGCTGGTGATCCGGTCGGGTGCGCCGGGCACGGTGGCGAGCCTGCGGGAGTGGGGGGAGGCGCACGCTCCCGGGGTGTCGACCGCGGTCCTGGTGATGACGGCGGCCCGGCGGGCCCTGGAGCGCCACGGCGTCGTCCCGCCGGAGACCGACACCGTGGTGATGTTCGACTGCCGCCGCTACCTGCCGCGCGCCGCCACGGTCGAGGGCAACTTCGTGGCGGCACTGCGGCTGACCGATCCGAGCTGCCGCGATCCGTACCGCACCGCGGAGCAGATGGCCTCCGACGTCTCCCTGGGGCTGCCGCTGGTGTCCCTGCTCGCCGCGACGGCGGGCGAGGCGCTGTCCCCGGTCCGCGCCGCGCTCGCCCGCAGCGGTGCCCGACCGGCGGCGCGGGGCCCCGTGGTCCTGAGCCACCTGGGTTCGCTCGGGCACATGCGCCGGCTGCCCTGGGTCAGCGGGGGCACCCCGAGCCTGTTGGCCGCCGCCGCGCCCAGCGACCCGACCGGGATCACGGTCATCACCACCGAGTGGGGCAAGGCGCTGAACGCCTCGATGACGTACGGCACCGGGCGGGCCGAACGCGACGACGTGGCGGCGGCGGCCACCGACCTGGTGACCGAACCGTGGGCGCTCGTGGCAGAGGCGACCGGCCGGTGAGCGCCACCCCCTCCGAGGCGGAGGTGGCCGGGTCCCGGCCGGTCGAGCAGCGGCGCCCGGATCCGGCGGCCGCCGTGCCTGCCCGGCACCGTGCCCGCCCGGCCGGGGACCGGGTCGCGCTGCTGCTCGGTGCGTTCGTCGCGGTCGCCACCCCGCTCGTCGCCGCCGCGGACCTGGCCGTCCCGGGTCGTGCGCTGCTGGCCCTGGCGTTCGTGCTGACCGTGCCCGGCGTCCCGCTCGCGGTCCTGCTCCGGGTGCCCGACCGGCTGCTGCGTGGTGCCCTCGCGGTCGCCCTCAGCGTGGCGGTCACCCTGCTCACCGCCGCACTCCAGGTGGTCACCGGGTGGTGGAGCCCGGTCGGTTTCGCGGTGGGGACGGCGGCGGTCTCCCTGGTCGCCACGGTGGTGGCGCTGCGGGAGATGCCCCGCGCCGGGCCGCGGAGCCCGGGTGGCGCACGGTCGGCGGGGGCGCACGCGGCGGCCGGGTCCCCGGACTGGGAGCGGCCGGCGGCTGTGGTCGGGCTGGTGGCCGCGCTCGGGCTGTGGTGGCCGGCGACCCGGTGGCTGGAGCTGGACGACGCCGGCCCGCTCGGCGTGATCGGCGTGGCCGGCTGGCCCTACGTCGTCGCCCTCGCGCTGGTGGGGCTGGTGGCGGCCCGCCAGCTGCTCCGGCCGGTGCTCGACGGGGCGGTGCTGGCGGCCACCGCCGTCGTCCTGGCCGTCGTCCTCTTCGGCTTCGCCAACGTCGGTGACGGTCAGGCCGGGGTGTCGGTCGGCTGGCTGCACGTCGGGTTCATCCGCTTCATGACCGAGCAGCAGGCGACCTTCGCCGGGCTCGACGCCCGGGCCTACTGGCCGGGGTTCTTCGCTGCCGGGGCGCACCTGGTCGAGCTGGCCGGCCTGCCGGACGCCAGCGCGCTCCTCACCCTGTCCCCGGCGGTGTTCAACGTCGCCGCGATCGCGCCCCTGCTGGTGGTGGCCCGGTGCGTGACCGGCTCCCGGCGGCTGGCCTGGCTGGCGGTGTTCGTCTACCTGACCGCCAACTGGTTCCAGCAGGACTACTTCGCCCCCCAGGCGGTCGCGTTCCTGCTCTACCTGGTGGTCCTGGCCACGCTGCTGTGGTCGGTGACGTCCGGGGGCACCACTCCGCTGGCCGGGCCCTGGTACCGCCGGGCGCTCACCGCCTGGCGACGGCGACCCGCGTTGCCCGCGGGGGTGAGCGCCGGACGGTCGTTGGCGTGGGAGGCGGCGCTGCTGCTGATCGCGGCGGCGATCGTGGTCAGCCACCAGCTCACCCCGGCCACCCTGGTGTTCGCCCTGATGGTGTTCGTGCTGACCGGCAGCACCCGGTTCCGGCGGCTCTGGCTGCTGGTCGCGCTGCTGTTCCTGGGCTGGTTCAGCTACATGGCCACCGACTTCTGGGTCGGGCACCTGAGCACCGTGCTGGGCGACCTCGGCCAGCTCAACTCCAACCTGACCAGCGCGGTCTCGGCGCGGGTGGGCCTGGACTCCGACCCGGTGTACGACGCGATGCAGAACGTGCGGCTGGGCTGGTCGGTGCTCTACGCGCTGGCCGGGCTGGCCGGCTGGTGGACGATCCGGCACCGCCCCGGCGCCCCGTTGCTGGCCGGGCTGACCGTCTGCGCCGGGGGGCTGGTGCTGTTCGGCAGCTACGGCGGTGAGGTGGTGCTCCGGTCGTTCGTCTTCGCCGCGCCGCTGCTCGCCTCGCTGGCCGCGCTGGCGCTGCGCGGGCTGGTGCGGCACCGCAGTCCGGTGGCCCTCGCCCTGCTGGCCGTGCTGCTGACCGGTGCCGCACTGATGCTCACCGCGACCCGCGGGGTGAACATCGCCTTCGAGCGGGTCAGCGCCGGTGACCTGGCCGCGGCCCGGGTGGTCGCCGAGGAGCTCCAGCCCGGCCAGGTGGTGGGCACCCTGCAGGCCACCGGCGCCCTCGGTGCCGACCGGGTGGGGGAGTCGGTGCCGCTGGACATGTCCGAGGCCGGCTGCGGCCTGAGCCCGCTGCGCTGCGCACTGGTCGAGCGGCCGGACTTCATCGTGGTCAGCCGGACCCAGGACGCCCTGGGGCAGCTGCGCGAGGGGCGGCCGGCCGGCTGGACGACGGAGATCGCCGACGAGCTGGTCGACCGTGGCCTCTACACCGTCGTCCACGAGGGCGGGGGCGCGACCGTGCTGCGTGCCGCCGAGCAGGGAGGCTGAGGTGCAGGAC
The DNA here is from genome assembly GCF_007994135.1 of Modestobacter roseus. NCBI lineage: Bacteria > Bacillati > Actinomycetota > Actinomycetes > Geodermatophilales > Geodermatophilaceae > Modestobacter > Modestobacter roseus. The sequence continues at coordinate 4,038,253 of NZ_VLKF01000001.1, forward strand.
GCGCTGGCCGGCTGGCTGGGCCTGACCGTCATCGGCGCCGCCGTCGTGCTGGCCGTGGTGCTGGAGGTCGTCGACCGGGCCGCGCCGGAGACCGGGGGGCGGCCGCCGGGCCGGCGCGCGCTGCCGCGGGCGCTGTCGGTGCTGCTCGCGCTGCTGGTGCTGGGTGCGCTGGCGGCCACGGTGGTCCGGTTCGCCGTCTTCGTGGGCTGAGCCGGTCGTGGGCCCGACCGGGGTGTGCGACGAGCACCGCAAGCCGTCGCGGGTCCAGTAGCGTGCCGCAGACCGTGCTGGTGCGCGCGGACCGACAGGGGGATGCGTGACGTCCGAGGAACTCGCTCCGGTGGTGCCCCTGCGGCCGATGCCCGGCGCGGTGCCCGGGTCCGGCACCTGGTGCTGCGAGCTGGACCTGGCCGACGCCGCCCCGCCCCACGGTGTGGTGCCGCTGGGCGCGCACGGGCTGGCGCGTGCACTCGTCCGGCTGCACGGCGAGCCGCTGGGCTACCTGACCGCGCCGGTCGGCCCGCACGGGGTGGACGAGGCGGCCCTCCGGGCCAGGGCGCGGACGGTCTTCGCCGAGGCGATCGCCGACCACCTGGACGCCGAGGGGCTGGCGGTGGCCGCCGTGGACGTGCCGGCTGGTGCGCCGCTGCCCCCGGCGGCGGCGGGGTGCCCGAACCACGTGGCCTCCGACGTTCGGGTCACGGTGGTCGTCTGCACGCGGGACCGGGCCGCGGTGCTGGCCGGGTGCCTGGAGCGGTTGCGGGCGCTGACCCACCCGAACCTGGAGATCCTGGTGGTGGACAACGCGCCCACCGACGACAGCACCCGCGCGGTGGTGGCGGCCGCCCGGGAGCGGGACGACCGGGTGCGCCACGTGGTCGAGCCGCGCCCGGGGCTCTCCGCGGCGCGCAACCGCGGGCTGGCCGAGGCGCGCGGGGCCGTGCTGGCCTACACCGACGACGACGTGGCGGTCGACCCGGACTGGGTGCAGGGCGTGCTGCGGGGCTTCGGGCGCGGGCCGGCGGTGGTCTGCGTGACCGGGCTGGTCTGCACCGCGGCGGTCGACACCCCGGCCGAGGAGTACTTCGACGCCCGCACGGCGCTGTGGTCGACCCGGTGCACCCCGGAGCTGTTCGACCTGGCCGAGCACCGTCGGGACGACCCGCTCTACCCCTACGCGCCGGGCCTGTTCGGCACCGGCGCGAACCTCTCCTTTGACCGGCAGGTGCTGCTGGACCTGGGCGGCTTCGACGAGGCGCTCGGCGCGGGGACGCTGACCCGCGGGGGCGAGGACCTCGACGTCTTCGTCCGGGTGCTGCGGGCGGGCCACGGGATCGCCTACGAGCCGGCGGCGGTGGTCTGGCACCACCACCGGGCCGACGACGCGGCGCTGCTGCGCCAGCTCTACGGGTACGGCACCGGGCTGTCGGCCTACCTGACCAAGTGCCTGCTGCAGGGGGGCACGCGCGGGGAGGTGCTGCGCCGGGTGCTGCCGGGGCTGCGGCGCCGGCGGCGCATCGCCGTCGAGACCGGCGAGCGCCTGGGGGGCGGCAGTGGCCGGGCGCCGGCGGGCGCGGCGCGGCGCGAGCTGCTGGGAGTGGCGGCGGGGCCGGTGCTCTACCTGCGGGCCCGGTGGCGGGCCCGGGCGGCGTCCTCGGTGGGCCCCGGCCGCTGAGCCGCCGACCGGCTGCCAGGCGGTGACGCTGAGCGATCGCCACGCTGTGTGGCCCGGGGCGCAGCCGCGCCGGACGCGGTGCGGCGCACGACGGACCGTCCGCTGACCTCCAGCCGCCCTAACCTCCGTCGACCGGCGCAGCCGGCCGGAGCGCGGAGGTGGTCGTGGAACGACGGGGGCCTGGGTCACGGGTGGTGGCCGGCGGAGTGCGGTGGCGCCCGTCCGGGCGGACGAGTGGCCTGCTGCGGACGACCGGGGGGCTGCTCGCACTGGCGGTGGCGGCCACCTTCGCCGTCGTCGGTGTGGCGGTCGGTCCGGCCGGTGCCGCGCCCGGCTGCTCGATCAACATCGTCGCGCACCCGGACGACGACCTGTTCTTCCAGAGCCCGTCGATCCTGCCGGACGTCCAGGTCGCCGCCTGTCTGACCACGGTCTACGTGACCTCCGGGGACGCCGGCGCGGGCACCGGTTACTCCCGGCAGCGGGAGCTGGGCGTGCAGGCCGCCTACGCACAGATGGCCGGCACCGCGAACACCTGGTCGACGTCGGTGGTGACCCTCGCCGGCCGCGGCGTCACGCTGGCCACGCTGGCCGGCCGGCCGCAGGTCCGGCTGGCGTTCCTCCGCCTGCCCGACGGCAACATCGACGGCTCCGGTACCGGCACCTCCGGGTACACCAGCCTCCAGCAGCTGTTCCAGAACCAGGTGGCGTCGCTGCGCACGGTCGACACCCCGGTGCAGGACTACACCCGCGCCGGGCTGGTGCAGACCCTGGGCGCGCTGATCAACGCGTCGGGGGCGGCGTCGATCCGCACCCACGACGAGCGCGGCCGGTTCGGCGACGGCGACCACAGCGACCACTACGCGGTGGCGCGCTTGGCGTTCGAGGCCCGCGCCGCAGCGGCCCCCTCGCTGCCGATCGCCGGCTACCTGGGTTACCCGGGCGCCCAGCTGCCGGCCAACGTGTCGGGTGCGGAGCTGACCGCCAAGCAGAACGCGTTCCTCACCTACGCCCCCTACGACGCGCAGATGTGCAAGACGCTGGCCCAGTGCAGCGGGCGGCCGGAGGGCACCTGGCTGCCCCGGCAGCACCTCTCCACCGCGCTGCCGGGGCGGGAGCCGATCGAGGACGGCAACGCGGCGCCGATCGCGGAGGTCACCGCCTCCTCGGAGAACCCCAACGACGGGCAGACCGCGGCCAAGGCGGTCGACGGCGTCGTCGACGGGTACCCCGGTGACGCGACGGCGGAGTGGGCGACGCGGGGCGGCGGTGCGGGCAGCTGGCTGCAGCTGGAGTGGCTGGAACCGATCCAGCTGGGGAGCGTCGTCCTCTACGACCGGCCCAACACCGCCGACCGGGTGACCGGGGCGACGTTGACCTTCTCCGACGGGTCCACGGTCAGCGTGCCGGCCCTGGACGACGCCGGTGGGGCGGTGGTCGTCTCCTTCCCCGCACGGATCACCACGGTGCTGCGGGTGACGGTGAGCAGCGTGAGCGGCACGACCGAGAACGTCGGCCTGGCCGAGCTCCAGGCGTGGACGCCGGGGAGCGGACCGCCGCCCACCACGACCCCGCCACCCTCACCCACGACGACGCCACCGACGACGACGCCACCGACGACGACGCCACCGACGACGACGCCACCGACGACGACGCCACCGGCCAGCGCGGTCAACCAAGCACGCGCGGCGACGGCGACCGCCTCGTCGCAGAACCCCAACGACGGGCAGACCGCGGCCAAGGCCATCGACGGGGTGGTCGACGGCTACCCGGGCGACTACACCGCGGAGTGGGCCACCCAGGGCGGGAAGGCGGGCAGCTGGCTGCAGCTGACCTGGTCGGCGCCGGTGCGGCTGGACCGGGTGGTGCTGCACGACCGGCCCAACACCTCCGACCGGGTCACCGGGGGCACGCTGGCCTTCTCGGACGGGTCGACGGTCAGCGTGCCGGCGCTCGACGACGCCGGGGGCGCGGTCACGCTCACCTTCGCCGCCCGGTCGACGACGTCCCTGCGGCTGACGGTCACCGGCGTGAGCGGCGCGACGAGCAACGTGGGCCTCGCGGAGCTGCAGGCCTGGAGCCCGGGCGCCGGTGCGCCGACGACCACCGCGCCACCCACCACGACGGCGCCGCCGACCACCACGGCGCCCCCACCGACCACGACGGCGCCCCCGCCGACGACCACCGCGCCGCCCACCACCACCCCGCCGGCCACGAACCTGGCCCGGGCGGCGACGGCCAGCGCGTCGTCGCAGAACGGGAACGACGGGCAGACCGCGGCGAAGGCGATCGACGGGGTGGCCGACGGCTACCCGGGTGACCACACCGCCGAGTGGGCCACGCAGGGCGGCCGTGCGGGCAGCTGGCTGCAGCTGACCTGGTCGGGGTCGGTCACGGTGGGGCGGGTCGTGCTGCACGACCGGCCCAACGCCAGCGACCAGGTGACCGCGGCACGGCTGACCTTCTCCGACGGCACCTCGGTGACCGTGCCGGTGCTGGACAACGCCGGTGGGGCCACCACGGTCCGGTTCCCGGCCCGGGCCACCACGAGCCTGCGGATCACCGTCACCACGGTGAGCGCGACGACCCGCAACGTGGGCCTGGCGGAGGTCCAGGCCTGGGCCAGCTGAGCCCGGACCCCGCCGGGAGCGGGCCGGGGTACGGGCCCAGGGCAGTGTGCCCGGTCAGCCGAGCGCTGCCCGCCTGCGCAGCGCCATCCGCAGCCGCATGGTCAGGTATGCGGCGCCGGTCAGCGTGACCCCCTCGACGATCATCCCGATCCGGGCTGCTCCGGCGAGGTCACCGCGCGAGACGTCGCGGAGCCCGCGGAGCACGCCCCGGGGCAGCGTGCGGCGCACGTAGGCACGCTCGGACTCCAGCGCCGAGCTCTGCCCGGCCAGCCCGCTCACCAGCGCCTTCGACCGCCCCTCGGCGCGGCAGCGGCGGCGGAAGTAGCCCCGCGTCACCCGCTCGGCGGAGACGGTGTGCCGGCAGCGCGCGCCGGGCTCGAGCAGGATCCGGGACCCGGCGTGCCCGCGGGCGGCGCGGATGGAGAACTCGGTCTCCTCGCAGCCGGCGGCGTCCTTGCCGAGCCGGCCCATGGTGGCGTCGAACCCACCGGCGGCGGTGAACACGTCGCGGCGGAAGCTCATGTTCGCGCCGATGGGGTTGCGGATGGTGCTGCGACCGGTGGGCAGGCCGGCGTAGCTGCAGCCGACGACCCAGAGGAACTCCTCCGGGAACCAGCGTGGCCGGGGTGCGCGCCAGGCGGGGAGGACGGCACCGCCGACCCCGATCACGTCGTCGTCCCGGTAGGCGTCCAGCAGCTGGGCCGCCCAGTCGGGGTCGGCCGCGGCGTCGTCGTCGAGGAAGGCGACGACGTCACCGGTGGCGGCCGCCACCCCGGTGTTGCGGGCGCCGGAGAGGCCCTGGGCCCCGGTGCTGGCCAGGCAGGTGACGTCGGGGAAGGCGGTCCGGGCGCGGGCGAGCAGCTCGTCGTTGTGGTCGCTGACCAGCAGCAGCTGCTCGGGCCGGTGCGTCTGCCGGCGCAGGCTGTCGATCGCGGCGGTGACGTCGTCCCACCGCTCGAACGTGTAGGCGCAGACGACGACGCTGAGCGTGGTCGCCGGGGCCGGGCGCGCGGCGGTGGGCGCCGGGGTTCCGGCGGTGTCCGGCACGGTGGTCACCGGTGTCCTCTCGGGTCGCGGGTGGTGGGGCGGCTGGGCACCCGTGGGACGGGTGGGAGGCCGCCGCGGCCGGACAACCGGCGCTGGTGTGTCGTCACCCCTAGTGTCGGGACGTGCTGATCGAGCGAGGGTCGCGCCGCCCGGCGGGCAGCCGCGCGCACCTGCCGGCCCCGTCCACCCGTCCGCCGCTGCGGCTGGTCGCAGCAGCCGCCCCGGGTGCCGTGACCGGCCCGCGGTGCGGGTGCGGTCACGGCCGCGAGGCGCACCGCCACCACCGCCGGGGCAGTGACTGCGGGCTGTGCACCTGCGCGCGGTTCGCCGGCCGCCTCGCGCGGCTCACCGGACGCGGCTGACCGCTCGGGACGGGGCGCCACGGGCGCTCCAGCCGGGGCGGCCCGGTCAGGCCGTCCGGCTGTCGGCGGCCTCGATGGCCGACGGTGGGACGGCGGCCAGCGGCACCGCGGCCACCGGGACGTCGGACCCGGGGAGGTCGGTGACCGGGATCGACGAGATCGGGACCACGGCGATCGGGACCATGGCCATCGGGATCGCGGCCACCGGGGCGGTGCCCGCCGGGCGGGCGGACTCCCCGAGGTCGGTGACCGGGGCCAGGTGGGCCCGGGTGACCACCTCGGGGGCCGGTGCCGGGACCTCGGTGCCCTTGCGGTTGAGCCGCTCGACCACCAGCGCACGCAGCACCCGGACGCCGTCGCGCCAGGTGTTGAGGTTGCTCTGGCCGTGGATGCGGGCGAACTCGTAGCTGCCGACCTCGACGATCCGCAGCCGCGCCTTGGCGACGCGGGTGTTGATGATCGTCTCGATCTCGAAGCCGTCGCCCCACAGCTTGCTGTCGTGCGCGGGGCCGTCGGCGGCCAGCTCCAGGTGCGGCAGGCAGTGCGTCCAGAAGGCGTTGTAGCCGTAGCAGAGGTCGGTGTACCGGGTGCCGAACAGCAGGTTCGCGATCCGGTTGAGCCACCGGTTGCCCCAGGCCCGGGTGCGGGTGATGTCGCAGCTGCCACCACCGGCGGCGAACCGGGTGCCCTTGGCGAAGTCGGCGCCGTTGACGAGGGCGTCGACGAACAGCGGGATCTCCCGCGGGTCGGCCGAGCCGTCGGCGTCCAGCATCACCACGACGTCCCCGGTGACCGCGGCGAAGCCGCAGGCCATGGCGTTGCCCTTGCCCCGGCGGTTCTGCCGGACGACGCGCACGTCCGGGCGCAGCGCCTGGGCCACCTCGACGGTGCCGTCGACGCTGCGGCCGTCGACCAGGACGACCTCGTGCAGGTCGTCGGGGAGCAGGCCGAACACGTGGGGGAGGTTCTTGGCCTCGTTGTAGGTCGGGATCACCACGCTGACCCGAGGGGCTCCGCGGTGCGGTCGCTGTGTGTGATGGCGCAGTGACGTGGTTCTGTGCCGACGCATACCAGTCCCCCGGTAGAGGACGGGGCCGGTTTCGCCTCTGCTCTCCGCCGGGCAAGGGCGACCATCGTGCGCCCGGCGGGTCATCGCGCACCCGTTGAGTGAGTCGTTCCGTGGTGGTGCAGGCCGTGCGTGACGGTCTCCGGTGCCGGCGATGGCTCGCCGTCACGAAGCGGGTGGTCCGTCTTCCGGACCGGCCCACTCCCCGGAGACCGACACCGTGTGCGGTGACTGTGCGTGCGCTTCCTACCGAAGACGGCAGTGGCTTGTAAAGGCCCATCGGCGCGCCTCGGGGTGGTCGTCGGCCGATCCGTGCCCCGGGGTCGATGCCGCGACGGTCGAGTCCCCACGGGGCGTCCCGACCCCCTAGTCTCGCCGGGCCGGTGCCCAGCGCGGCCGTACCGGCCCAGCTGGCACGGATCTGACCGGCGCAGACTGCGGGGAGGGCGACGCGTGGAGGCAGGCGGTGCCGCGCCGCGGGGCGGGCCCGTGGTCGAGGAGCCGGCGGACGGCGAGGCGACCGTCGCGTCCGCGGTCGCCGGCGCGACCCCCGGGGCACCCCCCGCCGAGGGGCAGTCGCTGTTCGGTCGGGGGTTGCTCTACGTAGCCGTCTGGTCGCTCCAGCTCGTCGGCGCGATCGTCGTCTACCCCGTCCTGGCCCACCTGGTCCCCGCGGCGGAGTTCGGCTGGCTGGCCTCGGCGGTGGCCCTCGGGCAGGTGCTGGTGGTGCTGGCCACAGTCGGCTTCGACCAGGCGGTCATCCTGCTGCGCGCGGAGACCGGCAGCGACCGGCCGGCGCAGGCGCTGGTCGCGATCGGCGTCGGGGTCGCCGCCGTGGTCACCCTGGTCGGCGCGGCGACGGCGACGCTGTGGCGCGGCGAGCTGGGGTTCGACGGCGCCGGGTCGCTGGTTCTCCTCACGCTGTGCTGGACGGTGCCCGCCGTCGGCGTCGTGCTGATCTCGGTGCTGCTGCTGAGCCAGGACCGGCTCCGTGCGTTCACCGTGGTGAACCTGCTCTACGGCGTCGGTGCGCAACTGGCGGGCACGGCCCTGCTGCTGCTCACCGGCACCCGCACGGCGGCCACCTACGCCGTCGGCCACCTGGCCGCACTGGTCGCCACCCTGCTGCTGGGCGTCTGGCTGGTGCGGCCGCGGTGGCGCGGCGTCGCCGACGCGGCGCTGGCCCGCCGTGCCCTGCGCCTGGGCGCACCGCTGATGGTCAGTTCGCTGGCCGTCTACGTGCTCAACGCCGGCGACCGGCTGGTCATCCAGCGGGTGCTGGGCGCCCCGGAGGTGGGCCGCTACCAGATCGCCTACAACGTCGGGAACGTGGCGATCATCCTGCTCGGGCTGGCCAGCATGGCGTGGGCGCCGCAGATCGCCGCGGTCCGCGACGAGGTCCAGCGCTGGGCGCTCATCGGGCGCTCGCGGGACGCGCTGCTGCGGCTGATGCTCCCCGCCCTCCTCGGGCTGACGCTGGGCGCACCGCTGGCGCTGACCGTCGCCGCCCCGGAGAGCTTCCGCCCCGACGAGCTGCTGGTGGTCGCGTTCCTGGTGGCGGCGGCCGCCTTCCCGGTGCTGATCGGCAACGCCAGCGCCCGGGCGCTGATCACCCTGGAGGAGACCCGGGGCCTGGCGGTGGCCGCGCTGTCCGCGGCGGGGCTGAACGTCGCGCTGAACCTGCTGCTGCTGCCGGTGTGGGGGCTGGCCGGTGCGGCGGTGGCGACGGTCGTCTCCTTCACCCTGCAGACGGTGCTGCACCGGGTGGCCCTGCCGCGGCGGGTGGTCTGGCCGCGCATCCCCGGCCGGCTGCAGCTGGCGGCGCTCGCGACGCTGGCGGTCAGCGCGGCCACGACCCTGCTGCCGCAGGACACCGCCTGGAACGTGGCCCGGTTCGCCGTCGCGCTGGCCTGCCTCCCGTGGTTCCTGCACCAGCTGCGGGCCGCCCGCGCCGGCGACGCGGCCCCGCGGTCGGCCCGGCACCGCCGTCCGGTGCCGTCCGTCGCCGGACGGCACCGCCGCTCAGCCGGGCAGGGCTGAGCGGTCCCGCCGCGGGCGCCGCTCCCGGTCGAGCAGCTCCTCGAGCCGGTCGACGTGGTCGGGGAAGGAGAAGTGCGTGGCGGCGTGGGCCGCGCACCGCGCACCGAGCCCCGGGTCGCGCTCCCGCCAGCCGAGCAGCGCCACCAGCCGTTCGGCGAAGGTCGCGACGTCGGTCTGCGGCACCAGCAGCTCCGTCAGCGGCCCGCTCAGGATCTCCGGCACGCCGCCGACCGCGGTGGCGAGCACCGGCCGGCCGGTGATCAGGCCCTCCAGCGCCACGCGGCCGAAGGACTCGGGCAGCTGGCTGGGGAAGAGCACGACGTCGGCGGCGTGCAGCAGGGGGACGACGTCGCGCTGGAGCGGCAGCAGGGTGGCCTGCCCGGTCCGGACGAGGTCGGCCACCCGGGGGGCGAGCGCGGGGTCGGCGGTGGGCGGGAACTCACCGGCGAGCACCAGGTGTGCGGCGCCGCGCCGTCCGGCGGTGCGGTCCCAGGCGTCGAGGGCGAGCCGGAGGCCCTTGTCCTGCTCCAGCCGGCCGTAGAACAGCGCGATCGGGACGTCGGCCGGCAGGCCGAGGGCCTGCCGCGCCCGGTCGCGCTCCGGTACGCCGCCGACCGGGTACTGCGCGGCGGGGACGGCGTTGTGCAGGACGTCGATCCGCCCGGCGGGCAGGCCGTCGTCGACCCAGCGCTGCCGCATGAACTCCGAGACGGCGATGAACCGCCGCACCCCCCGGGCGGCGAGGGTGACCAGCGGGCCGCCGCGGAGGGCGTGGTGCAGGTGGCTGACCAGCGGCGTGCCGGAGCGGCGGGCCACCACCTGCCCCCAGAGGACGTGCTCGAAGCGCTGCAGCCACAGCACGTCGGGCCGGAGCCGGGCGGCGAGCGCGGCGCTGGGCAGCGCGTCGCGGACGGCGGACAGCGCGGTGACCGGGGTGGGGGAGCGGAAGGGGTGCGGGCCGTGCAGGGTGATGCCCGCGGCCTCGAGGTCGGCGCGCATGGTCGGCGCCTCCGGGCCGAGCAGCGCGGGACCGTGCACCAGGTGCACGTCGTGCCCGCGGGCGGCCAGCTCGCGGCCGACCTCCAGCGTGTTGATCTCGATGCCACCGACCCGCTCGAGGGTGTAGACCTGCGTCAGGATCCTCATGACGGCAGCAGGGCGGGGTCCGTGCGGGCGCTGCGCACGAGGAGCCGGAGGGGTCGACCGTCCACGTGTGCAAGCTAGCCGAGGGGGTGGACGTGCAGGCAGGTGCGGAACCCGGGTGGGTGACCTCACGTCGGCGGGTGCGAGCGGCGGCAGCCGGGCTGCTCGTGGTGGCCGGCGTCGCCGGGTGCGGTGGGGGCGAAGCGGGGCCGCCCCCGGCCCCCGAGGTGGTCGACCTGGTGGTGGACGGCGAACCGGCGACGGCGGTGGTGCCGCCGGGCACGCCCCGCGGCCTGGTGCTGTACCTGCACGGCCTCAACGGCGACCACACCGCGCTGGCCAACGGCGACCAGGCCGGCGTGGTGGAGCGGCTCGTCGACGACGGGTACGTGGTCGCCGCCGCGGACGCCCATCGCAACGCCTTCGGCAACGAGGCCTCGCAGCAGTCCTACGTGACGCTGGCGCAGGAGCTCGCCGACCGGTACGGGACGCCGCGCACGTTCCTCATCGCCGAGTCGATGGGCGCGGTGGCCGGGCTGAAGCTGGTGGCCGCCGATGCGATCCCGGACCTGGCGGGGGCGGCGCTGATCTCGCCGCTGACCGACCTGGCGGTGACGGTCGGCAGCGAGTTCGAGCCGCAGGTCCGGCAGGCCTACGGCGGGGAGCTGCCCACCGGTGCGGAGAACCCGGCGGACCTGCCCGCGGAGGAGTTCGCGGGGGAGCACCTGCGGTTCTACCTGGCGGCCGACGACGACTTCGTCGTCTCGGCGCAGAACGCCGATCCGCTGATCGCCCGGCTGGAGGGGGTCGCGGAGGTCAGCGTGGTGGGGTGCCAGGGCGGGCACGTCGACGCCTCGTGCTTCCAGCCCGACGACCTGGCCACCTGGTTCGACGGCCTGGCCGGCGGGACCACCGGCGCCGGTCGCCCGTCGGCTGACTGACGGGCGACCGGCGCGGGGTCAGCCGCGCTTCCAGGCGGCGACCCAGTCGATCTGGACGTGGCCGGAGGCGCCGCGGGCGGGGGCCCCGCCGGACAGCTCGGTCTCGGTCTGCAGCACCCAGCGCATCGGGTCGGTCGGGATGGCCGACCGGTCGGTGGTGGTCCAGGTCTTCCCGTCCATCGCGAACGTGACGGAGTCGGGGGTCCACTCGATGACGGCCGTGCGCCAGCTGGTCATCGACATGCCGCTGTCCATGTACCAGGCGTTGCGGGACGGGTTGCCGTTGACGTCGTGGGAGTAGCCGTGGGCCTTCCCGCCGACGCTGCCCTCGGGGAAGTCGATCTCGCCCTCGGCCCAGTTGTCGCTGGCCGGCCACAGCAGCCAGGCGACCTTGTAGCCGGGCACCTGGTCCATCCGGAAGCGGACGGCGTAGCGGCCGTAGGTCTGGCTGGCGATCGGCGGGGTGAGGGCCATGACCTGCGCGCCGGAGCCGGTGGAGTGCAGGTGCTTGTCCAGGATGCCGCCACTGACGCTGGTGGTGGCGGCGCTGTTGTACTGGCCGTTCTTCGAGGTGTCGCGGGCGCCGTCGTAGCCGGCCCAGCCGCGGTAGTCGCGGGCGAAGGAGCCCAGCGCCGAGGGGCGGTCGAAGCCCTCGGAGAGGACGAGGTCCCAGCCGGGCAGGTCGCTGGTGGGCAGCGCCTCGCCGGTGCTGACCGGGGCCGGTGCGGGCGCGGCCACCGGCGCGGGCGCAGGGACCGGCGCGGGCTGCGGGGCGGGTGCCGGTGCGGGCTTCGGCGCGGGGGCGCTGCTCGAGGGCTTCGGGGCGACCGGAGCCGGCGTGGTGCCGGTCTGCGGCAGGGTGGTGGCGGGGGCCGGGGCGTCGGTGGAGGAGCCGGTGCCCGGCTGCGGGACGGCGGTGGAGGGCGCGGCGGCGGACGGCGACGTCACGGGGCGCTCGCCGCGGGAGGCGGGCCGGCTGGGCCGGGCGGCCGGTGCCGGGGCGGTGGCCGACGGGCGGGCGCCGGCGGCGTCGGCGGTCGTCGTGCCGGACTGGTGCAGCGAGAAGCCGGCACCGCAGAAGGTCGTCACGGCGGCGAAGAACACGGCGAAGAGTCGGCGGCGGCGGCGGGCGAAGCGGGTGCTGTTCATCGCGAGGCAGGTAACCAGAAGTAGCCAAAAAGGTACAGAGCGAATTGGAGAGGGTCCGCCACCCCCTCCACTTTCGTCACATGCGTACCAATGGTGAACCGTCAGTGACGGAGGGTCACTGGATCGGGTGGATCAGCCCGGTCGCCAGGCCGCCACCCAGTCGACGTACACGTGACCGCTCACCTCGGGGTCGGGCGGGCCGGCCGTCAGCTCGGTCTCGGTCTGCAGCACCCACCGCATCGGCCGGTGCGGGATGGCGGTGGGCTCGGTCGTCGTCCAGGAGCGGTCGTCGAGGGTGAAGGTGAGCCGGTCGGGCAGCCACTCGATGGTGGCCACGTGCCACTCGGCCATCGTCGCGCCGGTGTCGACGGTCCAGGCGTTCACGCTCGGGTCGCCGGCGGTGGAGTGCGAGGCGCCGGCGATCTCGTCGCCGAGGGCACCCTCGGGGAAGTCGATCTCCCCTTCCGTCCACTCGTCGCTGGTCGGCCACAGCAGCCAGGCGACCTTGTAGCCGGGCACGGTCTCGGTGCGGAAGCGCACGGAGTACCGCCCGTACGTCGAGCCGTCCCACCACTGGCCGTCGGGGGTGGGGGTCAGCGCCATCACCCGGGGCGTCCCGTTCGCGGTGTGCAGCCGGATGTCCACCAGGCCGTCGTGCACGGTGGTCGTGCCGGCGCTGTCGTACTGCCCCTGCGTGGCCGCCGGGCGGCCCAGGTGCCGGGAGGTGTCCTGGGCGCCGTCGTAGCCGGCCCAGCCGGGGTAGGTGGTGGCGAACCGGCCCGGACCGGCCGGGGAGTCGAAGTCCTCGGCGAGCACCAGCTGCCAGCCGGGGAGGTCCCACGCCGGCAGCTCGGTGCTGGGCCCGGCGGTCAGCTGGCTGCCGAGCAGCGCCGCACCCGCGAGCAGCCGCCGGAACGGCTGGCTGCTCCTGGGCCGGCCACCGGGCATGCGGCACCTTAACCACGGGAGGCCCCGGAACGGCCCGGTCTGCTGCGCGGCTACCCGCTGACGGCGGCCGATCACCTGATCCGGTCGGCTCGCCCGCGCTCCGCGTGGGGGCGGGCCGACCGGGGTGGACGGACCTACAGTGGGTGGGCGACGGCGGGGTTCGCCGTCGTCCCGCTCCCCCCGGAGGGTGTTTCCGGTGCCACCTGTGCCAGATCCCGCGCCCGAGCGACGGGTGCCGCCGCGCCGTCCGCTCACGGCGGTCGGTGACGTGCCCGCCGGTGCGCAGGGGGCGGCCGGCGGACGGCCCTGCTCGTCGTGCGGGCACGGGAAGGTCGCGCACGAGCACTACCGCCGCGGCAGCGACTGCGCGCTCTGCGGGTGCGCCCGGTACTCCCGCCCGCTGCTGAGCCGGTTGCTGCCCGGCCGGCGCTGACCTGCTGGGCTCGCGACCGGCGAGAACGCGAACTGCCGAGAACGCGAACTGCCCCGCGCCGCCGGGACTCGGCGACACGGGGCAGTGTCCGTGGGGGGGGCGCGGCGACGATGCCGATCCGGGTGTCCGCCGCGCCGCGGCGGGAGTCGGTCAGGTCAGCGACGGGTGCCGCTGTAGCGGATGACCTGGCCGCCGCCGACGCTGCGCGCGGCGGTGAGGCACAGGGTGGCGCGGCGGTGCACCTCGCCGGCGGGGGCCTCCGGGCTCAGCCCGGCGATGCCCGCAGCCGCGGTGAGGCCGGGAACACCCTCGTTGGCGACGGCGTCGACCAGCCGGTGCGCGGCGATCTCGGCGTCGGGGGAGAGGCCGTTCAGCAGGAAGGCGAACTCGGCCGGGCCGGAGCGGGCCAGCCAGTCGTCGCCGCGGACGGAGCGGGAGAACATCGCCGCGATCTGGTCGAGCTGGGAGCCGGGCATCGGCCAGCCGGTGTCCCGGCGCAGCAGCCCGATGAGGACCAGCGTGGCCGGGGCGCGGTCGGTGCTGACGGCGCGCTCGCTGATGCGGTCGAAGAGCGCCGCGCGGGGCGGCAGCAGGGTGATGGCGTCGGCCGCGTCGAGCTGTGAGCTCTCGGGCGCAACCGGGTTGAGGGCGATCGGCATACCGCTCTGGTCGTCCCCGTGGTGGCCCCGGTTGAGCGGCGCCCCGGCCGGCTCACCCCTCCGAGGGAGACCGGCGGACGACGGCGTTTCCCGGGGAACCGTGGACGTCGTGACGCACCGTCGCAGTCACGCACGAGCAGCGGTCGATCACGCTGCGTCGACCGAGTGGGTGATGTCACTCCGGAACGGGTGACGTTGCGTGACACCGTCCACCGATCAGGCGATACCGGGCCGTCCGGATGTCCCCGTTGAGTGGCGGTGCGCGGGTCGAACGGCCCGGACGGCGTCGAAGCCGGTCACGCAGCGTTGCGGGCGCCACCGAGCTCGACCGACCTCCGGGGTGACACCGAGTGACCACGACCCTGCCCACACCGCCGTCCGCGGACGAGGCGCAGCGCCGGGCCGGCCGGCCGCGCGTCCGTGTCGGCTCCCGGGCCCGCCGCCACCCGGCGCAGCAGGGCCCCCGGGAGCTGCCCGCCCAGGCCTGGCTCGACGGGCTCCCCGGCCGGCCGTCGCCGTGGACCGCGCTGGTGCCCCGCTCCCTGCGCCCCCGGGCCACCGTCGTGGCGCTCGACTGGGCCGAGCGCGAGCAGGTGCTGGCCGAGCACGGCCCGGCCGCCGTGCGGGAGGTCGCCGCGCGGCTCGCCGACGCCGTCCGCACCGCCCTGCCCGCCGCGGACGCCCCGGTGGTCACCGCCGACGGGCAGGTGCTGGCCCCGGTGGGCGCCCGCCGTCCGGGCCCGCTGAAGCAGGCGCTGCAGCAGCTGGTCGACCGGCTGCGCGCCGAGGGCGTGCCGCTGGCCGGCACCACCCTGTCGATCACCCCGGCCGTCGGCTGGGGCGCCGCCCCGGCGATCGGGCCGCGCCCGGTGCCCGAGCTGGTGGCGCAGGCGCTGGAGGCCGCGGGCCAGGCCCGCGCCCGGCTGGACGCCGTCCCGGTGGCGTGGACGCCGCAGACCGACACCGGCCGCCGGCTGCTGGGCCACCGCACCCGCCGGCAGGTGCTGCTGACCAGCCTGGTCGCGCTCACCTGGCCGCTGGGCGTCGTCCTGGCCTCGCTGACGCTGGGCGTCGAGCCGGCGGACTGGGTGTTCCGGGTCGTCGTCCTGGGGCTGCTGCTCACCGCGGCCACGCTGTGGCTGGAGAGCGTGCTGGCGCTGCCCGCCGCGCCCCTGCCGCCGCTGCCCGAGGGCCGGCGGCCGCGGCTGACCGCGGTGATCCCGGCCGACCTGCCCAACGAGGCGGCCACCATCGTCGAGACGGTGCACGCCTTCCTGCGCGTCGACTACGCCGAGGCCGAGGTGATCGTCGCCTACAACACCCCGCGGCCGCTGCCGGTCGAGGCGGAGCTGCGGGCGCTGGCGGCGGCGCACGAGCGGCTGACCGTGCTGCACGTGCCGTTCAGCCGCTCGAAGGCGCAGAACGTGAACGCCGCGCTGCAGGTGGCCGGCGGTGAGGTCATCGGGGTCTTCGACGCCGACCACCACCCGGCGCCGGACTCCTTCGCCCGGGCCGCGGCCTGGATCGCCGGCGGGGCCGACGTCGTGCAGGGCCGCTGCGTGATCCGCAACAGCGACGAGTCGCCGGTCAGCGCGCTGGTGGCCCGGGAGTTCGACGTGATCTACGGGGTGAGCCACCTGGGCCGCGCGCGGCTGCACGGGTTCGCCATCTTCGGCGGCTCCAACGGCTGGTTCCGCGCCGACCTGCTGCGCCGGCTGCTGCTGCGCACCGACATGCTCACCGAGGACATCGACGTCTCCATGCGGGCGCTGCTCGCCGGCGCCGAGCTGGTCTACGACCCGGAGATGCGCTCCACGGAGCTGGCGCCGGTGACGGTGGCCCGCTGGTGGCGGCAGCGCGCCCGCTGGGCGCAGGGCTGGTTCCAGGTGTCGCTGGCCCGGCTCGGCGCGATCGTGACCAGCCCGCGGCTGGCGCTGCGGCAGCGGGTCGGGGCCGCGGTGCTGCTGGGCTGGCGCGAGGTGACGCCGTGGCTGAGCCTGGCCGTGCTGCCGCTGCTGGTGTGGTCGACCTGGTTCGACGGCACCCCGGGCATCCCGCTGAACGTGCCCTCGCTGGTGCTGGCGCTGCTGTTCACCTCGCTGGCCGGGCCGTTCCAGACCTGGGTGGCCTACCGGACGACGCCGGCGGAGCTGCGCGCCCCGGCCCGGCGGTACGCGGTGTACGCGCTGATGAGCCTGCTCTGGTACGCGGAGCTGAAGAACGTCGTCGCCCGGGTGGCGCAGCTGAAGGAGTGGCTGGGGGAGCGGCGGTGGGTCACCACCCCGCGCACGACGGGCACCGTCGTCCCGGCCGCGCAGACCGCGGAGGTGGCCGCGTGAGCGCCCCGATGACGAGCACCGCGATGACGAGCGCCCCGAGCGGGCGCCGGGGGTCGGCGATGCTGGCCCCGATCACCTGGCTGCGCGTGGTGGGCGCCTTCGCGGTGCTGGTGTTCCACGCCTACCAGCACTCGGCCTACACCGGGATGACCGACTGGACCGGTGGTGCGTTCTGGCACCGGGCGCTGGTGCTGATGGCCGCCGGCGGCGTCGACGCGTTCTTCGTGGTCACGATGTTCCTGTCCGCCCGCGCCGTGGTGCGCGGCGCGCTGGGCGAGGGGCCGGTGGCCAGCGGCCGGACGCTGCTGCGCAAGCGGGCGGTGACCCTGCTGCCGGTCTACGTGGTGGCGGTGCTGGTGGTGTGGGCGCTGTCGAACCCGCGGCTGCCGGGGCACTGGGCGGACCTGGTGCTGCACCTGACCTTCACCCAGGTCTACAGCGACGACTACATCTTCTGGACGCTGGGGCCGGCCTGGTTCATCGCGGTGTCGATGCACTTCTACCTGCTGCTGGCGGTGATCGGCGGCCCGCTGCAGCGGTGGTGCCGGCGGATGGGCAGCCGGGCGGCACGGGTGCGGGCGCTGCTCGCCGTCGCCGGCGCGCTGGCCGCGGTCAGCTGGGCCTACAAGCTGGTCATGCACTTCGGGCTGGAGCGGCCGGTGGACAGCTGGTCGACCTGGTTCGGCCCGCTGTCCCGGCTGGACCTGATGGCGCTGGGGCTGGTGCTCGCCGTGCTGGCGGTGCTGCGGCCGGCGCTGCCGCGCTGGGCCGTGGTGGCCTCCTTCGTCACCGCCGGGGTGCTGCTGGTGGGCACCGGGCTGACGTTCCCGGAGAACACCCCGGACTGGTGGCCGCACGGCACGATGGGTCTGGCCGCCTTCCTGTACCTGCTGCCCTCGGTGACCGACCGCCGGGTGCGCACGGCCGACGGCGTCGCCGCGGTGGTGACGCCGGGCGGGCGGGTGCCGGGCAGCTGGGCGGGCGGGATCGCGCTGCTCAGCTACGGGGTCTACATCTGGCAGGAGCCGGTGCTGCGGGTGCTGGACGCCTACGGCTTCCTGCCGCCGGACTCCTCGGACTGGGCGTTCCCGGTGACGACGGTGCTGATGCTGGTGGCGACCCTCGCGGTGGCCTGGCTCAGCTACCACCTGCTGGAGGTGCCGGGCCGGGCGTGGGCGGCGTGGTCGGAGCGGTCCGCCCCGACGCCGTCGGCCCCCGCCGTCCCGGTGCACGAGCCGGCGCTGGCCGGCACTGCGGCTCGCTGAGCCGCTCCTGATCGACCCGGGGCCGGGCTGCCTCCCCCCTACGCCTGGCTCCGGGTCCCCAGCTCCCGGTCTGCCGCTGATCTCCCCCGGTCAGCGGCAGACCGGGACCGCCATGTCGGTGTTGGTGACCGTCTGCTGGCCGGGGACGTCGCCGGTGACCTTGTCGCGGGGGTAGTGGCCGGCGGTCCAGTTGTCGAGGGTGCGCACGCTGACCCGGTTGCCGGAGCGGCGGGCCAGCTGCTCGTTGCCGCCGGTGGCGCCGAGCAGCCAGTTGACCTGGACGACGAACGGGTCGGGCTGCGCTCCGACCGTGGTGGTCTGCGTGCCGACGGCGGTGTCGCTCATGGCTGGTCCCCGTTGTCCGTGCTGGTGCGGAGGGACGGTAGCCCGGAACCGGACGACGACGAGCCGTTCACGGGCGCGTCGTTGACCTGCGTGGTTGCGCGCACCTGCGGGCGTTGCGCCAGTTCGCGGGGACGACGTGCGCGCTCCCGCTTCCGGTGCCGCGCCGTTCCGGGTTTCCTCGGTGCGCGGGGTTCGGCCGGGCACGGGGGCCGGCCGAACCCCGCTCCTCGGCCGCACCCCGTGAGCCCGGGCGCCGGCTGGTTCAGCCGCCGAGCAGGTCGCCGACCAGGCCGGCCGGGGAGTCCGCCGCGTCGTCGGTGGGGGAGGGGGTGGGCGTGGCCGTGAGGGGCGGGACCTTGATGGGCGGCGCCTCCGTGAGCACGGGCACCGGGGCCGGCGTGGTGACGACCGGCGTGGGGGCGGCGTGCGTCGGCGTCTGGGTGGGCGTGCTCGGCGTCGGCTTGACCGGGGTCGTCGTCACCGGCTTGGGCGTGCCACCGGGCGTCTGCGGCGTGCCGGACGTCGGGGTGCCGGACGTCGGGGCGTCGGGCACCGGCTGGCCGACGACGACCGGCGCGGGCGCCGCGGGGCTGCTCGGGTCGGCCGCGGCGTCGGCGGGGGCGACCGGCTGGTCGGTGGCCGGGCCGGCGTCGGCGACCTCGATGACCGTGGTGTCGGAGTCGCCCGCGGCGTCGTCCGGGGTGGCGCCGGGGGTGGACGGGCGGCTGTAGGCGTCGCCGATGCCGGCGGTGCTGCCGCTGAGCTCGCTGCCGCGCTCGAGCTCGGCGAGGGTGTCGTCGGCGCGGTCGGGGACGGCGGCCACCTCGGCCGCGACGGCGTCGTGCAGGCCGAGGCCGGTGCCGGAGCGGGCGAGCACCGGGGCCAGCGCCATGACCACGAGCGCGCTGCAGGCCACGATCTGGGTGGTGAGGCGGCTGCCGGTGCGTTGGCGGGGCGTGCTCGCGGCCTCGGGGCGGCGCCGCTGGCCGGTGGGGTGCTGCGCGGCGGGGCGGCCCTGCCCGGCGGTGCGGGCGCTGCCGGTGTGCAGCGGCGGGGGCGGGGGCAGCTCGCTCGCGGCGTACCGCGGGGTGCGCGGGGTGACCAGCGGCGGGGGAGGGGGCAGGTCAGGGGCGCCGTATGCGTAGCGGGGGGCAGCCGGGGCGGCCTGCGGCTCGGCCGAGACGGCGCGGTGGCGGCCGGTCTCGGTGAGCGTGGTGCCCGCATCGATCCGACGGTGGCGGCCCGTGGTCTCCGGCCCCTGTGCTGCGGCGTGCACCGTGCTCCCCCTGTTCCCCGCCGGCTGTCAGCCAGCGATGAAGAAGATAGGGCGCGTAGTCACCCGTGCACAGACCGCGACCGCGTGTCTCCGCGCGACACGCGGTCTCGTCAGCGGGGGGTCTCCGGCAGTGCCTCGTCGCTGAACTCGTCGGCGTTCTGCCCCAGCGAGTCGGTCTTCAGGTAGCCCCACATGCGCTGCGCGGTCACGTCGTCGAGGTAGACCACGCTGGCCGCGCCCTCGGTGCCGGTGCCCAGCACCGGGGCGGTGAAGAACTCGACGTCCGCCGGCCGCAGGCTGCGCAGCGAGTAGGCCATGCCGAGCATGTCGCCGTTGCTCAGCCCGTCGTCCACCGCGACCGCGCTGGTCACCGCCAGCAGGGTGTCGTCGAGCGCGGCAGGGGAGGAGAACACGTCCCGGCTGAACAGCTGGCCGAACATCGCGCGCAGGTAGTTCTGCTGCCGCTTCACCCGGTCGAAGTCGCCACCGGGCAGGTCGTAGCGCTGCCCCACGTACCACCGGGCCTGGTCGCCGTCGAGGTGGTTCAGGCCCGCCTCGAAGGTGTACGGCCCGTTGCTCGTCGTCTCCTGGACGACGACGTCGACCCCGCCCAGGTCGTCGGTCATCTGGATCAGGCCGTCGAAGTCGATCGCGGCGTAGTGGTCGATCCGGACGCCGGTCAGCTGCTCGACGGTCTGGATGAGCAGCGTCGGGCCCCCGAAGGCGTACGCCGCGTTGATCTTGTTCATGCCGTGTCCGGGGATGTTGACCCAGGAGTCGCGGGGGATGGACACGACCTGCGCGTGCTCCCGGTCACCGGCGAACCGGGCGATCATGATCGCGTCCGAGCGGGCGTCGGGCGCCTCGCCGGGTGCGACCTGCGACCGGGTGTCCGAGCCGACCAGCAGGAACGTGATCGGGTCCTCGGTCGCCGTCTCGGCGGTGGGGGAGGCGGCGGCCGGCCGGCTCTCCTCCTCGATGCCGGCGAAGACGTTGCCGACCCGGTCGACGTTGCCGCCGTAGCGGTTGAGGAAGAACCAAAACCCGCCGCCGACCACCAGGGCCAGCACCAGGCCGAGCACGCCCAGGCTGATCAGCGTGCGGCGCAGCCGACGGCGGCCGCGGGGCTGCTCGTCCCAGGCGTCGCCGGCTGCGTGATCGGCGTCCAGCGGCGCGCCCGTCGCCGGCTCGTCGTCCGGTCCGCGCTCGGTCATCTCGGTCCCCGTGATCGGTGGCAGGTGGCTGCACGCACGGTAACCGCGCAACCTGGCCCGCAGGGCTGCCGGCGAGCACGATCACCTGAAGGGGCCATCACCCGCACGTGCCGGCCGGGGCTCCCCGTCGCTCGGCGTGATGGAGTCGGTCACCCGTTCGCGCGGCGGCCGGTGGCGCCGTTCCGGCACGGCCCCCTACCGTTCTCCCCGGTACGAATCCGGACACCCGGTCCGGGCAACAGAGAGTGGGCTCATGAAGATCTCGGTCATCGGCTGTGGCTACCTCGGCGCGGTGCACGCAGCGTCGATGGCTGAACTGGGCCACGACGTGGTCGGCGTCGACGTCGACCAGCCGAAGATCGAGGCGCTGCAGCAGGCGCGCGCCCCGTTCTACGAGCCCGGCTTCGAGGAGCTGCTCGGCCGCACGCTCGCGTCGGGTCGGTTGCGGTTCAGCACCGACATGGCCGACGCCGCCGAGGCCGTCGTCCACTTCGTCTGCGTGGGCACCCCGCAGAAGCGCGGCGAGTACGCCGCCGACCTGCGCTACGTGGAGTCGGCCGTCGAGGGGCTGCTGGCCGCGCTCAAGCCCGGTGACCTGGTCGCCGGCAAGTCCACCGTGCCGGTGGGCACCGCCGCCCGGCTGGCCGAGCTGGTCGAGAGCAAGGTGCCCGGCGCGATCCTGGCCTGGAACCCGGAGTTCCTCCGCGAGGGCTTCGCGGTCGAGGACACGCTGCACCCCGACCGGCTGGTCTACGGCCTGCCCGCCGGCGCCGACGGCGACACCGCCCGCGCGCTGCTGGACGAGGTGTACGCCCCGATCGTCGCCGCGCAGACCCCGCAGGTGATCACCGACTACGCCACCGCGGAGATGGTGAAGACCGCGGCCAACTCCTTCCTGGCCACCAAGATCTCCTTCATCAACGCCATGGCCGAGCTGTGCGAGGCCACCGGCGCCGACGTCAAGCAGCTGGCCGACGCCATCGGTCACGACGACCGGATCGGCCGCAAGTTCCTCAACGCCGGCCTCGGCTTCGGCGGCGGCTGCCTGCCCAAGGACATCCGTGCCTTCATGGCCCGCGCCGGGGAGCTGGGCGCCGACCAGGCGCTGACGTTCCTGCGCGAGGTCGACAACATCAACATGCGCCGCCGGATCCGGATGGTCGACCTGGCCCGCGAGGTCTGCGACGGCTCCCTGGTCGGCAAGCGCATCGCCGTGCTGGGGGCGGCGTTCAAGCCCAACTCAGACGACATCCGCGACTCGCCTGCGCTCAACGTCGCCGCCCAGCTGCAGCTGCAGGGCGCGGCGGTGCTGGTCACCGACCCGGCCGCGGGGGAGAACATCCGCCGCAGCTGGCCCCAGCTCGACGTCGCCAGCAGCGCCGAGGAGGCAGCCGACCGCGCCGACGCCGTCCTGCTGCTCACCGAGTGGCAGCAGTACAAGGACCTCGATCCGGCCGCCTTCGGCAAGGTCGTGCGGCAGAAGCGCGTGCTCGACGGCCGCAACGCCCTCGACCGCGACAGCTGGGTCGCCGCCGGCTGGACCTACCGCGCCCTGGGCCGCCGCGCCGGCTGACCTGACCGGAGCGCCTCCACTCTGGCTCGGCTGGGGTCGCGAACGGGTCACGATGTGCCTCACCAGCACCGCGGCTCCCGCTCTGCTGGCCGGGCGGCGCGTTCGGGCGTAAACGGCGCGCGCCGCTCCGTAGCTTGCGACGGCCAACCAGTGGTCGGTTGGTCGCCGACCACCGCGGTCGGTGCACCCGTGCAGCAGGAGAACCCGTGTCCCGTTCCGCCCTCCGCTCCGCCGGCCCGCTCGGAGGCGCACTCGGCCTCCTCGTCGGCGCCGCGGCGCTCGCCCCCGCCGCCTGGGCCGTGCCGGGGCCGAGCTCGGCCTGCGTCACCGCCGACGACCAGCAGCACGTCACCTGCACCTACGGCTACACGGGCGCCCCGCAGACCCTCGTCATCCCGCAGGGGGTCGAGACCGTCGACGTCGTCGCCGTCGGCGGTGTCGGTGGGAACGGCGCCACCTCCACCACCCTCGCCCAGCCGGCGCGGGTGGACGGTGCGCTCGACGTCGACCCCGGGCAGACGCTGTTCGTGATGGTCGGCGGCAACGGCGGGGACGCCACCACGGCCACCGACGGCGCTTCCGCCCCCGGTGGTGCCCCCGGCTGGAACGGCGGCGCCTGGGGCGGCGGCGCGATCGCCGGGCCGGGCGCGACCACCGACTCCGGTGCCGGTGGCGGTGGCGCCTCCGACATCCGCACCGTGGCCGAGGACCAGGCCGGCACCCTGGACTCCCGGCTGCTCGTCGCAGCCGGCAGCGGTGGTGGCGCGCACGTCCGCGAGGGCGGCTGGGGCGACCTGAACGGGTGGACCTACGACGGCTACGGCGCCAACGCCGCTGCCATGGGCACCACCACCGCCGGCGGGGCCACCGGCACCCTCTGGAGCTGGTTCGGCTCCCACGGCGAGTACGGCGTCGGCGGCACCGGCCGCGGCATGCCCGCCGGTGCCGGTGCCGGTGCCGGTGGCGGTGGCGGTGGCGGTGGTGGCGGCGTGTACGGCGGCGGTGGCGGGGCCATCGAGTCCAGCGGTGCCGGCGGCGGATCGCTCGCCCCGGCCGGCGGCACCACCGGCTGGAGCACCGACCACTCCGGGTCGATCGTCATCAGCTACGTGCTTCCCGCGCAGGCCGAGCCGGAGACCTCGACGCCTCCCACCCCGACCGGTCCGGTCGCCGACGGGCCGGTGGCGGCGAAGGTCTCCGCGGCGACGATCGTGCAGGGCAGCCAGCAGACGATCACCGGCACCGGGTTCACCCCGGGGGAGACGGTGCACGGCATCCTGCACTCCGACCCCATCGACCTGGGCACCGCCGTCGCCGACGCCGATGGCGTCGTCCGGTTCACCGTGACGCTGCCCGCCGACTTCGAGGCCGGCGGCCACAGCGCCGTGCTCACCGGTCTGGCCAGCGGGCGGGTGGCCACGGTCGAGTTCACCGTCGAGCTCACCGCCACCCCGGCTCCCGGCGGTGACCACCTCGCCTACACCGGCGCCAGCGTCGCGGTCCCGCTGCTGTCCGGCCTCACCGCGCTCGGCGCCGGCGGCACCCTGCTCGTTGCCGGACGGCGCCGGCGGGCGCGCGGCTGAACCGGCCGGTCGCCCGTGCCCGTTGCCGGGCGCGGGCGGCCGACCCGATTTCCCGGACGAGATCGTCCGTGCCGCGTGCATGACCTGGCGTGGCCCAGGGCACAGAGGGCCCATGCTGCTGGTGGTGCTCGCGTGCTGGGTCGTGTTGGCGATGGTGCTGCTCCCCGTGGCCGCTGCCCTGGGGCACGCTGGTCGCCAGCAGGACCGTCGGCACCGGGCCACGGAGGCCACCGCCCGTCGCCGCCGTCCGGCGCCGGTCTTCCGGTCCACCAGCCGCGCCGCCTGACCCGCGCGCGCCACCCCGTCGTCCGCACCGTCAGGATGGGCCGACCCCATCCCTGACGGAAGGCCATCGGTGTCCGACCACGACCTCGCCGCCGACCTGGCCACCCGCGCCGGGAAGCTGCTCCTCTCCGTCCGCGACCGCGGCCTGCCCGACGCCGCCGCCCGCAAGGCCGCCGGCGACGCCGAGTCGCACACCTTCCTCATGGCACAGCTCGCCGAGCTCTGCCCCGGCGACGCCGTCCTCTCCGAGGAGGGCGCCGACGACGCCGCCCGGCTCTCCGCCGACCGCGTCTGGATCGTCGACCCGCTCGACGGCACCCGCGAGTTCAGCGAGCCCGACCGCGCCGACTGGGCCGTGCACGTCGCGCTCTGGACCCTCGGCGAGCTCGTCGCCGGCGCCGTCGCGCTGCCCGCCGAAGGCACCACCATCGACACCGGCCGGCCCCCGACCGTGCCCGCCCGTGCGGGCGGCCCGATCCGCCTCGCCGTCAGCCGCTCCCGGCCGCCGGTGATGGTCGCCGAGGTCGCCACCCGCCTGCGCGCCGACCTCGTGCCCATGGGCTCGGCCGGGGTGAAGGCGATGGCGGTCGTCCGCGGCCAGGCCGACGCCTACGTGCACGCCGGCGGCCAGTACGAGTGGGACTCCGCCGCCCCCGTCGCCGTCGCCCGCGCCGCCGGCCTGCACACCAGCCGCATCGACGGCAGCCCGCTGCAGTACAACCGGCCCAGCCCCTGGCTGCCCGACCTGGTCGTCTGCCGGCCCGAGCTCGCCGAGCAGGTGCTCGCGGCCGTCGCCGAGGCGCAGGGGAACGCGCGCACCTGATCCCTGCGTCATCGGCAGTCGCGAACCGGTCAAGCACCGGCGCGCACCTGCCGATGGGGGAGACATGCCGTGGTGGGGATGGGCGTTGGTCGGATGGATCGGACTGTCCGTGGTGCTCGCCCCGCTCATCGGCATCGCGCTGCGTGAGGCCGACGCTCGGGAACGGGAGGTGCTCGGCGCTGCCCCCGCGCGCGCAGCCCGGGTCCGCCGCCGGCGCATCCCGCTGCCCCCGCTCTCCGCCGCGCTGCTGCTCACCGGCATCAGCCTCGAGGCCGTCGGCTTCGTCGTCCGCACCTCGGGCAACGAGCGCGGCGCCGGCCGGCTCTGGTCGATGGACCTCCCGCTCGCCGTGCCCCGCATGTTCGTCGCCGCCCTCTTCGCCGCCGCCGCCCTCGCCGCCCTGCTCGGCGCCGCCCGCGCCACCGGCCGCCGCCCGTGGTGGCTGGCCGTCGGGCTGATCGCCGCGGTCATCGCCCAGGTCAAGGCCGGCGGCACCGTGCACGTCGACGCGCTGCGGACCCTCGGCGTCAACGACCGCCCGCTGCTCGCCACGATCGGCAGCGCCGCCGTCGCCGGTGCCGTGATCGCCGCCCTGTTCGTGCTCAGCCGCAAGGAACGCCGCGACCGCCGCCGGGTGCTCACCGCGCTGGCCATCTACGCCGTCGCCGCCGCCGGCCTCTCCGGCGTCTCCGCGCTGGTCGACCAGGCCGGCGCGAGCGCCTTCTGGGTCGCCGCCGCCACGTTCGTCGAGGAGAGCGGGGAGGTGCTCGGCGGGGTCGCCGTCCTCACCGCCGTCCTGGTCGGGGTCGCGCCGCGGCTGGTGCTTCCCGCCGCCTGGGCGCTGCGCCGCCGCGCCGACGCCGAGACCGTCGACGCCCCCGCACCGCAGCGCCGCCCCGGCGACCTGCACTGGTAGCGGCCACTCGGTGCGATGCGCCGACGGCCGGCTCCGACACGACGTCAGCTGTCCCGGGCCGATCGAGCACACACTCCGGCACGAGCATGGCGGCACTCTGGCTGACGTTCGCGAGGCGCTGCAGTGGCCGGCGCGTGCCAGGGCTGCTTGGGAAGAACACCCGGAGCACGGGCGTCGTGTCGTCGCGGTCGGTGCAACTGCCGGCGGTCGGCGCTTGATCGCCTACCTGCTGCCCACGCCCTGGTAGGACGACGGCAGTGGCGAGTGGCTGGTCAAGTCAGCCAGATGGGTCGACCCACCGATGTGAACCACCGCGGCCACGACGCTCAGGGTCATACTTGCCACATGGCAACCGGCGACTGGGTCACCGACGAGTCGCTCTCGGCTGAGGAGACCATGCGGCGGTTCGAGTCGCTCGGTCCCGTCGAGACGGCCGGGCCTCCTGCTGTTCCCCCGACGAAGGCATGGGGAGCTCGGCTCACCCTCACCAACGTGACCGTGGGGGAACGATCGGTGTCGATGGGCCAGGGCGACGGACTCACCGTCAAGCCCTAGGCCGAACCGAGGTCATCACGGAACTGCTCGATCTGCTCCTCGGGAACGGCGATGCCGATCCTCTGCAACTCGCAGTTGCGGAATTCGACGTTCACCAAGCCGACGGCCCCCACCGAGCCGCGGCTGGCTGACACGGGCCAGAGCAGCGCGTCAGGCCCTGGCGCGTTGAACCGACAGCCCGACAGGGTCACATCATCGATCAGTCCGAGCACGGCTGGGCCGACGATGACGCAACTCTCGAACCGAACGTCGCGGATGACGTCTTCGAGCACGGTGAGATCCGCGATGCGCACCAGCTGATTGCGGTATTCACGGGTGCCGGGGTGGGGCGTGACCACCCCGGCACCGTTGCACAAGCTCCGCCCACCCCTCTGGCGGTCAGCGAGCCCGGACTGTCGGTCAGTTCTCCGGCTGCACCCGGCGGACGGCGCGCAGCGGGCCGCTCTGCGGCGCGACCGCGTTGGCCGCCGCCACCGTGTTCGGCTCTGGCGCCGGGAGCGGCTGCCGCGCACGGGGCCGCGGCAGCCGACGGCGCAGCGGCTCGGGGAGGTCGAACAGCCAGCTCGCCCACGGCCGGCCGTCGGCGAACACCGCCGCCGCGAAGGGCAGCCCCACCCCGGCCAGCACGGCGACGACGACGATCACCACCGGCTGGTCGACGCCCACCGCCCCCAGCGCCACCCGCACCCCGGCCACGATCACCACGTGCGCCAGGTAGACCGGCAGCGTCCGCCGTCCGATCGCGGCCAGGAACGCCGCCACCGGAGCGGACCGCGACAGCAGCACCGCGACGGCGAGCAGCGCCAGCGTGCCGGCCGCGGCGGCCAGCGCGCTCACCGCGCGGGTGAGATACCCCACGTCCTCCGGCAGCGTCCCGGGCACCGGCCCGAGCTGCAGCAGCGCCAGGAACACCGCGCCCGCGGCGACCCCGGCGGCCGCCCAGCCCGCCGCCGAGCGCTGCATCCACCCGCCGAGCCGGGCCAGCCCGAGCATGCTGCCCACCGCGGCGAAGGCCAGCAGCGACAGCCCGGTCAGCCCGACGACGTTGCGGTCCCAGCCCCACAGCAGCACGCCCACCAGCACCAGCCCACCGCCGGCCAGCACCTGCCGCGCCCGCCCGCGCCACGGCTGCAGCACCGCCAGCACCGCCGAGGCGACGAGCAGGAACGGCAGGAACCACAGGTGCGCGAACGGCTCCCACACCCGCACGATCGCGCCCCAGGGGCGCTCCAGGTTCTTGTAGTCACTGGTCAGCGACTCGATCGAGCTCTGCAGCGCGAACCACAGCAGGTAGAGCCACACCAGCACCGCACCCCGGTGGGCGAGGTATCCGGCGACCCCGCGCCGGGCCACCGACCGCGGGATGAACAGCCCGAGCAGCAGCGCCAGCGCCGGCATCCGGAACACGTACAGCGCCGCGTTGAGCCGCTCCAGCGGGTGCCCGTCGCCGATCAGCCCCGCGCCCACCATGCCGTCGATCGAGTGGTTCACCACCACCCCGATCACCGCGACAGCCCGCGCCACGTCGATGGCCGCCACCCGGGCGGGGGTGGCGTCACTGGGTGTCACGGGAGCCGACAGTAAGCGCTGCTCATGAACACCGCGCGGCCAGGAAGCAACGCCGCCGAGCTGCGCAAACACCGCTGTGACCTGGGTCATCGCGTCAGCCGGTCGGGTGACCCCCGCCTGTGCTCCGGCCGCGCACCGAGACCGTCCAGCGCCCTATATTCGGACGCGCTGTATGCGGGTGCGCCCCGCCCCCGTGCGAGGAGGACACCCCCATGAGCCCCAGTCGAGCCAGCGGCACGAGCCCCACGGGGCCGTCGCCGGCCGGTGGTGACGTGCCCGGACGCGCCGACACCTGGCCCGGCCCGTCCGCGCCCTGGACCCGGCTGCTCGCCGTCGCGCTGATCGGCGCGCTCGTGGGTGGGCTGCTCGGCCTGGTGGCCGGCCTCGCCTCCGGTGACCGCGCCAGCGCCAGCGCCACCGTCCAGGCGATCCCGGACGCCCGGGCGCTCGCCGGGCCGCTCGACCTGCCCCCGGTCGGCCTGGACGACAGCGACTTCATCGCCGCCGAGCTCGCCTGGCTCGACGAGCGGGCCGACGAGCTCGCCACCGACGACGTCGACCTCTCGGTCACCCAGGTCGGCACCTCCGACGCGCTGCGCTTCGCCGCCGACGCGCCCACCGCCGACGAGGCCCAGCAGGCCGTCACCGCGCTGCTCGACGCCTACGTCACCCGCCGGCAGGGGGGCGCGACCGCGGCCCTCGACGCCGCCCGCGAGGCGGTCATCGCCCGGATCGACGCCATCGGCGGCACCGCCGTGGGGGTCGGCCCGGTCTCCCAGGAGATCCAGCGCCTGCTCGGCCAGCAGAGCGCGCTCGAGGCCGCCGCCGCGCGGGTGCCCGGCATCGTCCCGGTGCTGCGCGCCCCCGCGGAGGAGCAGGCCGCAGGCGTCTCGCCCGCCCTGACCTACACCGTGCTGGGTGCAGTGCTCGGCGCCGTGCTCGCCCTCGCCGGCGCCGCGCTGTGGCGGGTCGCCTCGCCCCGGGTGTTCGACGCCCGGCTGCTGGTCGCCGCCGGCGCCCCGGTGCTGCTGCCCCGGCTGCCCGCCGGCAGCGTCCGGACCCGCGCCGACCGGGTGCCCGAGGGCCGCCCGAACGACGCCGCGCTCGCCGCCGCCCGGCTGCTCGCCCCGCAGCTGCTCGACGTGGGCACCGGCGCGCTGCTGGTCATCGGCGTGGACGAGAAGGCCGGCGCCGCCGAGGTGGCCTGGGAGCTCGCCTGGGCGCTGACCGCCGGCGGCACCCCGGTCGCCCTGCTCACCACCGGCGTCGCCGGCGAGCGCGAGCCCAGCCCCGGCCTCACCCTCACCGCCCTCCCGGCCGACGCCACCGCGCTCGAGCAGGCGGTCACCCGGCACCGGGCCGCCGGACGCCTGGTGCTGCTGCACGCCCCGGCGCTCGCCACCGGGCTGCGCGCCCCCGAGTTCGCCGCCCGCGCCGACCAGGCCGTCGTCGTCGTCGGCGAGGGGGTCTCCACCCTGGAGGCCGCGCTCGCCGCCGTCCGCGACGTCAGCGGGCAGCCCGGCGCCGCCCTGGCCGGCGTCGCGGTCACCACCGCCCACCGGCACGGCGGCACCCGGGGGCAGGCCCCGGCACCCCAGGAGTCCACCCCGCGGCACGCCCAGCCGGCCGGTGAGCGCGCCCCTGCTCAGCAGGACACCGTCTCCACCGAGGCCTGATCCGTGACCCAGGCAGCCGGGGAGGCCCAGGAGGTCCGCCGGAGCTTCGGGCTGCGCATGGTCGTGGCCGTGCTCGGGCTGGTGGCCACCTTCGGCACCTCGGTGCTCGCCGTCCGGGCGCTCGACGCCCGCCCCGCCGCCGGGTTCCTCGCCGTCCTCGGTGCGCTCATGCTCGGCCCGATGGTCGGCCGGCTGGGCCTGGGCCAGAGCGCTATCCGGGCCATCAGCGCCGCGCCCGGCCCCGGCGAGGTCGCCGTCCAGGTGGTCGCCCACCTGCGCGCCGTCGCGCTCCTCTCCCTGCTCACCGCACCCGCCGTCGCCTGGCTGGCCACCGCCGTCGTGCAGGACGACCGCGGCCGGGTGGTGCTGCTGGTCGCGGCGATGATCGTGCTGGAGACCGTGCGGCTCACCGTCAGCGACGTCTTCGCCGCGCTCGGCCGCATCCCCTGGTCGGTGGCAGCCACCCACCACAGCCGCTCGATCATCGCGCTCGTCGCCATGGGCGTCGTCGTCCTCGCCTCGGGCGGGTCGACGACGCTGCTGACCCTGCTCACCGTCTACGCGGGCACCTCGCTGGCGCTGCTGGCCGTCGTCCTCTCCGCACTCCTGGTGGGGCTGCCCCGGCGCGCGCGGGGCACCGGCCGCCGCTGGTGGGCGCCGATGCTCGCCGCCGTCGCCGCCGGGGCGTGGCTGTTCACCGTCGAGCTCGGCGCGTTCCTCGTCGGCCGCGGCGACGTGTGGCTGGCCGGCTGGGCCTTCGGCGCGCAGGACGCCCTGGAGTACTCCACCGCCAGCGTGCTGGCCATGCAGGTGACCGTGCTCGAGGGGCTGGCCAACATCGCCATCGCCCCGGTCGCCGCCCGGATGTGGGCCGCCGGCGAGCACGCCCGGGTGTTCCGGCTGCTGTCGGCCAGCGCCACCCTGAGCACCGCGGTCACCGTGCTCGCCGTCGCCCTCGCCTGGCTGCTCGGGCCGCAGGCCCTCGCCCTCTACGGCGACGGCCTCGGCGACGCCGCCCCTACCTCGGCGTGCTGGCCACCGGCGGGCTCGGCATGGCCGTCTGCGGCTCCTGCGCGGTGCTGCTCGTGGTCACCGGCAACGGGCGGGCCGCGGCCGGCTCGGTCACCGTCGCGATGCTCGTCGCCGTCCCGGCCGCGGTGCTCGCCGCCCGGCTCGGCGGCCCGCTGCCGCTGGCGGTCGCCAGCGCCGTCGCCACCGCGGTGCTGTTCGGCTCCTACGTGGTCGCCTGCCGGCGCACCTTCGGCCGC
This sequence comes from Modestobacter roseus, assembly GCF_007994135.1. Classification (NCBI taxonomy): domain Bacteria; kingdom Bacillati; phylum Actinomycetota; class Actinomycetes; order Geodermatophilales; family Geodermatophilaceae; genus Modestobacter; species Modestobacter roseus. The sequence goes on from NZ_VLKF01000001.1 coordinate 4,069,033, forward strand.
GCACCGCTGCCCACCCGCCACCTGAGGACCAGCCTGCTCGTCCTCGCCGGCCGGGACGCGGCGGCACCGGCCAGCCCGGAGACCGAGATCGTCGCCACCGGCGGGGGAGCGGCGTGACCGCCTCGCTGCGCGCCCGCGTCAGCCGGCCGCCGGACGTCGGCCAGCGGGTCGGCGTCTGGTGGCTCAACCCGGTCGCGCTGATCGGCATGGTCGCGCTGCCCACCACCTGGCTGGCCTACGCCATCCCCGACGACCGCTACCGCGCGCTGTGGCGCACCCCCAAGGTGCTCACCCTGGACTGGACGCTGTGGTTCACCGTCGGGCTGCTGCTGTTCATCGGCGGGGCGCTGCTGCCCGCCGCCCGCGGCCGCGCCCGCCGGGTGCCCGACTGGCCGGCGCTGTCCCCGGCCGACCTGCGGCTGCTCGGCCGCGCCGCCACGGTCACCTTCTGGCTGGTGATGGTCGGCTACGTCGCCTTCCTCCTCGCCGGCGCACGCGCGGGCATCTCCCCGAGCGTGCTGGTCGACATCCTGGTCGACCAGGAGCTCTACGGCGTCGGCCTGCGCGAGACCCTCGGCACCGTTCCCGGGCTGACCACGATGACCCAGTTCGGCGTCGCCTTCGCCGTCGTCACCGGGGTGCTGATGGTCGCCGACCCGGCGTCGCGCCCCCGCCACCTGCGCCGGCTGGCCGTGGTCTTCTTCCTCGCGCTGTGCCGGGCCTTCTTCCTCTCCGAGCGGTTGGCCCTGCTCGAGCTGCTCGTGCCGCTGATCGTGGTGCTCGTCGCCGGGCTCTCCCGGAGCTCCACCGGCGCCCGCCGCGCCTCGTTCCTGCCCGCGGTGCTGCTGCCGCTGGTGGTCGCCGTCTTTGCCGCCTTCGAGTACTCGCGCAGCTGGGTGTTCTACAAGGCGCAGGGAGGGCAGTCGTTCCCGACGTTCGTCGTCGAGCGGTTCGCCGGCTACTACGTCACCGCCTACAACAACGGCGAGATCCGGCTGCTGCACCAGACCGACGCCTCACTGCCCTACGACCTGCTGTCGGCCTTCTGGACCGCGCCCGGAGTGGGCAGCCTGAACCTGTTCCGCACCCTCACCGGCGTCGACCAGGAGAGCTCCTACACCGACGCGCTCACCACCTTCGGCAACCCCGAGTTCAACAACACCGGCGGTGTGGTCAGCCCGTTCGTCGACCTCGGCCTGCTCGGCGGGCTGGTGTTCTTCCTGCTCGCCGGCCTGGCCTGCGGGCTGCTCTACCGCTCGCTGCAGGAGGGCCGCACCTGGGGGCTGCTGCTCTACCCGCTCGTCGTGCTCACCCTCTTCGAGCTGCCCCGCTACCTCTACCTCTTCCAGGGCCGGGCCACCCCGGGCCTGATCGCCCTGGTCACCGTGGCCCTGCTGGTGCACCGGAACCGACGACGACGAACGGGAGCCCGGCTGTGACCCGCCCGCTGCGCTACCTCCTGGTGGGCACCCACGTGCCCGCCTCCGGCGCCGGCGGCGGGATGGTCCGCTACGTCATGGAGCTCGCCCGCGGCCTCGCCGCCCGCGACGACGTCGAGCTGCACGTGCTCGCCGGCGCCGGCGCGCAGGCGGCGTTCACCGGCATCGCCGAGCCCGACCGGGTGCACACCCTGCCCGGCCACGGCCCGGCCGGCTCCGCGATCGAGCGGCTGGCCGGCGGCCGGGTCGGCGGCCGGATGGACGTCGTGCACGGCACCAAGCACCTGCTGCCCCGCGGGGTGCCCGGCGTCGGCGTGCTCACCGTGCACGACATGCTCGCCCTGGACCGGCCCTTCGACTTCGGCCTGGCCAAGCGGTTGCTCGTGCGCGGGCCCTACCTCGCCTCGCTGCGCGCCGCCGACGCCCTCGTCTGCGTCAGCGCAGCGACCCGCGACCGGGTCACCGCCTACCTGCCGTCGGTGGCGCCGCGCGCCGTCGTCGTCCCGCACCCCGACGGCTCCAGCCTCACCGCCGTCGCCGCCGAGGAGGTGCCCGAGCTCGCCGGGCGCACCTTCGCGCTGGTGGTCGGGGACCCCTCGCCGCGCAAGAACGTCGGGCTGGTCGTGGACGCGTGGGCGCAGGTGCGCCGGCACGCCCCCGACGCGGTGCTGGTCGTCGTCGGGCCGGACAGCTGGGGCCCCAGCGACCGGGGGGATGCCTTCGCCGCGCTGGTCGCCGCGGGCGCCGTCGCCCCGATGGGGCACGTCTCCGACGCCCGGCTGCGCTGGCTCTACGAGCACGCCCGCCTGGTGCTCTGCCCGAGCCTGGCCGAGGGCTTCGGGCTGCCCGCGGCCGAGGCGCTCGCCTTCGGCGCCCCCGTGCTCACCAGCGAGGACCCGGCGCTGGCCGAGGCCTCCGCCGGCCGCGCGGAGCGGCTGCCCGGCCGCCGGCCGGAGGTGTGGGCCGAGGCGGTGCTGGCGCACCTGCGCACCCCGGCACCCCCGCGCACCCCCGTCCCGGCCCGGCGCGGCTGGGCCGACGTCGTCGACGAGACCCTGGAGGCGGTGCGGCGTGCCGGAGCCCGCTGACGTGACCACCATCCTCGCCACCCCCGTCTACGGGGAGGCGCTCACCGTCGCGCACGTGGCGACCGGCGCGGCCGCGCCGCTGGCCGCCGAGGTCGCCCGGCTGCAGTCCGCCGCCGGGTGGACGGTCACCGACGGGGCCGACGACGCCGACACGGTGGTGCTCTGGGGCCTGACCGCCGGCGCCGCGCGCGACGAGCTCGCCGGACGGCGGCCCACCGTCGTCGTGCTGGATGCGGCCGACGTGCGCACCGTGCTCACCCGCCCGACCGCCTGGGCCCGCGAGCTGCGCCGGTCCGCGGCCACCAGCCTGCTGCTGCTCCCCGCCGAGCTCGCCGAGCGCTGGACCCGCTGGGGCCCGCCGGTGCCGCTCGCGCACCGCCCCGCCGGGCTGCCCGACGAGGCGGCGGTCACCGTGCTGTCGGCCTGGGTGGCCCGGGCGCACGCCTACGGTCGCCGCGCGGGCTGACCGGTCACCAGCCGAGGCGGTTCGCCACCGCGACGCCGTCGTCGCGCACCCCGACCAGCCGGACGGCGGCGGGCACGTTGGTCCAGAACGGCGACCGCGCGCCGTCGGTCAGCGTCAGGTCGGTGAGCGTCACCCGGGTCACCGTGGCGCCCGGCCCGGCCAGCACCCCGACGTCCCACGGGGCGGTGGCCCGGGTGCCGGCGATCGTCAGGCGCCGCACGGTGACGTCGGCGGTCGTCGTCCCGGGGTTGCCGGCGTAGACGATCACCGCGCCGTGGTCCTTGTCCGGGTTGGTGTTCGCCCCGGTCACCCGGCCGCCGTCGACCAGCACCCGCACCGACGGGAACGTCCAGTACGGGTCGCCCTCGCTGCCCAGGTAGACCCCGCCGGCGTCGGTGTCGCGCACGTCGACGTCGGTGTAGGTGATGTCGGTGCCGCCGACCACCGAGATGCCCCGGCCCCAGGTGGTGCCGTTCACCCGCGGTGAGCTGATCCGCACCCGCTCCACCGGCCGGCCGTCGGCCCGGTAGGAGACCACCGCGACGCCGTCGTCGCCGGTGTTGGTGGTGACCGGGGAGACCACCCGGCCGTCGCGCGCGCCGCCGGTGACGTGCACGCCGTCGGCCCGGCTGTCGGTCACGGTCACGCGGTCCAGCAGGAAGCGCGCCGCCCCGTTGCCGACGTAGATGCCGGCCGCGGCCGCGCCGCGCACGTGCACGTCGCGCAGCACCACGTCGTCGCCGGAGACGCGCAGCTTCATCTGCTCGTAGGCGTGGAAGCGCTGCGTCGAGGTGGCCAGCGTCAGGGTCAGCCCGGTGAGGCTCACCCGGTCGCCGGAGACGTGCACCGCCGAGCGGGTCTCCTCGGTGGCGGTCAGCGTCGACCCGGTGCCGACCAGCGTCAGGCCCGGCCGGGTCACCCGCAGCACGTCGGAGTGCAGGTAGGTGGCGCCGGGACGGAACACCAGCGTGGTGCCGCTGGGCACGGTGTCGAACGCCCGCTGCAGCGCCCGGGTGTCGTCGGTGACCCCGTTGCCGACCGCGCCGAACTGGTCGACGTACGCCGTCCGGGTGCCGGCCGGGAGCGCGGCCATCGCGGGCGCGGTCGAGGCGGCCGCGGCGGCGGTAGGCGCGGACGCTGGACCCGGGGAGGTGGTGCCCGGCGCGGTCGACGCCGGAGGGTTGCTCGGGAGCGCTCGGGCGATCGCCTGCCCGGCCTGCGCGGCAGCGGTCCCGGCGGCCGTCGCCGGTGCTTGTGCGCGCGAAGGCGCGGGTGCTTGATCGCGCGCAAGCGCGGGGGTGGTGGGGGCGGTGCGGGCGGTCGCTTCGGCGGCCGGCGGGTCCGCGGCCCGGGCGTCGGCGGCCGAGGTGTCCCCGCCCGCCCACGCCGCGGTGCCGGTGACGGCGGCGACGCACAGCAGCAGCGCGGTGCTGACCCCGGCCAGGCGGCGGGCGGTGCCCCACCGGCGGGCGGTGTCCCCACGAGCCGGCTCGTCCGGGAGGTCCTGGGCGGACGCGGGCATGAGGCCTCCAACGAGCCGATGGCGAGCGGGCCGGGACCGCACCCACCGGCCGGCCGACCCGTCAGCAGCGCGGGGTGACCGGACGGCGACGTCCCGTGACCGCTCCAGCATGAGCGCCGCACCGGGCAGAAGCGAGGACGGCAGGTGAACGAGTCGTCACACTGCGCTGCAGTCCCGTGAGTCACAGCCCGCCGGGGCCCGGTGGCGCGGGGTCACCCGCCCTGCGACGCGGGCACCTCGGCTCCGTCGACCGTCACGTCCGACACCTGCACCGCCGACGGTTCGTTGGTCCAGAAGGGGGCCTCCGGCCCGGCGTCGAGCGCCAGGTCGGTGAAGGTCACCTGTTCGGCGTCGGCGCCGGGTGCGACGAGGACACCGGTGTCCCAGGGGGCGCTGCTGCGCGTGCCGCTGATCGTCAGCCCCTGGACGGTCACGTCGGCCGTGGTCGTGCCGGGGTTGCCCGCGAAGACCAGGACGGCGCCGTGGTCGGTGTCCGGGTTCTCGTTGGCGCCGGTGACCGTGCCGCCGTCGACCAGGACGCCGACCGCCGGGTAGGTCCAGTACGGATCACCCTCGCTGCCCACGTACACCCCGGCCGCGTCGGTGTCCCGGACGGTCACGTCGGTGTAGGTGATGTCGTTGCCGCCCACCACCGTGACCCCGCGGCCCCAGGTCGTGCCGTTCACCGTGGGCGACTCGATGCTCACCCGTTCGCTGGGGGCGCCGTCCTTCCGGTACGACACCACCGCCACCCCGTCGTCGCCGGTGTTGGTGGTGACCGGGGAGACCACCCGGCCGTCCTGCACGGCTCCGGTCATGTGGATGCCGTCGGCGCGGCTGTCGGCCACCGTGACGTGGTCGAGCAGGAAGTCCCGGGCGCCGTCGGTGACCGCGATGCCGGCGCCGCCCGCGCCGCGCACGTGCACGTCGCGCAGGACGGCGGAATCGCCGGTCACCCACACCCCGGTCGTCTCGAACGGGTCCCACCGCTGCGAGATCTCCGGCGTGGTGAGGGTCAGCCCCTCGACGGTGACGCCGTCGGCCGCCACCTGCAGGGTCGAGGCCTGCTCGTCGCCGGCCACCAGGGTGGCGCCGTCGCCGGAGAGGGTGGTGTCCGCCGTGTCCACGGTGAGCACCGCCGAGTGCAGGTACGCGGCACCGCTGCGCAGCACGAGTGTGGTCCCGGGCGGTACGGAGTCGAAGGCCTCCTGCAGCGCCGCCGTGTCGTCGGTGACGCCGTCCCCGACCGCGCCGAAGGACTCGACCGGCACCGGCCACGACGCCCCGGCCGCGACGGCGGCGGCGCCCGCCACCGCCGCCCCGCTCACCAGCCCGGCCAGCAGGCGGCCACCGGAGGGCGGGTCCGGCCGCGCGTGCGGCGCGTCGACCGCGGCCGGCGTCGGCGCCACCCGGTCGCCCCCACCGGGCGCCCCGGTCGACGCCAGGGCGGCCAGGGCCAGGGCGAGCACGCCGGCGAGCCCCAGGTGCCCCACCGAGGGGGCGACAGGCCGGGGGAGGGCGGCCGGGGACGTCACGTGCGCTGCCGCAGGCCCAGCAACTGGGCGGCGGTGGCCGCCTGGGAGGTGGCGGCGGAGAACCGGGTGGTCGCCACGTCGCGGCCCACCGCGCCCTCCTTCGCGGCCAGCTTCGGGTCGAGCAGGCGGATGACCAGCTGCGCGGCCAGGGCAGGCACCTCGAACGCCGGGACGGCGGCGCCGGCGCCGTCCAGCGAGCTGCCGATGCCGGCGACGTCGAAGGCGACCAGCGCGCGCTCGGAGGCCATCGCCTCCATCGCCACCAGCGGCAGCCCCGCCTCCCAGCGGGAGGGCACCGCGACGACGTCGGCGGCGGCGTACCAGAGCTCGAGCTGCTGGCCCGCGACGATGGTGACCGACTCGTCGGCCTGCGCGCGCAGCTGCGCCTCGTCCGGGCCATCGCCGATCAGCACCAGCCGGGCGCCGGGCACGGCCGCGCGCACCGCGGGCCAGGCCGCCAGCATCAGGTCCTGGCCCTTCTGCCGGGCCAGCCGGCCCACGCAGACGACGGTCGGTGCGGCCGGGTCGGGGAAGGACAGCTCGCGCCGGGCCGTCGCCCGGTCACCCGGTGTCCAGCGGGTGGGGTCGACGCCGTTGGGCACGACCACGGACGCACCGGCGACACCGGCGGCGCGGCCGCTGCTGCGCTCGGCCTCGCTGACGTTGACGGTGAGGTGCGTCCAGCGCTGCGCGGCGCGCTCCCACATGCGGCAGGCGGCCTGCAGCGGCCCGGTCACCGCCTCGAACGACCACGAGTGGGGCTGGAAGACCGTCTGCCGGGAGCCGCGCAGCGCCAGCCGGCCGGCCAGCCCCGCCTTGGAACTGTGCAGGTGCACCAGCTGCGGGTCGGTGTCCCGGACCACGCGGCGCAGCGCCAGCGCCTCGGCCGGCACGGTCGGCCCCGGGGCGCGGGTGGCCCGCCACGGCACCAGCCGGGCGCCGGTCGCGCGCACCTGGTCGGCCAGCCAGCCCTGCGGCGGGCAGGCCACCGCGACGTCCCAGCCGCGGGCCCGCTGGTCGGCCACCAGACCGGCCACGACGCGGGCCACCCCGGCCTCGACCGGCTGGCTGACGTGCAGGATGCGGACACCGCCTCCGGAGGTCGCGTCCGCGTCGAGGGCCTCGAGAGCAGCGTTCACCGGGCGAGCTTCACCCAGGCCTCGGCCTGGCGCCTGGCCAGCAGGTGAATTCTTTCGGTGACAGATCTCACCAGATGGCCTTTGTGTGTCCTGCTCTCGGCATCTCGGTGTCCGCCACTGCGCGCCGTCACCGTCCGTGACGCCGAGCTGAGGTCAGCGTGTGCGGATGCGGCTGATCGGCGGGGGGCCGCACCGTGCACGTCCCCGTTCCGGCGCGCGGGCCGTCCGCAACACCCGTACGTTCGGCCCCGGTCGGACGAACAGCGAGGTTCCCCGGCAGCCCGTGCACGCGCTTGCAGCCGTGCGACCCGACCCGCCCTGGGGGCTACTCCGTGTCACTGCTGGACAGCGCAGACGAGGTGGACACCTCTCTCCCTGCGACGACGACCGGGAACCGCCGGCGGTTCTCGGCGCCGCGACTGCGGGGCGAGGGGACCGAAGCCCGTCGCGCCTGGCAGCAGACCTACGTCCGCCGCATCGTCGCCGGCGACCTGGTGCTCGCCCTCGTCGCCGCCTGGTTCGGCCGGCTGCAGCCGGAGACCGGCCCGCTCGCCGACAACGGCACCCCGTGGACGCTGCTCGTCCTCCCGGTGGTCTGGGTCGCCGCGATGACGCTGGCCCGCACCTACGAGCAGCGCTTCCTCTGGGTCGGGCCCGAGGAGTTCCGCCGGGTCTTCTCCGCCGCGGTGCTGCTGCTGGCCGCCGTCGGCACCGTCTCCTGGGCCTTCAAGCTCGAGCTCGCCCGCAGCTTCGTCGTCGTGGCGCTGCCGCTGGCCACCGCGCTGACCCTGCTGCACCGCTACCTGGAGCGGGTCTGGGTGCACCGCCAGCGCGCCCACGGCCGCTACCAGCAGACCGCCATCCTGGTCGGCCACCGCAACGGCACCGCCGAGCTGCACGCCCAGCTCGAGCGGCAGGCCCGGCACGGGCTGCGGGTCATCGGCGTCTGCCTTCCCCGCGCCGGCGACGGCGCCGAAGACGTCGTCTTCGACGGGCTGCCGATCCTCGGCGACTTCTCCGAGATCGTCGACGTCGTGCGCCGCTACGAGGTCGACACCGTCGCCGTGCTGCCCTCCCCGGAGCTCGACGGCGCCGCGCTGCGCCGGTTGGGCTGGGAGCTGGAGACCACCGAGGCCGAGCTGCTGCTGGCCCCCGCCGTCACCGAGGTCGCCGGCCCGCGGGTCGGCATCCGGCCGGTCAACGGGCTGCCGCTGCTGCACCTGGAGCGCCCGGAGTTCCGCGGCATCCGCCGGGTCACCAAGGACGTCTTCGACCGGTCGGCGGCCTTCCTCGCCGTCGTCGTCCTGCTGCCCGTGCTGGTCGGGCTGGCCCTGGCCGTCAAGCTCACCAGCCGCGGTCCGGTGCTCTTCAAGCACGAGCGGATCGGCCGTGCGGGCACGCCGTTCCACGTCTACAAGTTCCGCAGCATGGTGCCCGACGCGGACGCCAAGATGGCCGAGCTGATGGCGCAGAACGAGGGCAACGACGTCCAGTTCAAGATGAAGCGCGACCCCCGGGTCACCTCCATCGGCCGGGTCATGCGCCGCTACTCCCTCGACGAGCTGCCCCAGCTGTTCAACGTCCTCGGCGGCACGATGTCGCTGGTCGGGCCCCGGCCGCACGTCACCCGCGAGGTCGAGCAGTACGGCTTCGACATGCGCCGCCGGCTGCTGGTCAAGCCGGGCATCACCGGGCTGTGGCAGGTCAGCGGCCGGTCCAACCTCTCCTGGGACGACTCGGTGCGCATCGACGTCCGGTACGTGGAGAACTGGTCGCTCACCTTCGACCTGATGATCCTGACCAAGACGGTGGGCGCCGTCGTCCGCGGCTCGGGTGCCTACTGAGCCCCGGGCCGGTGCGCGCAACCTGATCCGCTGGGCCGCCGCGGGCGTCGTCGCCGTGGTGCTGACCGGCTTCGCGTTCCTGCTGATCACCGGCACCCACCGCAAGGAGGGCCCGGTCGTGCTGGCCCTCAGCTACAACCACGGCGTGCACCTCGGCGACCTGTTCGTCTTCGCCGGCTGGGCGGTGTCGCTGCTGGCCCTGCTGCTGGTCACCGCCCTGCCCGACCGGGCGCCACGTCCTGGCGAGGACCTCCCGACGGCGCCGGCCGGGGCGTCATCCGCCGTCGTCGACCTACGCGCGGAGGGCCCGGCGCGGACGGCCGACCTGTCCGGACGTCACGCGCAGTAGCGTGCGGGTCCCCCGCCCACGGACCGGAAGGAGGCCGGGGAGCCGCCGCCCGCCGGCCCGGCTCGCCGACACCCCGCATGCTGTCGCTGCTCGCCGAGCAGCTCGAGGCCGCCCGCGACCGCCTCGAGCCCGCTGTCTTCGACTACTACTCCGCCGGCTCCGGGCAGGAGGTGACGGTGGGTGAGGCCGAGGCGGCCTGGGGCTCCTTCCGGCTGCGCCCGCGGGTGCTGCACGACGTCTCCACCGTCGACCTCAACGTCGAGCTGCTCGGCGCCCGGGTGTCCTCGCCGTTCGTCGTCGCGCCGATGGCCTTCCACGCCCTCGCCCACCCCGACGGTGAGTGCGAGACCTTCGCCGGGGCCGGGCGGGCGGGCGCGCTCGGCGTCCTGTCCACCCGGTCCTCCCGGCGGATCGAGGAGGTCGCGGCCGCGGCCACCGCCCCCTGGTGGTTCCAGGCCTACGGCATGCGCGACCGCGCGCTCACCCACGCGCTCGTGCGGCGGGCGGCCGACGCCGGCGCCGGCGCGATCGTGCTCACCGTCGACACCCCCTACGTCGGGCGCAAGGGGAAGGTGAGCGGCGTCCGCATCGCGGTGCCCGACGACCAGTTCCTGGTCAACCTCGCCCAGCACCTGGTGCCGGGCACGGTGGCCCGCGAGGCCGCCGAGCAGGACCCGTCGATGACCCCCGACTACATCGCCGAGCTCGCCGAGGTCAGTGGCCTGCCGGTGCTGGTCAAGGGCGTGCTGCGCGGCGACGAGGCGGTGCGCTGCCTGGACGCCGGCGCCGCCGGGGTGGTCGTCTCCAACCACGGTGGCCGGCAGCTGGACCGCGCGCTGCCGAGCGCGCTCGCGCTGGCCGACGTCGTCACCGCGGTCGCGGGCCGGGCGCCGGTGCTGGTGGACGGCGGCATCCGCACCGGCACCGATGCGCTGCTGGCGCTGGCGCTGGGCGCCGACGCGGTGCTCGTGGGTCGCCCGCTGCTGTGGGCGCTGGCCGCCGGGGGAGCGGAGGCGGTCGCCGCCGCGCTGGACGCGCTGGCCGAGGACCTCCGGCACGTGCTGGCCGTCGCCGGCGCCGCCCGGATCGCCGAGCTGGACAGCAGCATGGTCATTCGGCTGTGATGGGCGGGCAGTGACGGTCGCCGTACAGGTGGTCACCGAGGTGCGGAGTGGCGGCCGGCGGCCGTCACCCGATCGCGGACCCCGCGTTCCCGTTCGGCGGCCCCGGACCCTAGGTTCCGACGTCGAGACACACCTCGAGGAGGTCAGATGAGCGAGTACCCGGACGTGGCGCCGGCCGACATCCCGGTCGTGATCCTGTGCGGAGGGATGGGCACCCGGCTCCGCGAGGCCAGCGAGCAGCTGCCCAAGGGCCTGGTCGACATCGGCGGACGGCCGGTGCTGTGGCACATCATGAAGACCTACAGCCACTTCGGCTTCCGGCGCTTCGTGCTCTGCCTGGGCTACAAGGGCGACATGATCAAGGAGTACTTCGTCGACCACCGGGCGCGGATGAACGACTTCACGCTCCGGATGCGCGGCAGCCACGAGCTGGAGTTCCACACCAACGTGGCCGAGGAGGACTGGGAGATCACCTTCGCGGAGACCGGTCTCACCTCCGCCACCGGCGCCCGCATCGCCCGGGTGGGCCAGTACCTCGACGCGCCGCGGTTCGCCCTGACCTACGGCGACGGCATCGGCGCGGTCGACCTGGCCGCCACGCTGGCCGCGCACACCGCCTCCGGCAAGCTGGGCACCCTGACCGGGGTGCACCCCGCCGGCCGGTACGGCGAGATGGTGCTCGAGGGCGACGCGGTCACCGCGTTCAACGAGAAGCAGTCGCAGACCGGTTACGTCAACGGTGGCTTCTTCTTCTTCGAGCGGGAGTTCGTCGACCGCTACCTGGACGCCGACGCCGTCGAGGAGATGCTCGAGCACGCGCCGCTGCAGAAGCTCGCCCGCGACGGCCAGCTGGGCGTGCACCGGCACGAGGGCTTCTGGATGGGCATGGACACCTTCCGCGACTGGAAGGAGCTCAACAGCCTCTGGGACGCCGGTCAGGCGGAGTGGAAGGTCTGGTCCGACTGAGCCCGTCCGTCCGAGCACGCGGCGGCGCGGCCCTCGGGTCGCGCCGCCGCGTCGGTCAGCCGGTGCTGCCCGGCCGCAGCACCAGGGCCGGGCAGGAGAACGCCTCGGCGTGCGGGCTGCGGCACTCGACCCCGCGCAGCCGGCTCAGCGCCGCGAAGGTGTCGGCCCGCCACCAGTCGTGGCCACGCTGGGACGGGTAGTGCTCGTCCAGCAGCGCGAACTTCCGCTGCACCAGCTCCTCGGTGAGCGGCCAGTGCACCTGCGGGCGCGACGCCCCCAGGTCGCCGTCCCACTTCGGGATCTCGTAGTGCAGCACCAGGTGGTCGCGGAACGCGGTGCGCACCAGCTCGCCCAGCAGCCGGTGGTCCTGGTGCGCGTCCTGCGGCGACGGCGCGAACACGACATCGGGCCGGGTGTCCCGGGCGAAGGCGTCCAGCAGGGTCTTGATGGCGTCCCAGTGCCCCGGCAGCCGACCGTCGGGCAGCCCGCCGAACCGGACCGCGTGCGGCGCGGTGCCGAGGAAGCCGGCGAGGCTGGCCCGGCACTCCGCCTCCCGCGCCGGCGTCGAGGTGGCCACCAGGACGTCGACCCGGTCCAGCGCGCCCCGGTCGGCCAGGTCCAGCAGCACGCCGCCGCAGCCGATCTCGACGTCGTCGCAGTGCGCCCCGAGCAGGGCGAGGCGGAGCGGGCGGCCGTTCGCGGGGACGAGGGCGAGCACCGGGTCACCTGCCCCGGGGGGCGGCCGGCCGGGCCTCGTTCCACAGCGCCCAGGGTCGGTCGTGGTGGCGGGCCAGCGTGTCGAGCTCGCTGCGCTCCTTCACCGTGTCCGCGGGCTTCCAGAAGCCGTGGTGGCTCCAGGCCAGCAGCCGGCGCCGGGCGGCGATCCGCGGCAGCGCGTCGGTGACGAGGTCCTCGCCCTCGCCGAGGAAGTCGAAGACCTCCGGGGTGAAGAAGAAGTAGCCGCCGTTCTCCTCCACCCCGAGCGAGGAGACCGAGGAGATCCCCTGCACCCAGCCGTCGGCGTCGGACTCGACCATGTGGAACGCCGCCTGGGGCGGCACGGCGAGCAGGCTGCCGATGGCCCCGCGCGCGTGGAAGGCCGCCTCGATCTCGTCCAGCGGGGCGTCGGTGAGCACGTCGGCGTAGTTGGCGGCGAAGACGTCGTCGTCCTGCACGAACGACCGCACCCGGCGCAGCCGCTCACCGATGGGGGTGTCGAGCCCGGTGTGCGCGAACGTGATGGTCCAGTCGGAGATGTCGGTGCTCAGCATCTGGATCTCCGCACCGCCCCGGCGCAGCACGAAGTCGTTGGACAGCGTCTCGTCGTAGTCGCGGAAGTAGCGGACGACGTGGTGGGCGCCGTACCCCAGGCAGAGCACGAACTCGGTGTGCCCGAAGTGGGCGTAGTAGCGCATGACGTGCCACAGCAGCGGGCGGTCGCCGATCAGCTGCATCGGCTTGGGCACGTCGTCGACGTCGTCCCGCATCCGCATGCCGTAGCCACCGCAGAACAGCACGACCTTCACCGGGCACCTCCGTTGGCACGACAGCGCGCAGCGCGAGGGGTCGACTACGCACAGTCACTGGCGATGATGACATGTCCGCATGACGCGTGTCACGGACACCAACCTATCGGGTGATCGTCACCCAGAGTCATACGAACGGGGGAGGTGCGCGGTAGCGTCGTCCACCCAGCGAGGACGACGTGAGGACGAACGTGCGCGTACTGGTCACCGGCACCGAGGGCTACCTCGGCTGCCTCACCGCACAGGAGCTGCTCCGGGCCGGCCACGACGTGGTCGGGGTCGACACCGGGTACTACAAGCACGGCTGGCTCTACCCCGGCCTGGACCGGGTCCCCGAGACCTTGGCGCTCGACATCCGCCGGCTCGGCCGCGAGCACCTCGAGGGCGTCGACGCGATCGTGCACATGGCGGAGCTGTCCAACGACCCGATCGGCGACCTGATCGGCGACATCACCTACGACATCAACCACCGCGGCTCGGTCCACCTCGCCGAGCAGGCCAAGGCGGCCGGGGTGTCCCGCTTCGTCTACATGAGCTCCTGCAGCGTGTACGGCGTGGCCGAGGGCGTCGTCGACGAGTCGAGCCCGGTCGACCCGCAGACCTCCTACGCCCGCTGCAAGGCGCTGGTGGAGGGCGACGTCGGCGCGATGGCCACCGACGACTTCTCGCCGACGTTCCTGCGCAACGCGACGGCGTTCGGCGCCAGCCCGCGGATGCGCTTCGACATCGTGCTGAACAACCTCTCCGGCCTGGCCTGGACCACCAACAAGATCGCCATGACCAGCGACGGGTCGCCGTGGCGCCCGCTGGTGCACGCCCTCGACATCGCCAAGGCCATCCGGATGACGCTGGAGAGCCCCCGCGAGCGGGTGCACGGCGCGGTCTTCAACGTGGGCAGCGAGGCCAACAACTACCGCGTGCGCGACATCGCCGAGATCGTCGCGGCCGAGTTCCCCGGCTGCGAGCTCACCTTCGGCGACCCGAGCGCGGACAACCGCAGCTACCGGGTGGCCTTCGACAAGATCCGCGAGGTCCTGCCCGGCTACGACACCGACTGGGACGCCAAGGCCGGCGCCGCCCAGCTGCACAAGGTGTTCCAGTCGATCGACATGGACGAGGCCACCTTCACCGGCCGCGGCCACACCCGCCTGAAGCAGATCGAGTACCTGATGCGCACCCACCAGGTCGACAGCGACCTGTACTGGGCTGCGCCGTGAAGTACACGCCGCAGGCCGTCGACGGGGTGTACCTCGTCGACCTGGAGCCGCACAGCGACGACCGGGGGTTCTTCGCCCGGTCCTACGACACCGCCGAGTTCGCCGCGCACGGCATGCGGCCCGAGGTGGCGCAGTGCAACGTGTCGTTCAACCACCGGGCGGGCACGCTGCGCGGCCTGCACCTCTCGCTGCCCGGGCACCCCGAGGCGAAGTTCATCCGCTGCACCCGCGGGGCGATCGTCGACGTCGCCGTCGACGTCCGACCGGAGTCGCCGACGTACCTCCAGCACGTGGCCGTCGAGCTGACCGCGGACAACCGGTCGGCGCTCTACCTGCCGCCGCACCTGGCGCACGCCTACCAGACCCTCACCGACGACACCGAGGTGCTCTACATGGTGAGCGTGCCCTACGCCCCCGGCGCCGAGATGGGCTTCCGGTACGACGACCCGGCCTTCGGCGTCTCCTGGCCGCTGCCGGTCTCGGTGATCTCGGACAAGGACGCCGGCTGGGCGCCGTTCGACGCCGACGCCAACGCCGAGCGCTTCGCGGCGGGGGTGCCGTCGTGATCGTCGTCGACTCGCTGCTCGCCCAGCGGCAGACCGAGGGGCGGCCGGTCGGGCTCGGCCTGGTCGGCGCCGGCTTCATGGCCCGCGGCCTGATCAACCAGGTGCTCAACAGCACCCCGGGCATGCAGCTGGTCGCGGTCGCCAACCGCACCCCGGCCAAGGCCCACGAGGCCGTCACCACCGCCGGCGGGTCGCCCGCGGCCGCCGAGAGCGTGGCGGACGTCGACCGGCTGGCCGCGGCCGGTCAGGTCGCCGTCACCGACGACCCCACCCTGCTCACGACCAGCGACCGGGTCGACGTGATCGTCGACGCGACCGGCGCGGTCGCCTTCGGCGCGGAGCTGGCGCTGGCCGCCTTCGCCGGTGGCAAGCACCTGGTGCTGCTCAACGCCGAGGTCGACGCCACGCTCGGGCCGCTGCTGGCCACCAAGGCCGACGCGGCCGGGGTGGTCTACACCGGGGCGGACGGCGACCAGCCGGCCGTGCAGATGAACCTGATCCGCTTCGTCCGGCAGATCGGGCTGCGCCCGCTGGTGGCCGGCAACATCAAGGGCCTGCAGGACCCCTACCGCAACCCCACCACCCAGGAGGGGTTCGCGAAGCGCTGGGGCCAGGACCCGTGGATGGTCACCAGCTTCGCCGACGGCACCAAGGTGAGCGTCGAGGAGGCGCTGGTCGCCAACGCCGCCGGGTTCAGCGTGCACCGGCGCGGCATGCTCGGCCGCGACCACCGGGGCCACGTCGACGAGCTCACCGGCATGTACGACGTCGACGAGCTGCGCGCCCTCGGCGGGGCGGTCGACTACGTCGTCGGCTCCCAGCCCGGCCCGGGGATCTACGTGCTCGGCGAGCACGACGACCCGAAGCAGCAGCACTACCTGGAGCTCTACAAGCTGGGCACCGGGCCGCTGTACAGCTTCTACACGCCCTACCACCTCTGCCACTTCGAGGTGCCGATCACGGTGGCCCGGGCCGCCCTGCTCGGCGACCCGGCGATTCGCCCGGCCGGTGCCCCGCAGGTCGACGTCGTCACGATGGCGAAGACCGACCTGACGGCCGGCACCGAGCTGGACCGGCCCGGCGGCTACCACTACTACGGCGAGGCCGAGCGGGCCGACGTCACCCACACCGACCGGCTGCTGCCGCTCGGTCTGGCCGAGGGTGCCCGGCTGCTGCGCGACGTCCGCAAGGACGAGGTCATCGGCTACGCCGACGTCGAGCTCCCCGCGGGCCGGCTCGTCGACCGGCTGCGGGCCGAGCAGGACGAGCTGTTCTTCGGCAGCGCCGCGGCCACCAGCGCGCGGCCGGCTGCCGCCGGGCAGAACTGAGGTCGCCGGCCGGGGCCCGCGGGGTCCCGGCCGGCGCGCCGGTCAGGACGCCGTCGAGCTCGGGGTGCTCCCGGGCGCGGCGGCGGTCTCCTCGGTCTCCAGGATCGAGATGAACTCGTCGGCCATGGACAGGTGCCGCCGCAGCCGGTGCCGCCGCTCGTGCGCGGCCGAGACGAACTGCTCGAGCACCGAACGCAGCTCCGGGGGCTCGGGCAGCGCGGCCGCCCGGGCGGCGCGCAGGCCGCTCACGACGTGGAGCAGCTCCCGCATCTCCTCCACCGAGAAGCCCAGCGGCTTCATCCGCCGGATGACCATCAGGCGCTCGAAGTCGGCCTCGCTGTAGAGGCGGAAGTTGCCCGCCGTCCGGGCCGACGGCATCAGCAGGCCGATCTCGTCGTAGTGCCGGAGCGTGGGCAGGGAGATCCCTGCCCGCGCGGCGAGCTCACCGATCCGCATGAGCCGTTCGTCCGGCACTCCGACCTCCACGACCTCGGACCTCCACGACCTCGCACCGGCCCCACCGGGCCGGCTCTCCACCTGCCCCCGCCCGGCGCCCGCGCCGTGGCAGGCTCCTGCCCTCGCGTGCGGGTCGGGTGGTCGCGGAGCCGGGTGCGGGTCAGCCGTCGAGGAAGCTGTCCAGGAGATCCTCCCAGCCCAGGCTCGGGTCGCCCTCCTCGACCTCCTCCGGAGGGGGGAGGGGCTGGCGGCTGGTGGTCGGCTCGGCCTCCGGGGCCGGGGCCGGCACCGGGTCGGGGACGGGTGCTGCGGTGGGCCCCGCCGGCGCCTCCGGCTCGGGCGTGGGCTCGGGCGTGGGCACCGGGTCCGGCTCGGGCGTGGGCTCGGGCGTGGGCACCGGGTCCGGCTCCGGGGTGGGCTCCGGGGTGGGCACCGGGTCTGGCTCGGGCATGGGCTCGGGGTTGGGCTCCGGCGTGGGCTCGGGGGCCGGCGGCTGCTCGGCCGGCGTTGCCACCGAGCCGTTGCCGGACGCACCGCCCGGGGTCGCGGTCCCCGGCGCGGCCGGGGAGCCGGCGGCGGCGCTCGCGGGGGCCGGGGTGCGCGGCCGGTCGACCGGGGGCAGGGAGGTCGCCCGCGGGAACGACGGCCGGTCCACCAGCGGCCCCTCCGCCAGTGGCCGCTGCACCAGCGGTCCCCCCGCCAGCGGTCCCTCCACCGGCGCCGCCGCGGGAGGAGCCGGTGTGGTCGCGCCGTCGATGGCCTCCGCCAGCGACGGATCGGCGCTGCCGTCGGCCGGCTCGCCGGTGACCGGGCCACCGGCGGGGGGTGGGGGTGCGGCGTCGGACTCGGCGGCGGTCGCGCGGACGGGCTCGTCGGCCGGCAGCAGGCCGAGCAACAGCAACCCGCCGACGGTGAGCGCGAGCCCGCCGGTCGCCAGGTGCCGGACGGCGGTGCCCCGCCGGGGCGCCAACCGGTGCGTCCGGAGCAGCGCCAGGACGACGACCGCGCCGATCAGCGCGGTGATGCCGAGGGCCACCATGGCCGGCCCGATCCCCGCGGTCACCGCCAGCAGGACCAGGGCTCCCAGGCCGCAGCCGGCCGCCGCATCGGCGGCCGGACCACGCTCCGTCCAGCGCAGACCGTTGCCGGCATCCGGTGGGCGGCGGGCCACGGTGGCCTCCTCGGGTCTCGTGTCGTCCGTGCGGGCAAGGTCACCCGAACGGGTGACGAGCGGGGCCTGATTGTGGGGGCGCGCACCCGAGGGGCGCGCGCCGGAGCGATGGACACGGAGAGCCGTTCGCCCAGGGTGCGGGGGGTGTGACGCTGCGTCCAGGGCGCCCACGGTCCGGGCGGCCGGAGGTCGCCGCCGCATCATCCGGCAGCACGACCGGCCCGGCCTTCGATTGACCCCCTGCGGAGCCTCGGGCAGAGTCGAGCAGGCTTCGACCACCCTGGTCGGGTGTTTGAGGAGGGCATGCGCTCTATGACCGACACGGCGACGACCACCGACACCCCGGGCGGCGAGGACTCCCAGCCGCTGGTGACCGTGGTCATCCCGGCGAAGAACGAGGAGCGGTCGATCGGGGGCTGCCTCGACTCCGTCCTCGCCCAGGACTGGGCCAACCTCCAGGTCATCGTGGTCGACGGCGCCTCCGACGACGCCACCCCCGCGATCGTCGCCGAGTACGCCGCGCGTGACCCCCGGGTCGAGCTGCTGACCAACCCGGTCGGCGTGATCCCGGTGTCGCTCAACCTCGCCGTCGAGCACGCGAAGGGCGAGTGGCTGGTGCGCATCGACGCCCACGCCGCCGTCCCCTCGGACTACGTCCGGCTGGCGGCCCACCACCTGATGACCGGGCGGTACGGCGGCGTCGGTGGACGCAAGGACGGCATCGGCCGCACCCCGGCGGGCAAGGCCGTCGCCGCCGTGATGGCCTCCCGGTTCGGGGTCGGCGGGTCGACCTACCACTACGGCACCGTCCCCACCGACGTGGAGCACGTGCCCTTCGGCGCGTATCCGGTCTCGGTGATCCGCGCGGTGGGCGGCTGGGACGAGCAGCTACGCGTCAACCAGGACTTCGAGTTCGACCACCGCGTGCGGGAGGCGGGACACACGATCCTGTTCGACCCCGCGCTGCACATCGACTGGGAGTGCCGGCAGTCGATCCGCGACTTCGCCAAGCAGTACAAGCGCTACGGCGGCGGCAAGGTCAACGTCGCGATCAAGCACCCCGAGTCGGTGCGGCCCCGGCACCTGGCCGCCCCCGCGCTCGTCGTGGAGTGCGCCCTGGCCGCCGGTGCACTGCTCGCCGGCCGCCGGCTCCGCGCGGCCGCGCTGATCGCCCCCTACGCGGTCGCCCTGACCGTCGCCTACCGGGCGACGGCGCCGAAGGTCGAGCCGGAGGCCCGGCCGTACATCGTGCCGGCCTTCCTGGCCATGCACCTGGGCTGGGGCGTCGGTTTCTGGCAGCAGCTGGGCCGGCGGGCCCAGGCCGCCGCACGCGGCCGGCGGGGCTGATCCCCAGGGGTGCGGCGCCGGCCGCACCCCCGTCCGGTCAGCTGCCGGCGAGCGCGTCCCGCACGAACGCCCGGTAGGGCGTCTCCAGGTCCTCGGCGCCCATCCGCCCGGCGGCGTCCCGCAACGCGGTGAGTCGGCCGGGCAGCTCCGTCAGGGCCCGGGCCAGATCGGCCGGGTCGTCGGGGCGGACGAACACGGCGGCGTCGCCGTAGGTGTCGCGCAGCAGCGGCAGCTCGCTGGCGACCGCCGGCAGCTGCCAGCGCCGGCCCAGCGCCGCCATGCCCGAGTTGTCGATCCGGCGGTAGGGCAGGGCCAGGACGTCGGCCGCGGACAGCAGCTCCGCCATCCGCGACTCCTCCAGCCAGCCGGGCTGCAGCGTCACCGCCGACCCGATGCCCAGCCGCCGCACCAGCTCGGGCAGGTCCTGCTCGGGTGACGGCCGGCCGGCCATCAGCACGTGCACGGCGAGGTCGGGCCGGTCCCGCCGGGCCTCCGCCAGCGCCGTGAGCAGCACGTCGGGGCCCTTGTACGGGTAGAGGTAGCCCAGGAAGGCGACCAGGACGGCGCCGCCGGGCACGCCCAGCTCGTCGCGGACCCGGCGGGCCTCCACCGGCCCGAGGGCGACGGCGCCCGGCGCGATGTCCGGCGGCGGGAAGGGCAGCCGCACGGCGGGGAGCCCGTGCTCGGCGGCCCAGTCGGCCATGGCGTCGGTGTGCACCACCACCGCGTGCGCCCGCCGGGCGCTGGCCAGCACGGTCGCGGAGCTGCCCGAGCTGCCGTGCGGGGCCCGGTTGTGCACGGTGGCCACCACCCGGGCACCACCCCGCCGCAGCGCCTCCACCAGCAGCCGTTCGTACCCCGGCCGGATCCCCAGCGGCACCCAGGCGACGTCGCCACGGCGGACGGAGCGCGCTGCGCGGAGCAGACCGGTCGCGGCGGCCCGCGCCTTCGCCACCGGGCTGTCGGACCCCCGGGGGAACCAGACGACCGAGCGGCCGGTGAGACCGCCGACCGGGCCGCCGTCGGTGGTGGCCACCACGGTGTCGCCCGCCGGGCCGACGAGGTTGGCCACGTCGACGGCGTAGCGGCCGATGCCGCCGTGGCCGTACTGCTCGACCAGCCACAGCCGGGGCGTGCGCTCCTGCGCCGGGGAGGTCATCGGTCGGTGACGACCCGGCCGGACACCGTGGCCCGGGCGGTGACCAGACCCACCGCGTAGGCCCAGTGCTCGCGGGCCCGCCGGCGGTTGCGCAGCGCCAGCTGGCCGACGGTCCGCAGCGCGTAGCCGAACGCCATGAACGCGCTGATCGCCCCCGCCCGCAGCGGCGGCTGGTGGTGGCGCACGTAGCGGGTCAGCGAGGCGCCACGCAGGCGCATCATCTCCAGCGACGGTGCGCCCGAGCCGCCGGAGCTGCCGTGCACCCCGACGTCGGACCGCATCCGCTCGTACATCCCGCGCTCGCGGGCCCGCCGGCCGAAGGCGACGTCCTCGCAGTAGACGTAGTAGCGGTCGTCGAACCCGCCCAGCTCGGCGAAGGTGGACCGGCGGATCGCCATCACCGCGCCGCTGACCCAGTCGACGTCGAGCTGCTCACCGGCGGCCGGCCGGGCGAAGGGGCCGACCCGGGGCAGCACCTTGTGCAGCCCGACCGCGAAGGCGGCGGCCCGCAGCGGTGAGAACTCCCAGCCGCCCACCCCCAGCCGCGGCCGGCCGTCGGGGTCGACGAGCACCGCGGCGCTGGCCGCGCAGCGCGGGTCACCGGCGACGTCCGCGGCGAGGGTGGCCAGGTCGGCCGCGGTCGGCCGGGTGTCGGGGTTGACGAACACGATGACCTCGGTGGTCGCCGCGTCGGCACCGGCGTTCGCGGCGCGGGCGTAGCCGACGCCGCCGCCCACCAGGTACTTGCCGTTGGGCCGGGCCGCCACCACGTCGGGCAGCCCGTCGCTGCCGTCGGAGTTGTCGACGACGATCACCGGCAGCTCGGCAGGCAGGCCGTCGAGCAGCTCCGCCACCAGAACGCGACTACGGTAGGCAACCGTCACGACCGTCAGATCGGGGGCGTTCTCCGCCGCACGGGCCACGTGTGGACTCCTCCCTGGCGGGCAGGGGAACCCACCGCTGTCACTGTGCGTAATACGCTCGGGTCAACGTACCCGGTACCGGAACGTGCCACCTCGCCGCCGAGGGCAGGTTCACCCGATCGCTGACGTCAGCACCCGACCAACTCGAGGAGGCGCGGTGGACGCGCACCGCACCACCGGCACCGACCTGGCCGGCTCCCGGCCCGCCGAGCCCGCGGCCGGTCCCGGCCGTTCCCGTGGCCGGCTCCGCTGGCTGCTCGTCGCGGCGGCCCTGGCCCTGGTCGTGGTCGTCGTGGCCGTCGTCCGGTGGACCGGTGACGACCCGCAGCCGCCCGTGTCCGCCCCGCCGCCGCCGGACGCCGAGAGCCCGGCCCCGCTCACCCGGGCCGACTGGCAGGGCACGGGCGTCGGGGTCTTCCGCAAGACCGACCCGGAGGCGGTGCAGGGCTACGAGGAGTGGCTGGGCCGGCCGGTCGAGCTGGCCGTCGACTTCTCCTCGCGCGAGGACTGGCGGGACATCTCCCGGCCGCAGTACCAGTTCGACGCCTGGGAGGGGCTGCCGTACCGGCTCGTACTCGGGATCGCGATGCTGCCCGACGAGGTCGACGCCTCCCTGGAGGCAGGTGCCCGGGGCGAGTACGACGAGTACTTCCAGACGCTGGCCGAGGGCCTGGTCGACGCCGGTCAGGAGGACGCGATCCTGCGGATCGGCTGGGAGTTCAACCTCCCCTCCTGGGTCTGGTCCAGCGAGGACGAGGACACCTGGGTCGCCTACTGGCGCCGGATCGTCGACGTGATGCGCAGCGTCGACGGGGAGCAGTTCCGCTTCGACTGGAACGTCAACAACGGACCCAGCCGCATCGACGCCGTCGACTACTACCCCGGGGACGAGTACGTCGACTACGTGGGCGTGGACGCCTACGACGTCACCGGCGCCGTGTACCCGATCCCCGACGACTGCGACCAGGCCTGCGCCGACGCGCTCCGTCGCGAGGCCTGGCGGGACGAGATCTACGGCGGGGAGCGCGGGCTGAGGTTCTGGAGCGAGTTCGCCGCCCAGCACGACAAGCAGCTGTCGTTGCCCGAGTGGGGCGTGTGGGAGCGCAACGACGGCATCGGCGGCGGGGACAACCCCTACTACATCGAGCAGATGGCGGAGTTCATCGCCGACCCGGAGAACCGGGTCGGGTACCAGGCGTACTTCGAGAACGCGAACTCCCAGGGCACCCACGAGCTGCTCGGGGACGACTTCCCCCGGGCGCGTGAGCGCTACCTCGAGCTCTTCGGCGGCCCCGAGGCCGGCTGAGCTCCCTGACCTGAGCTCCCTGACCTGGGCTCCCTGACCTGGGCTCCCTGACCTGGGCTCCCTGACCTGGGCTCCCTGACCTGGGCTCCCTGACCTGGGCTCCCTGACCTGGGCTCCCTGACCTGGGCTCCCTGACCTGGGCTCCCTGACCTGGGCTCCCTGACCTGGGCTCCCTGACCTGGGGGCGGCTGGCCCGAGCCGGCGCTCAGGTCAGGGGCAGGGGCACCGGCCGGTCCGCCCGCCGATGGCGCCGCACACCGGCTCGGGACGGGCGCCGGTGGCGGGGCAGCAGGTCGATGCGGGTCTCCTGCCCGGCCCAGAGCCCGGTGAGCAGCCACGCGACGATCGCGGTGTGCGGCTGCAGCAGGCTGCCGGACAGGAAGAAGATCATCACCAGCACGCTGCCGGGGACCACGCGCCACGCCCCGCGGTCGAGCAGCGCCAGGACGATGAACAGCACGAAGGCCCCACCGGCGAGCAGGCCGTACTCGAACAGCAGCTTCGGCACGATCGTGTAGACCACCGCCTGGCCCAGCTCGCCGTCCCGGACCGAGGGCAGCAGCCGCTCGACCGAGCCGGCCCCGGCCCCCACGAGGAAGCGCATCGGCTCGGCGATCATCGCGTTGGCGACCTCGGTGTAGGGCTGCACGAACCGGAGGTAGCCGCTGCTGCCGGTCTGGCCGGTCTCGCCCACGCGCTCCAGGAGCAGCGGGGCGACCGGGCTGACCAGCACGCCGAGGGCCAGCGCACCCAGGGTGACCAGGTGCACCGGCCGGATCAGCCACCAGGCCCGCACCAGCACGAGCACCCCGGCGCACAGGAGCAGGATGATCCCGGTGCCCGAGACCGCGGAGAAGACCCCGGCGACGAGGACGACCACCTGCCACGACGGCGCCCTGGAGACCACGGCCACGATCGCCCCCAGCGCGCAGAACTGGGAGAGGAACGAGGGCTCGAGGAACACGAAGGCGTTGCCCTTGTGCACGTCCGAGCCGTAGGCCAGCGGGATGTTGGTGTTGTACGTCTGGGAGTAGAAGTCCCGCGGCAGGAGCTCGCCCAGGTAGTCGGTGTAGCTCCACAGCCCGACCAGCTGGGAGGCCAGCTGCGCGACGCCGATGAGGGCGAAGACGACCATCACCAGCACGAAGTTGCGGGCCACCCGCTGCAGCGTCTCGGTGTGGCCCGGGCCCACCCGCAGGGTCCAGAGCAGGTAGAGCGCGAGCAGCAGGCCCAGTGAGGTCACCGACACGGTGGCGCCGGTGACCGAGGCGACCACGGTGGCCGCCAGGCAGAGCACGGCGGCGAGCCCGAGCAGCTCGGCGCGCAGCTGGTCGACCCGGAAGAGGCCGCCGATCACCAGCAGGCCGACGACGCCGTAGGTCAGCAGGAGGCTCACCTGCACCGGGCTCGCGCCGACCGGGATCAGCAGCCGCTGGGTGAGCAGGACGAGGACCAGCAGGGTGGTGGTGCCGCGGACGACCAGGTCGGCCGTGCGGTCCGCACCCCCGGGGTCGGTGGTGGTGGTCTCCGCCGGCAGCGCCGTGGGTCCGTCCGGGGGCGCGCTGCCCACGGTGCGTGTCATGCCGTCCCCTCGAGCTCGCGGTCGTGTGTGACCCGATCGTGGTACACCGCCGCCGGTCGGGTCGAGCGCGCGGTCGTGTGTGACCCGATCGTGTACGTGGCCGCCGATCGGGGTCACCCGTCCGACAGTGCGTGCAACGATTGTCGCGGGCCGGCACCGGGTCGGTGGTAGGAGGACGTCGTTCGGTGACCAGTTTGAGGGACGAGTCCCGCCCGGGGCACGGGTCCGTCGTCGCGAGCGCCCTGTGGCGGGGCCGCTGGCTGATCGGCGGTGCGGCTGTCGTGGCGGGCCTGCTGGGGGCGCAGTTGAGCGCCCTGCAGGACGAGAGCTACACGGCGGAGAGCCGGATGGTGCTCTCGGCGACCGCGAACTTCGACCCGCTGGGTGGGAACTCGGGCAACAACGCCGGCAGGTACCTCGCCAACCAGATGGCGATCCTGGACTCGGAGCCGGTGCTGGAGCTGGTGGCCGAGCAGCTGGGCGGCGACGCCGACCCGACCGAGCTCGCCGAGGCGGTGAGCGTGGCGACGCTGGCCGACAGCGACGTCGTGGTGGTCTCCGCCACTGCCCCCACCGCCGAGCTGGCCGCGGCCCGGGCGGACGCGGTGACCGCCGCGTACCAGCAGTACGTCACCCAGCGGGTGCAGGAGATCGCGGACGCCGCGGCGGAGGCCGTCGCGCTCGACCTCGCTGCGGTCGCGGACGTCCGCACCCAGGCCGCGGTGTACGGCGACGGTGTCGCCGTCGCCGAGCCGGCGGCGGTGCCGACGTCCCCGACGGCGCCCAACCCGGTTCGCGACGGTGCGCTGCTGGCCGTCCTCGCGGCCCTGGTGGCCGCGGGGGTGGCGATCCTGCGCCGCGGCCGCGGGCCGGTCAGCGGTGTGCAGCTGGCCGAGGGCGCCGGTGCACCGCTGCTGGGCGAGGTCGACCTGTCGCTGACCCGCTCGGGCCGGCTGGAGCCGGTCGGGGAGGCGTTCGGGATGCCGCTGGTCGCGCTGGACTACGCCACGGACGGACGCGCCGGCTCGGTCCTGGTCACCGAGCTCGACGACCGCGAGCTGGGCGGCGGGGTCGCGCTCGGGCTGGCCGCCTCGGCGGCGCGCACCCGGCGGGTGCTCGTCGTGGACGCCGACAGCGCGGGTCACCGGCTCACCCGGATGACCGGGGTGACCCGGCCGCAACGCCCGCTCGACGACCTGGTCGGTGGGGTGCCCGTCGACGAGGTCACCACCCGCTGGCCGGCCGGCGGGGACCACGTGGTCGACGTCGCGCGGCTGGGCACCAGTGCCCTCCGGACGCACGGTGGCCACACCGTGCTGCGCCGGTGCCTCGAGCAGCTGGCCGGCTCCTACGACCTGGTGCTGTTCACCGCGGGCCCGGTCTTCGCCGACCCGGTGGCCTTCGCGCTGCTCCGGGAGGCCGCGTCCGTCGTCCTGGTCGTGGACCGGCGCGCCGGCAAGCGGCTGCCCGCCGCCCTCGCCAGCTTCCGCTACCGGCTCCAGCTGGCCGACCGCGACTGCGACGGCGTGATCGTCGCCCGGCAGCGCCGCTCCCGCGGCGCCTCGGGTTCCACCGCGGCCCCGGCGGAGCCGGTGGCGCCGCCGCGCCAGGCGGACCCGGCACCCGAGGCCACGCCCGTCGCCCAGCGCTGACCCACCCGCGCTGGTCCGTCCCACCAACGAGGCCGCGCCCGTCGCTGCGAGCGACGGGCGCGGCCTCGTGTCGTGGTCCTCAGGCGGTGGTCCTCAGGCGGTGGTCCTCAGGCGGTGGTCCTCAGGCGGTGGCCCTCAGGGCGTTGGTACTGAGGTCGTGGTGGTCAGAGCTTGGCGCCGTCGACCAGCGCGACCGTGCGGCTGCTGCCGGCCACCCGGGCCACCGTGGGCAGCACCACGGAGCTGACGTTGCTCAGCTTCCAGGTGGAGACCAGTCCGTTCCGGTAACCGGGGGCGACCAGGTTGTCGGAGAGGTCGACGTTGCGCGGGGTCCCCTTGGGGCCGTCGTGCACGTGGAAGGTGTAGCCGCCGCCCATGATCGCGGTCTGGTTGATCCGGGCGTAGGGGATCGGCGAGGCGTCGGGCTTGATCAGCGTCGCCGACGTGTGCGCGCCGGTCATGTCGATGTAGGACCGGCTGAACGCGGAGCCGCCACCGATGGTCTGGATGCCGTCCTGGTGGTGCTCGCGCGGGTTGTCCGGCGCGACGCCGTGGATGTAGACGTAGCTGCCGGTCACCGAGGACGCGTAGGCGCGGATGCCGTCGTTGTGACCGGTGATCTCCACCCGGGAGATCTCGACCTGGGACGAGCCGCGCGCGGTGAAGACCCCGACCATCTCGGTGTCGTTCTTCCCGTCGATCAGCAGGTTGCGGACGTCGACGCGTCCCCCCTCGATGGTCAGCTGCGCGTGGACGAGGGCGAACTCCTGCAGCACGCAGGTGCAGTCGACCGAGAGGTCCGAGGTGACGGTCTTCCCGGCCAGCCGGTCGGCGTCGGCCTGGCTGCGGATCTTCCCGCCGCCGGTGGTGCCGCTGATCGTCCGGGTCGGCCCGGTGTTCGCGTCGAACCAGCTGCGCAGCACCCGGGTGTCACCGGTGCTCCAGGCCTGCGCCCACGCGTCGGCGTCCAGGTCCGCGTTCGCCGGGGTGGCGGGGCCGGCCGGCGCCGGCTCGGGGTGCCGGCCGAGGGGCGGCGGCCGGCGCGGGGGTCGAGGACGGCGCGGGCGCCGCGGCAGCCGCGGGTGCGGGTGCCGGCGTGCCAGGTGCGGTCGAGGAGGACCCGGGGACGGTGCCGGCCACGTCGGCCGGGACGGACTCCGGCGTGCCCGGTGCCGCGGCGGCCGTGCTCGAGGTGTCGGTGGCGCGCTGGTCGCCGGCGCGCGACTGATCGGTGCCGGTGCCGCTCTCGGTGCCGGCACCGCCGGGGACGGTGGGCGCGGACGCCGCCGGCGTCGGCGCCCCGGCGGTGATCCCGGCCGCCGCGGCCAGCGACTGCAGCCCACCGGTGGCCGCGGCCAGCGAGAGGAGGCAGGTGAGCAGGGCGGTGAGGAGCGCGGGGAAGCGGAGGCGTCTCGAGGACGAGAGGTTCCGGCGGCGGTGCATGGAGGAGCCTTTCGCAGGTTCTTCGGTGGCGTCGGGGGAGCGGCGCGACCGGCTGGGCCACGGCGGTGTGGCGCATCGGCGGGGGTGTGTCCGGCCCGGGGGGGAGCCGGCCCGGAGGCCGACGAGCAGACTCTGACATAAGCGGTGCGCATCGAAAAGGTCACGCTGAGTACCAGTCAGCCACCCCGTCACACCAGTCACACGAGCACCACCGGTCGACTGCCGCCTGCCGATGAGGGGTCGACGGAGGGTCGGCCGGAGGTGCAGCGCCGTGCCGCTCGCGGGGCGGGCGCCGCGCGGATGACACAGTGGAGGGCCTGGGCGGCCCCCGACCCCGCCCCCGGCCCGAGGAGAACGGTGCCCGAGCAGCCGAGCACGACCGGCTGGACGTCCGGCACGACCGGCCCGTCCCGGTGGACCCCGTCGCTGGGATCCGTCTGGCGCGCTCGCTGGTTCGTCGTGGGTGCCGCCGTGGTCGCCGGGGTCGGCGGCTACCTGGTCAGCCAGGACCAGCCGCCCACGTACACGGCCGATACCCGGCTGGTGCTGTCCGCCAGCGAGGACTTCGAACCGCTGGGTGGCCGCGCCACCAACGACGCCTCGCGCTTCGTGGCGAACCAGGCCTCGATCCTGGGCGCGCCGCGGGTGTTGCAGGCCGCGGCCGACGAATTGGGCGACGGGACGACGCTGGGCGAGCTCGCGGAGGCCGTGACGGTGTCGGCGTCGGCCGAGAGCGACGTGCTGGTCGTCGAGGCCGTGGCCGGTGACGCGGAGGAGGCGGCCGCGCGGGCCGATGCGCTCGCCACCGCCTACGTCCAGTACCGCGCCGCGCGCGTGGTCCAGGAGGCAGAAGCCGCGGTGGCCGTCACCACGGACCCCGCGACCGCCGACCAGATCCGGACCGCGGCGGTCGTCTACGGCGACGGCATCGCCCTGGTCGACCCGGCCGAGGCGCCCGGGTCCGCCTCCACCCCGCGCCCGCTGCGCACCGCCGTTGTGCTGGCCGTCCTGGCGGCGCTGGCCGCGGCGGCGCTGGCCGCGGCGGTGGGCCGCCGGGGGCCGATCACCGACGCCACCGTGCTGGTCCGCGCGGCGGGCGCGCCGGTGCTGGGCGCCGTCCCCCTGGCGCGTGGCGCCGGCTCCGGGGCGGCGAGCGGCTCCGAGGCGTTCGCGCTGACGGCGGTGGCGCTGGACTACGTCCGGCCACCCGGTGCGGGGTCGGTGCTGGTGACCGGCGTGACCGACGACAGCGGGACCGCCCCGGTGGTGCGCGGGCTGGCCCTCGCGGCGGCCGACCGCGGGCAGCGGGTGCTCGTCGTCGACGCCGAGGCGGGGCACCCGCTCGTGGGGCTCCTCCCCGGCACGGCGCCGGCGCCCCGCCTCGACGAGCTCGAGACGGACCGGGCGGAGGCCGGCGAGGCCACCGGGCGCGGGGTCGAGGCCGGGCGGCCGGGCATCCGGCTGGCAGTCCTGGACCGGCCCGCGGGCCGGGGGTCCGGTGAGGACGTCGTGCGCCGTCAGCTGGAGCGGGCAGCCGCCGACCAGGACCTGGTCCTGGTCTCCGCCGGCCCCCTCTCGCTCAGCTCGTCCGCCTTCGCCCTGCTGCGGCAGGCGGCCGCGGTCGTCGCGGTGATCGCCGTGACCGAGGACCCGGTCGCGCTCGGCGACGTGCGGGACCGGCTCGCGACCGCCGGCCGCCCGCTGACCGGGGTCGTCGTCACCCGGGCCGCCGCCACGGGCCGGCGCGGGCGCTCCCGCCGGCGACGCCCGGTCGGAGGTGGCTCCCGGGCCGCCGGGGACGGCACCGGCGCGACGTCGGGCGACCTCGTCGGCCCGAGGAGGCGGGCGTCCACCTGAGGGGGTGACCTGCTCCACGCACCCGGCCCGGCCGGTGGCCTGTGGCAGCATCGAGGGCAGGAGTGGTGCGTGTCGCGGCCACGGAACACCCCGGGAGTGCTGCGTGGACCAGTCGCCTGCCCATGACCGGGTGCCCGGCGGTGGACCGTCGCGCCCCGCCTGTCCGGCCGGCCGGCGGGGCCGGTGAGCGGATCGGGGCCGGCGGGCAGCCCGCCGGGTCCGTCGCTCACCCCCGCGCCCGAGGCGGTCGCGAGCAGCCCGGACGGTGCCCGGGCCCGCACCCGTCGGCGGGCGAGCTGGTCGCTGCTGGACCAGGTGCTGTCCAGCCTGGCCAACTTCGGGCTGACCATCGCGGTGGCGCGTGCGGTCGACGAGCAGCTGGGCGGCGTCTTCACCTACGCCTTCCTGGTGTTCACCCTCGTGATCGGCCTGACCCGGGCGGTGTCCACCGATCCGCTGGTCATCCGGTTCAGTGCGGCCGGGGCGGCTGAGCGGGGGCGGGCCGCCGCCCAGGCGGCCGGCGCCAGCACCGCGATGGGGCTGGCCGCGGGAGCGGTCTGCCTCGCCGTCGGCCTGGTCCTGCGCGGTGACCTCGGGACGGCGCTGGCGCTGCTGCTGCTCGTGCTGCCCGGCCACCTCCTCCAGGACAGCTACCGCAGCGCGGCCTTCGCCGGCGGCGCGCCGCGGCGGGCCGCGCTGAACGACGGCGTTCGGGTGGTCGTGCAGTTCACCGGGATCGGCCTGTGCGTGGCCGCCGGCACCACCGGGCTGACCGGCTACCTGGTCAGCTGGGCCGCCGGCGCATGGGCCGGTGCGGCGGTGGGCGCCGTGCAGTTCGGCCCGCCGGCGCTCCTGCGCGGGAGCCGGTCCTGGCTGCGGGACCACGCCGGGCTGAGCGCCCGGCTGGGCAGCGACTACCTGATCAACATGGGTGCGTTCACGGCGGCCACCTCGGTGCTCGCCGCGCTGCTGGGGTTCGCGGCCACCGGCGGGCTCCGGTTCGCCCAGACGGTGCTCGGACCGATCCAGGTGCTGTTCGGGGCGACGACGGCGTTCCTGGTGCCGATGCTCGCCCGCCGGCTGGCCAGCGGTGGGCCGACCTCCCTGCGCCGTCCCTCGGCCCTGGCGTCGCTGGCCTGCTTCGGCGTCAGCGCGACGGTCGTCGGCGTCCTGCTCCTGATCCCCGCGTCCTGGGGCCGGGAGCTGCTGGGGGCGTCCTGGGACGAGGCGCGGGCGGTCATGGCCGCCGTCGGGTGGAGCCAGTGTGTGAACGCGATCGCCATCGGGGGGTCTCTGGCGCTCAAGGCGATGGGCCGCGCCGACCTGCTGCTGCGGGTGACGGCGGTGCAGGCCCCGCTGATCCTCGGGCTCGGGGTGGGGGGCGGTGTCTGGCTGGGCATCGAGGGGGCCGCCTGGGGCATGGCCGTGGCGCAGACGGCCGGGTGCGCCACGGTGATGGCCCTGGCCTGGCGGGCGATGTCCCGGCGCGCGGCGCGCCGGTCGCCGGACACCCCCGCCCGTCACTGAAAGTATCGGCTCCGCTTCGAACTGTTGATTCCTTCCGTCGTCCGGGGGAATCCCCCGGGACGGACGTCGTCTCGCCGTGACGCACGGTGAGACCTGTGAGAGCGTCACAGCCGCTCCCGGGTCACCGGTGCCCCTGGAGTCCCGGCACAGGGACGGCTCGTGCCGGGGGTCCGTGGCGGCTCCTCGGTGGGGGGGTGTGGCGTCACTGCGGGCAGCGCGCCGGGGCGCGATGTCCCACTCGCTCGACCGGGCCCGGCGGGAGATCGCACAGCCAGGACTCCGAGGGGATGGAGGACACCGCACCGATGACCGAGAACACCGCACGTCCGGCGCTGCGCGTCCAGCAGGGCGGCGTCCAGCAGGGCGGCGTCCAGCAGGGCGGCGTCCAGCAGGGTGGCGTCCAGCAGGGTGGCGTCCAGCAGGGTGGCGTCCAGCAGGGTGGCGTCCAGCAGGGTGGCGTCCAGCAGGGTGGCGTCCAGCAGGGCAGCCTGCGGCCGGAGTCGGTCCGCCGGACCGGCGCCGAGGGGCGGGTGACCGCCCGCCCGGCCGGCGTCCGCGGGGCCACGGCGTCCGACGCGGAGCTGGAGGAGCCCGGCAGCGGTCTGTGGGCCCGCTTGGCCCGGCACGGGGTGCCGCCGTTCCTCGTCGCGCTGGACGTCCTCGCGGTCTGCCTCGGGGTCGTCGGCGTCGAGTGGTTCAGCAGCGAGGTCGGCTGGGACACCCCTGCCCGGAAGATCGCCTTCTTCGGGCTGGCGCTGCTGGGGCTGTTCTGGCTCGCCGGCCTCTACCGCTCGCGGCTGTCGTTGTCCGTGCTGGACGACCTGCCGGTCATGGGCGGGCGCTGGCTCTCCGCGGCGGCCATCTCGATCATCGCCCAGATCGTCTGGACCCAGGCGGTGTGGCGGAACTACATCATCGACTGGCGCTTCCTGTGGGGGGCGGTCGTCACCGGCGTCTGCGCCGTGGTCTTCCGGGCGCTCGGGTACGCCCTGGTCCGCCGGCTGCGCAGCCGGCGATTGGTCGCACACCGGACGCTGATCCTCGGCGCCGGCACGGTCGGCAACCAGATCGCGGACATCCTCCAGGCCCACCCCGAGTACGGCCTGCACCCCATCGGCTTCCTCGACGCCGACCCGCGGATCACCGAGCCGCGGTCCGGGCTGCGCGTCCTCGGCGGACCGTCGTCGCTGGCGCCGGTGCTCACCGACGCGCGCGTGCGCAACATCGTCGTGGCCTTCTCCTCCATGAAGGAGGCGGAGATGGTCAGCGTCATCCGCACCTGCGACCGGATGAAGGCCGAGCTCTTCGTCGTCCCCCGGCTCTTCGAGCTGCACCACGTGGACGGCGACATGGACACCGCCTGGGGGCTGCCGCTGGTGCGGTTGCGCCGGGCGGCGTACCGCAGCCCCGCCTGGCGGGTGAAGCGGGTCATCGACGTGGTCGTCTCCGGCGGGGCGCTGCTCCTGCTGCTGCCGCTGCTGTCGGCCCTCGCCCTCGCCGTCCGGCTGGACGGCGGTCCCGGCATCCTGTTCCGCCAGCAGCGGATCGGCGTCGACGGGCGCCCCTTCGACGTGCTGAAGTTCCGCTCCCTGCGGCCGGTCGACGACACCGAGTCGGCGACGAACTGGAACATCTCGCACGACGACCGGCTCAGCCCGATCGGCCGGTTCCTGCGCAAGACGTCGCTGGACGAACTGCCGCAGCTGTACAACATCCTGCGCGGTGACATGAGCCTGGTCGGGCCGCGGCCGGAACGCCCGCACTTCGTCGACCAGTTCCGCAGCGCCTACCCCAGCTACGAGGCGCGCCACCGGGTGCCCTGCGGGCTGACCGGCTGGGCCCAGGTGCACGGGTTGCGCGGCGACACCTCGATCGCCGACCGGGCGCGTTTCGACAACTACTACATCCAGAACTGGTCGCTCTGGCTCGACATCAAGATCATCCTGCGGACGGTCAGCGCGGTCGTCCGGGGCGCCGGGAGCTGACCGTCGTCCTCACCCGCGGGGGCGGGGGAGGACCGGTGGGTGCTGACGGCCGCCCGCCGAGGGGTTAGCTTCCTCCCCGGACACCACGCGGGTGGTGGCCGGCAGCGGCGGTCCGGACGCCGGAGTGAGGAGGAACGTCGTGTCCACCCGCCCTCACTCGACGAGCACCCCGGTCCCGGTGCCCACGCGCGCCGGCCGACGCCGTATCGGTCCGGCGGGCCCGTGCTGAGCCGATCGCGTCCCACCGAGCCGGTGCCCCCCGCCGTCGACGCGGAGGAGGAGGCGGTGGCCGGCGGGCAGCCCGCCGCGGAGGCGGTCGCCACCGGGCCGCCCGAGGGGGGCGGCAGCGGGCGGCAGGCCCTCTGGACGGTCGTCGACCAGGTGCTGTCCAGCGTCGCGAACTTCGGCCTGACCATCGCGGTGGCGCGGGAGGTCGACCAGGTCGCCGCGGGCGCCTTCGCCTACGCGTTCCTGGTCCTCAGCTTCGGCCTGGGCGTGTCCCGGGCGATCTCCACCGACCCGCTGGTGATCCGCTTCAGCGCGGCGTCGGCGGAGGCGCGCGCCCGCGCGGTCACCGCGGCGGCCGGGGCGATGATCATGCTCGGGCTGGTGGCCGGCCTGGTGTGCGCACTCGCCGGCGTACTGGTCGGGGACGTGCTCGGCGCGGCGCTGCTGCTGCTCGTGCTGGTGATGCCGGGCCAGTTCGTGCAGGACAGCTGGCGCAGCGCGGCGTTCGCCTCGCGGAACGCCCGCCGCGCGGCGGCGAACGACGCCGTCCGGGTCGTCGTCCAGTTCAGCGGACTCGGGCTGTGCGCCGCGCTGGGAGTCCAGGACCTGCGCTGGTTCATGGTCGCCTGGGCGGTGGGCGCGTGGACCGCCGGGCTGTTCGGCATGTGGCAGTTCCGGGCCGCCCTCTCCCCGCGGGCGAGCGTCGGCTGGCTCCGCTCCAACGCCGGGCTCAGCGTGCGGCTGGGCGCCGGCTACGCCATCAACATGGGCGCCGTCACCCTGACGACCACGCTGCTCACCGGCATGCTCGGCCTGGTCGCCACCGGCGGTCTGCGGTTCGCCCAGACGGTGCTCGGGCCGATGCAGGTTGCGTTTGGCGCCCTGACCTCGTTCATGATCCCGCTGCTGGCCCGGCGGCTGGCCGCCCGCGGGGCCCGCACGCTGCTCCGGCCGGCGGTGCTGGTGTCGGCCGGTGCCACCACGCTGTGCGTCCTGGTGGTCACGACGCTGCTGCTCCTGCCGTCGTCGGTGGGCGAGCAGCTGCTGGGCAGCTCCTGGGCGGGGGCCCGCGAGGTGATGGCCCCGGTGGGGGTCGGCCAGTGCCTGGTCGCGCTGGCCCTGGGCGGGTCGCTGCCGCTCCTGGCCATGGGCCGGGGTGATCTCATGCTGCGGGTCACCTCGGTGCAGGCGCCGCTGCTGCTGGGCTTCGGTCTGGGCGGGGCGGCCCTGGCGGGGATCAGCGGGGCAGCCTGGGGGATGGCCGCCGCGCAGGCCGTCGGGTGCGTGCTCGTGCTGGTGCTCGGCATCCGGGCGATGCGGTCCGGCGATGTCCGGACGGCCCCGGCCGACGAGCCCGCGGTCGACCTCGGAGCCGGCTGAACCGGGCGGCGACGGTCAGCCGAGGCCGAGGTGGGTCAGCACCGCCCGGGCGCTCTCGTCGACGCTGAGGGCCCGGGTGTCCAGGGTGACGTCCGCGTCGGTCGGCTCCTCGTAGGGGTCGCTGATCCCGGTGAACTCGGCGATCTCCCCCCGCCGCGCCTTGGCGTACAGCCCCTTGCGGTCGCGCGCCTCGCACTCGGCCAGCGGGGTGGCCACGTGCACCAGGGTGAACGAGCCCGGGCCGGCCTGCTCCTCGACCAGCGCCCGGGCATCGGCCCGGGTGGCCGCGTAGGGGGCGATCGGGGCGCAGACGGCGATGCCACCGTGCTTGGCGATCTGCCCGGCCACCCAGCCGATCCGCCGCACGTTGGTGTCCCGGTCGGCCTTGGCGAAGCCCAGCCCGGCCGACAGGTGGGTGCGCACCTCGTCGCCGTCCAGCAGGGTGACCGTGCGGCCGGCCTCCAGCAGCAGCTCCACCAGCCGGGCGGCGATCGTCGACTTCCCGGCTCCGGAGAGCCCGGTGAACAGCACGGCACGCCCGCCGGTGGCCAGGGGTGCCGGCGTGCCGACCCCGGCCAGCTCCGCCGCTCCGTAGGCCGCGGCCAGCTCAGGCCACGCCACCTCCGGCGCCGTCGCGGTCACCGGCACCGGGACGACGAGCACCGCCCGGTCCCGGGCCACCGGCGCCCAGGCGGCCGCGAGGGTGGAGATCGCTGCGGAGTCGGGCGCCGTGCCGGCGACCGGCAGCAGCGCGAGCACCACGGCCGGCAACCCGGCGGCGTCGGGGGCGGGGCGCCCACCCACGCCGCGACCCCGGCCCAGCCGCGCCGCTCCAGCTCGGCCCGCACCGACTCCGGGGACCGCCAGCGCGGCACCTCGCGCACGGCGAGGGCGCCGTCGGTGCGGGTGGCGACCAGCACTCCCTCGGCGTCCTCGTACTCGTCGGCCCCGGGGAGCGCAGCTCCGCCCGCGGTCAGCCCGAAGGCGTGCCGGGCCAGGGCGGCGAGCTGGGGGTGCGTGAGCCGGGTGCGGGTCGGCGCCATGGGTGCAGTCTGGCAAGCGGGCCGACGGCGCCGGAGCGGGGTCGGTGAGCGGGTCAGAGAGCGGGGCGCTCCAGACCGCAACGGCAGGCGTAGAAGACCGAGCCGCTGAACGGGTCGTCGATGCGGGTCCGGAAGCGGTGGACGTGGGCCCGCGGCCGCGAGGGGGAGCTCGGCGTCGCCGGGCGGGTGACGGAGGTCGGCACGACCCGGAGCGTGGGCGCGGTGGGCGGCGGGCCGGCCAACGGCCGCCGTCCGGACGGCGAACTCGGCGCCACGGTCGTCCCCCGGGTGGGGGACACCGGCTCCCCGGACGGCTACATGCCCGGTCGCACGACTCCGCAGCGGCACCGGTAGAGCGAGGCGCCGCTGAACGGGTCGTCGCCCAGCCGCCGCCACCGGTGGAGGTGCCGGGGCGCCGGGAGCGACGACCGCACGGTGCGCAGGAGCTGGGTCACCTGCCCAGTGTGGGTGCCGACCGGCCGTCCCGGCACCCCCCCCCGGCGCAGAAATGGGCCGTGCCGGCGGCCGGGCGGCTGCCGGCACGGCCGTGGCCGCGGACGAGGTGGGTCAGCGCGTGCGGGCGAGGAGCTGCTCGGCCTGCCGTCCGGTGCGGCGCTGGTCGCTCGCCCGCTGCTCGGCGAAGCCGGACTGCAGGGCGTCGGCGAGGACGATCGCCGGGTCGACGGTCTCGTGCGCTCGCGTTGTGGTCTGCGTCATGCCCAGCACGCTAGGGCCTCCCGGGGTGCCACCGGGCCGGACACGAGCGCGTGGAGGTGACGGCTTCGTGACGTTCCGTCCCACCCGGCCCCGGCGGTCAGAGCTGCGCGAGCAGGTCCGCCGCGGACCGGGTGTTGACCACCCGGTCGGCCGTGATGCCGCACTCGACGGCGCGGGTGCACCCGAAGTCCTGCCAGTCGAGCTGGCCGGGTGCGTGCGCGTCGGTGTCGATGGCGAAGTCGCAGCCGAGCTCGGCGGCGCGGGTGAGCAGCCGGCGCGGCGGGTCGAGCCGTTCGGGCCGGGAGTTGATCTCCACCGCGGTGCCGTGGTCGACGCAGGCACGGAACACCGCCTCGGCGTCGAAGTCGCTCTCCGGGCGCGGTCGCTGGGTGCCGTTGCGCTGCTTGCGCCCGATGACCAGCCGCCCGGTGCAGTGGCCCAGCACGTCGGTGTGCGGGTTGGCCACCGCGGCGAGCATCCGCTCGGTCATCTGCGCCCGCGGCGCCCGCAGCTCGGAGTGCACGCTGGCCACGACGACGTCGAGCCGGCCCAGCAGCTCCTCGGTCTGGTCGAGCGCCCCGTCGGCGAGGACGTCGCACTCGATCCCGGTCAGGATGCGGAAGGGCGCCAGCTCCTCGTTCAGCGCCGCCACCACGTCCAGCTGCCGCTCCAGCCGCTCGGGGGTGAGCCCGTTGGCGACGGTGAGCCGGGGGGAGTGGTCGGTCAGCGCGAGGTACTCGTGGCCGATCGAGATCGCCGCCTCGGCCATCTCCCGGATCGGGCTGCCGCCGTCGGACCAGTCCGAGTGCGCGTGCAGGTCGCCCTTCAGCGCCGCCCGGAGCGCGGCGGCGTCGTCGGCCAGCGGCGCCAGCTCGGCGTGGGACTCCTCGAGCCGCTGCAGGTACGCCGGCAGCTCACCGCGGTGCGCCTCGGTGACGACGGCGGCGGTCTTCTCCCCGACGCCCTTCAGCTCGGTGAGCGTGCGGGTGCGCACCCGGCGGTCGAGCTCGGCGTCGTCGAGGCCGGCGACGACGGTCGCCGCGGTGCGGAAGGCCTGCACCCGGTAGGACGGCTCGCGGGCGCGCTCCAGGAGGAAGGCGATCCTCCGGAGCGCGTCCGCGGGGGTGAGCTGCTCGCTCAGTGCGTGATCTTCTTCGCCTGCTTGGCCGCGCGCTTCTGCGCCTTCGCGGCCCGCTTGGACGCCCGCTCGTAGCTGGCCTCGGCGCCGTGCACCGCCTTCTCCGCGCTGCGGCGGGCCCGCCAGCCCACGGAGGGCTTCCCCTCGGTGTCCACCGCGGCGAGCAGCAGGCCACCGAGCATGCCGGCGTTCTTCAGGAAGTTGCTGGTCTGCCCGAAGCGCTCCTTCGGGTCCTCGTGCTCCCAGAACCGGTGCCCGGCGAGGGTGGTCGGCACCAGGGAGGTGGCCAGCGTGAGCGCCGTGAACCGGGGGAACCGGCCGAGCGCGAACAGCGTGGCGGCGCCCACCTGGACGCCGGCGTTGACCTTGACCCACTGCTCGACGTCCTTGGGGACCTCGACGGGGAGCTGCTTGTCGGCGATCTCGCTGAGCTGCTCGACGATCGGGGTGGCCCCGGGCACGCGCGACTGCGGGTTCCGGAGGGTGCTGACCCCTCCGAAGACGAACGGTGCCGCGAGCAGCGGGCGGGCGATCCGGCGGACCAACATCTGCGACCTCTTCCTTCGGTGACGTGGCAGGTGCAGTGCCCTGGCCGGGGCGCGGACAACCACGCCGGCCAGGACGCCGACCTCTCCCTCGGACCGTAGTGAGGTGCGGGGCGCTCCGCTGGGCGAAGCCGCCGCTCAGCTGGTCGTGGTGCTCGGCCGCTCGGCGGCGAGGATGTCGCTGACGTACAGCGGCTGCCCCCCCAGGGTGGGCGCCGCGTCGTCCCGGTCCAGGGCGTGGTCGGCCACCGAGATGGTCCGTCCGAGCACGCAGCCCACGAGCACGCTCACCGTCAGCCAGGTCACGCCGATCACCGCGAGGATCATGCCTCTGTTTCTAGTGGAGGACCCTGCCCGTTCACGGCGCGCAATGCGGGCACAGGTTGCCAAGGCCGCGGGAGCCCGTTGGCGACATGTCGACCCGGTGGCATTCGCCGGTGGCGGATGTGGTGCCCGGTGCGTCCCGCTGCGGGTGCCCGGCCTTCAGCCGGCGGCGGAGTCCTGCTGCGGCGTGGAGCGCGCGGCGGGGAGCACCTTGGCCGGCGAGACCATCGCGGTGGCCCCCGCGGGCACGTTCTTGAGCACCAGGGAGTGGGCGCCGATGGTGGCGCCGTCGCCGATGGTGATGGCGCCGACGATGGTGGCCCCCGGCCCGACGTCGACCCGGTTCCCGAGGGTCGGCTGGTCGAAGGTGGACTCGCCCTGCTGCCCGAGGGTGACGTGCTGGCGGATCATGCAGTCGTCGCCGATCGTCGAGTGCTCGCCCAGGATCACCCCCATGTGGTGGGCGATCAGCAGTCGCCGCCCGATGACCGTGGTCGGGAACAGCTCCATGCCGTACACGTTCCGGATCACCAGGATGTTGACCGCGTGCAGCGCGGTCCGGAGGAGCTTCCCGATGAGGCCGGGCCGGTCCCGGACCGCGACCTGCAGCCGGTGCACGGCGAGGGCGTGCACGGCCGGCGCGGTCGACCGGCGGTTGTGGGTCACCCAGTCCTCGCGGATCAGCTCGCGGACGGACGGCGTGGGTTCGGTCACGGTCGTTCCCCTCCTGGGCGTCGGGTCGTCATGCGCTCGAGCCGGCGTCGACCGTGACGGTCGTGCCAGTTGTCCCGGCGGAGTCGGGGCCGAGCAGGTGGGCCACCGCGGCGGCCACCTCCTCCGGGGTCGCGAACCGTCCCAGCGGGCTGCGCCGCTTGATCCGGTCCAGGTTCCCCGACTCCAGGACCTCGGTCATCGCGGTGTCCAGGAAGCCGGGGGCGACGGCGTTCACCGTCACGCCACGGGCCCCGAGGTCGCGCGCGAGCGACCGGGTGAACCCCTCCACGCCGGCCTTGGCAGCGGCGTAGACCGACAGCCCGCGGAAGCCGGTGCGGGCCACGATGGAGGAGATGTTGACGATGCGCCCGCGGCGGGCGGCGAGCATCGGCCGGCACAGGTACTTGGTCAGCAGCACGGGGGCGAGCAGGTCGAGCTCGACGACCGAGCGGATCTCGCTGTTGTGCATGGTCGGCAGCAGGCCGTCCAGCCCGCTGGCCGCGTTGTTCACCAGGCCGTACGGGCGGCCGTGCGCGGTGATCAGCTCCTTGGCCAGGGCCGGGATGCCGTCGAGGTCGGCCAGGTCGGCGCGGTGGTGGGCGTAGCCCTCGCCGATCGTCGCGGGGTCGACGTCGCGCCGGGAGAGCCCCACCACGCGGTAGCCGTCGGCGACCAGCCGCCGGGCGGTGGCGGCACCCAGCCCGCTGCTGGTGCCGGTGACCACGACGAGGTCGGGTGCTGCGGGGGCGGTCATCGACGTCCGGCCTTCCCGGTGGCGGTGGTGACCATCTCGGCCACCACCTTGATGGACGCGGGGACGTGCGCGGCGGAGAGCCGGCCGGCCACCTCGGCGCGCAGGAGCGCGGG
The DNA here is from genome assembly GCF_007994135.1 of Modestobacter roseus. Taxonomy (NCBI): domain Bacteria; kingdom Bacillati; phylum Actinomycetota; class Actinomycetes; order Geodermatophilales; family Geodermatophilaceae; genus Modestobacter; species Modestobacter roseus. Next base: position 4,108,506 of record NZ_VLKF01000001.1, read on the forward strand.
CAGGGCCTTCCGGTCGGCCGTGGGGCCGGGGACGACGTCGGCCACCAGGATGGTGCCGCTGAACGGGTTCGGCCGGGACCGGACGACGGCGTCGGTCACCTCCGGGTGACCGCGGAGCACGGCTTCGACCGACTCGGGGGAGACCATCACCCCGCCGACGTTGACCAGGCCCGATGCGCGGCCGAGGAAGCGGACCCGGTCGCCGCCCACCTCGACCAGGTCGCCGGTGCTGACGAACCCGTCGGCAGCAGCCCCGGAGACGTCGGGGGCGTGGACGTGCAGCACGCCGTCCCGGACGTCGAGCCGGACGCCCTTCGGCGGCGCGGTCAGGTAGCTGGCCGGGAAGCCCTCGCGGCCGTCGTTGACGGCGAAGGCGGCGCCGGTCTCGGTCGAGGCGAAGATGTGCGTGATGCGCGCGGCCGGGTAGGTGTGTGCCAGCGCGTCGAGCACCCGCTGGTCGGCGATCTCGCCGCCCAGCGTGATCTGGGTGAGCGGCAGCGCGGCGCGGTCGGGGCTCTGCAGCACCTGACGCCACACGGTGGGGGTGGCCGACAGCGCCTCGACCTCGCGGTCGGCCAGCCAGCGGAGGCGCTCGGGCAGGGTGGCCTGTGCGGTGGCGTCCAGCAGGTGGTCGCCGCCCGCGAGCGACTGGAGCAGGACCTGCAGGCCGGCCATCCTGGTGGGCTCGTAGAGGAGCCCCCAGCGGCGGGGTCCGCGGGCGGTGCCCGGGTCGGGTCGGCGGACGGTCCGGGTCAGGGACGCCAGCGTGTGCTCGACCGGCTTGGGGGTGCCCGTGGTGCCGGAGGTGAAGAGCCGCCAGCGGGTGGCCGTCGGCTCCGTCCCGCCCGGGATGCGCGGGGTGTCGTCGGGCACCGGGGCCTCGGTGGCGGCGTCGTCCAGCTGCACGGCGTCGGACGGGACCTCGCCGGGCTCCAGCGTGCCCACCAGGTCGACCCGTGAGGCCCAGCCCTCGAGTGCGCGCAGCGCGGCCGCGACCGTGCGGGCCCGGCGGGCGCGCAGCACCACCACGGCGCCGGGGTGGACGCGCCGGCGCAGGCCGAACCCGTCGGCGGCGAGCAGCGCCTCCGGGACGGTGCCCCGGAGGTCCTCCACGGCGATCGGGGTCGCGTTCGTCACTGTGCGTGCTGGGGGGCGTGCTTCGCGTAGATGGTCACGAAGTCACCGAGCGTGCTGGGGTAGACCGGCTCGTCCATCTCGGTGAACGGGTCGTACCCGAGGGTCTCCTCCAGCCGGGTGACCAGGACGGCGAAGCCCAGGCTGTCCAGGCCGCTCTCCAGCAGGACCAGGTCGTCGGTGAAGGTGGGCACCGGCTTGTCCTCCTCCTGGAGGAGGTCGGTGATCTCGGAGATGACGGTCTGTCGCAGGCTCGCGGGGTCGGTCACGAGTTCCTCCTTGCGCTGGGAGCGGGCGGGCAGGTGACGTGTCGCCGGAGGGGTCGTACCCCTCGGCTGCGTGCTCACCCTGAGCGACCTTACCCAGAACCTCAAGTTGGATGAGGGTTGCGTTCCGCACCCGCGAGCACCGCGGACCGGCGGCGTCGCGCGGCCAGGGCGAGGGTGGAGCCGACGGCGAGCCCGGCGATCACGTCGCTCGGTCGGTGCGCTCCGACGTGCACCCGCGAGTACCCGACGCCCAGCGCCAGGGGGACCAGGGCCGCGCCGAGTGCCGGGCTCTCGGCCGCGGCGCCGACGGCGAACGCCGCGGCCGAGGCGGCGTGCCCGCTGGGGAAGGAGTGGCCGCGTGGCGGCCGGGGGAGTGCACGCGGCGCGGCCACGCCCGCCGGATCCGGCCGCACCCGGCCGAACACCGGCTTGAGCAGCAGGTTCACCAGTGCGCTGGAGGCGAGCTGGCACCCCACGCCCCGGACGGCGGCCCGCCGCAGGCGTCCCGGGCGCAGCCCCAGCAGCCCGGCGAGGCCGAGCCACAGCGCGCCCCGGTCGGTCGCGGTGGACAGTCGGCGCAGCCACCGGTCGGCCGGCATCAGGTGCGCTGGCGGGCCCGGTAGGCGGCGACGGTGGAGCGGCTGGCGCAGGTGTTGGAGCAGTACCGGCGGCTGGCGTTGCGGGACGTGTCGACGTAGACGTCGTCGCACCCCTCGGCCGAGCAGACGCCCAGCCGGCGCCAGCCGTGCTGCACCACGACCTGGGACAGCCCCATCGCCACGGTGGTGGTCAGCTGCTCGACCACCCCGGCGTCGGGCCGCGCGTAGTGCAGGTGGAGCTCGCCGTCGTGGTCGGTGGCGTAGGGGTGCGGGGCGGCCAGGTCGAGCAGGGCGTTGAGCCGCTCCTTGACCACCGGCTCGCTGTCGGCCAGGGCGACCTCGCGCACCAGCGTGGAGGTGCGGGCCACCGCGGTGGCCTCGGCGGGGCTGAGCTCCAGCGTCGTCCCGTCGGTGAACCACTCGTCGTGCCCGGCCAGGAAGTCGGCCACCCCGGCCGGGTCGTCGAGCGCCGCGTTGGCCAGGTCGATGGCCAGTTCGACAGCCGTCGACCCGTAGGTGTCGTAGTTCATTTGACTCCCTACCCGCTCGGTCCGTAATCTCCGGAATGTGTAGGCGGTCAACGCACGTTCGACGCCTACGGATTCCCCACCTCGCACGACCCCGAAGTGAGCAGAGCCATGCGTTCGTACCTCGCCGTGTGGCGGCTTCCGTCCGCCCCGGTGCTGCTGCTGGCCGGGTTCGCCGGCCGGCTGCCGTCGTCCATGATCCCCCTCGCGCTGCTGCTCATGGTGCAGCGGCAGACGGGGTCCTACGCGATCGCCGGCGCGGTGTCGGCGATGTTCGGGATCGCCACGGCGGTGATGGCCCCGGTGCTCGGCCGGCTGGCCGACCGCCGCAGCCCCCGGCGGGTGCTGCTCGTCCAGGCCGTCGTCCACCCGGTGACGCTCGCGGGGGGCGCGCTCGTGGTGCTCGGCCGCGCCCCGACGTGGGCGATGCTGCTGGCCGCGGCCGCGATCGGCGCCAGCACGCCGCTGGTGTCGGGCACGGTGCGGGCGCTGTGGTCCCGGGTCGACCCGCGGGTGCGTCCGACCGCCTACGCGCTCGACGCCACCTCGACCGAGCTGGTCTTCGTCGCCGGTCCCACCCTGGTGGCCGCGCTGACCTTCCTGGCCCGGCCCGCGGTGGCCCTGGCCGTCGCCGGCGTCCTCGGGGTGGCCGGGGCGCTGGGCATCGCGACCAGCCGGGCGATGGCCGCCTGGCGGCCGGTGGCCGCCGACGGTCCGCGCCGGCTGTTCGCCACGGTCACCACCCCGGGCATGCCCCGCGTGCTGCTCAGTGGCACCGCGCTGATGGTCGGCATCGGCGGTCTCGAGGTCGCCGTCCCGGCGTTCGCCTCCGCCGCCGGTACCCCGGGGATGTCCGGCGTGCTGCTCGCGGTGTGGGCGCTCGGCTCGTCGCTGGGTGGGCTGTGGTTCGGCGCCCGGGTGCTGAGCGTCTCGCTGCCCCGCCAGTACCGGTGGGGGATGCTCGGGATCACCCTCGGCCTCGCGCCGCTGGCCGCCGTCTCCAGCCCGTGGCTGCTCGGCGTGCTGCTGTTCCTGGGCGGGACGGCGATCGCCCCCACCCTGACCGTGCAGAACTCGCTGGTCGGCTCGATCGCCCCCGCATCGGCGACCACCGAGGCGTTCACCTGGCTGTCGACGGTCTCCTTCGGCGCCTCCGCGATCGGCGCGGCGGCCGGGGGTGCCCTGATCGAGACCTCGGCCGGGGTGGCCGGCGCGCTGGTCATGGCCACCGCGGCGGCGGGGGTGGCCGTCGCGGTCACGCTGCTCCCGGGGCGCCGCCCGGCGGCGTCGGCGGCGCCTCGGCGGGACGTCGTCCCCGCCTGAGGGGCACCTGCTCCGACGTCGTGGTCTGCCCACCGGGAGTGGGCAGACCACGACCGTCTCGGGAGGTGGTGGTGGGGGGGTGCGCGGGCTGGTCCCGGCCGGTGGGGACCCCGGTTGGGGCTCGCCGCGAGGCGCTGGTAGCCTTCTCTCTCGGTGGTTCCGGGGACACTCGGAACCCGGGAGGCTTCGCCTAGTCCGGTCTATGGCGCCGCACTGCTAATGCGGTTTGGGGTAACCCCCCATCCCGGGTTCAAATCCCGGAGCCTCCGCGCAACAGCACAACTGAACACCACGCACCCGTAGCTCAACGGATAGAGCATCTGACTACGGATCAGAAGGTTAGGGGTTCGAGTCCCTTCGGGTGCACGTCTGGTTGAGACAGCGCGCGGCCCCGTTCTCCTCGGAGAGCGGGGCCGTTCGTGTTCCACCGGCGGGTGGTCAGCCGATCCGGCGGAAGCCGGTGACCCGCACCTCGCCGCCGTCGAAGCGGGCGGCGGCCCGCTCGATGCTCGTCAGAGTCGCCGCGGCCCGGCTGCACGGGAAGCCCCAGCGGGCCTCGACCCGGTGGCTCGCCTCCGCCATCGCGGCCCGGCTCAGCGCGAGGAACCGGTGCAACGGGTAGCCCGTGCCGACGTCGAACACCTCCTCGACCACGGTCGACGGCGAGTACACCTGCTGGTGGTCGCCGTCGGGCCACTGCACGTCGAACTCGACCTCGGGCACGCCGGTGAGCCTGCCGCACGCACATGACGGTCTCGTTGCGATCCCCGGACCGACGCATCACCGGCGCCGCGACCGAGCAGTGCCCACGGGTTGTCGTGGGCGCTGCCCACCCGTCGGAACGCCGGAGGTGTCGGTCATCGCCAGGGAGTCGCAGCCGTGGCAGCTGCCGGACGAGGAGCGCCGGACCCGCAGCGGGGTACTGCTGAGACTGGCTCTCGCCGTCGTCCTGGCCGGCGGGCTGGTGGCCGGCGTGCTCGCCCCGTGGCTGGCCGGCGTCGGCCTGGCCGCCAAGCAGGGCGGTGCGCTGGTGCAGCCCATCGACGACCCGGTCGTCGACGACCGGCTGCCCGGCACCACCCGGGTCCTCGCCGCGGACGGGTCGCTGATCACCCAGTTCTACCGGCGCAACCGCACCCCCGTCCCCGGCGAGCAGATCGCCGAGGTGGCCAAGGACGCGCTGGTGGCGATCGAGGACGCACGCTTCCGCGACCACCCCGGCGTGGACCCCCGCGGCCTGACCCGGGCGCTGGTGAAGAACATCGTCGCCGGCGAGGTCGCCGAGGGCGGCTCGACGATCACCCAGCAGCTGGTGAAGCAGCTGCGCCTGCAGACCGCGCAGGACGACGCCGGCCGCTCCCAGGCCACCGCCGACACCCTCGGCCGCAAGCTCAGCGAGGCGCAGATCGCGCTGGCGCTCGAGCAGCAGTACAGCAAGGACGAGATCCTCACCCGCTACCTGAACACCGTCTACTACGGCAACGGGGCATACGGCATCGCCGCCGCCGCCCAGCGCTACTTCGCCACCACGCCCGACCAGCTGACCGCCGCGCAGGCGGCGCTCCTGGCCGGGATGGTCCGCAGCCCCTCCGCCTACGACCCGGTGACCGCCCCGGAGCGGGCGCAGGGCCGGCGCGACCTGGTGCTCACCCGCATGGCCGAGGTCGGGCTGCTCGACCCGGCCGCGGCTGCGGCCGCCCGCGCCGAGCCGCTGGGCATCGTCGACGGCGGCGCCCCGCCCAACGGCTGCGCCGACGCGCGGATCGGCGACTTCTTCTGCGGCCACCTGCTCGACGCGCTGGCCGAGCGCTACGGCCTCACCCGGGAGCGCCTGCAGGCCGGCGGGCTGACCATCCGCACCACCCTGGACCCCGCCGTGCAGCAGGCCGGGGACGCCGCCGTCCGGCAGGCGCTGGCCACCGACGACCCGCGGGCCGGCATCTTCGTCGCCGTGCAGCCGGGCACCGGGCGGGTGCTGGCGATGGCGGTCAACCGCGAGTTCGGTCTGGACGAGGCCGACCCGGCGCAGACCACCGTCGACCTCCCCGCCGCCGCCGGCCAGGGCACCGGCTCCACCTACAAGGTGTTCACCGCGGTCGCCGCGATGGAGGCCGGCTACGGCCTGGACCTGGAGCTGCGCACCTCCGACCCGTACGTCTCCGGCGTCTACGAGGACGGCGACGGGCCCTACGACGTGCAGAACGCCGGCCGCTACCCGTCCCGGCTGGACATGGAGGAGGCGCTCTACCGCTCCTCCAACACCTACTTCCTCGCGCTGGAGGACCTGCTCGGCAGCGTCGAGGCGCCGGTGCGCGCCGCCCAGCGGATGGGGCTGCGCAGCCTCGACCCGGTCGCCGACCAGGTGGTCGCGGAGAACCGCGGGTCGTTCACCTTCGGCGCCGAGCCGACCAGCCCACTGGCCCTGACCAGCGCCTACGCCACGCTCGCCGCCAACGGCACCGCCTGCCGACCGCAGCTGGTGACGGAGGTGCTCGACCGCACCGGCCAGCCGCTGACCGGCCCGGAGGGGCAGCCGCTGGGCGGGCAGCCGGAGTGCACGCCCGAGGCGATCGCGCCAGGCATCGCGGCCACGGTCAGCCAGGCGCTGCGCAAGGACGTCGAGCCGGGCCACCCCGGGCAGACCGGCCGCCGGGCGTACGTGCCCGGGCACGAGATCGCCGGGAAGACCGGCACCTCCCAGGACAACTACTCGGCGACCTTCGTCGGGTACACGCCGGAGTTCGCGGCCACGGTCATGCTCTACGACCCGCGGGCGAACCGGGACGTCGGCAGCTTCGGGGGCGGGATCCCGGCGACCATCTGGCGGGAGGCGATGACGCCGGTGCTCTCCGCGCGCCCCGCGGTGCCCTTCCCGCCGGCCGACCCCGAGTACCTGCGCGGAGCCAGCGCCGCGGTCCCCGGCGGCTGCATCAGCAACGGTGCGACCGCCTGCGGGTCGCTGCTGGCCGAGGCCGGGTACGAGCCGGTGCGCCGCGTGGTCGACGCCGCGGTGCCGGCCGGTCGCGTCGTCGGCCTGCGGCCCGCCGCCGGGACGCCGCTGCCGCCGGGGCAGCAGGTGGTGCTGCTGGTGAGCAACGGCTCGCAGTACAGCCCGCCGCGCCCGGAGCCCGCGCCCGAGCCGTCGCCCGAGCCCGAGCCGTCGCCCGAGCCCGCTCCGGCCCCCGAGCCGTCGTCCGAGCCCGCTCCGGCCCCCGAGCCGGAGCCCGCACCTGAGCCGACGCCTGCTCCCACGCCGGAGCCGACGCCCACGCCGACGCCGACGCCGACGCCCACGCCGGAACCGGCGCCTGAGCCGGTGCCCGCACCTGAGCCTTCGCCGGAACCGGCTCCCGAGCCGGAACCGGCTCCCGAGCCGGAACCGGCTCCCGAGCCGGAGCCCACGCCCGTGCCGGAGCCCACGCCCGTGCCGGAGCCCACGTCCGCGCCTGCGCCGGAGCCGGCCCCTGAACCCGCGCCCGAGCCGGCGCCCGAACCGAGCGCGGAGCCGGCACCTGAGCCGGCGCCGTCCCCCGAGCCCCAGCCGACGGCCGGGCCGGGCGAGAGCCCGGGACCGGGCGCCTGAGCTGAGTTGGCGGGCGGGGGGCCGGTCCTGGCGGTCTGGCCGCGTTGGTCGGTCCCTCCAGCAGTGGAGGGCCATTGGTAGCCGGCTTCCCCCGCCCGCGACCGACTGTGACTCAGCTCACTCGGCTACGTCAAGAGTGCGACGGCGTGCCGTCCGCGCCACGCGGGACGACGAGCACCGGCACCGGCGCGACGCGCAGGATCTCGGCCGCCGCCGACCCGAGGGAGACCCGGCCCGCCGGACCGAGCCGCGACGAGCCGAGCACCAGGACGTCACCCGACTCCCAGGCGACGGCCGCCATCGCCCCCTCCCAGCCGGGGCCCTCGGCCAGCACCGTCTCCGGCGCGGGGCCCGGGTCCGGCCACGGCGCCGCGGGCGGCACCGTCACCGGCTCGGGCACGAAGGTGACCAGCCGCACCGGCACGCCCCACCGCCCGGCCGTCGCCCGGGCGCTGACCAGCGCCTCCCCGGAACGTGCCGGCCCCGCCCACGCGCAGGTGAGCCGGGTCGGCGGCGTCTGCCCGGCCCAGCCCCGCGGCGCCAGCGCGAGCGGCACCGGTGAGCTGTGCAGCAGCCGCTCGGCCACCGGCCCGGCGGCGAACCGGCCCGGCGGGGCGGTCGCCGCGGCGCCGAGCACCAGCACCCGGGCGCGGTAGTCGCCGACCGCCTCGATCAGCCCCGCCGGCACCGGGGCCCCGGCACGACCGCGGTGCGGACGTCGTCGACGCCCGCGCGGCGCAGCCCGGTCACCGCCTCCGCCTGGCGGGTCGCGGTCAGCGCGGCCCGCCACTGCAGGTACTCCCGGTCGATGCGGGAGGCGGTCGCGCTGATCGGGCCCGGCGGGACGACGGTGACCACCACGGCGGGGGAGTCCTCGGCCAGCGCGAGCCCGGCGGCCAGCTGGAGCGCGGCGTCGTCCCCGGTGCCGTGCTCGGCGGCCCCCCAGCCCAGCAGCACGGTCATGGCGGCGTCCACCGGCACAGCGGGGCACGCGACGACGGCTGGGGCACGAGGGCACTGTGGCGCGTCCACGCCCCGCCCACCAGCCGGGCGACGGAGACCGGCCCCGGCAGGTCAGCCGGGCAGCGCGAGCCGCAGGCGGCGGAGCCGGCGGAGCGCGCGCAGCGCCCGGCGGGGGACGGGGGCGGCCAGCCGGGCGCGGTAGTCGCCGATCGCGGCCTGCCACACCGGGTCGGCGTAGGTCGGGTAGGGGTGGGTGGCGCCGGTCAGGTCGCTGGTGGTGAGGCCCTGCGTGACGGCGAGGGTGAGCTCGGCGAGGGTCTCCCCGGCGCGCGGCCCGACGACCGTCGCCCCCCGCACCCGGTGCCGGGAGTCGACCGCCAGGCGGGTGACCCCGTCGGTGCGCCGGTCGGTGATCGCCCGGTCGGCGTGCCGGTGGTCCTGCTCCACCACCCGCAGCCCGGCTTCCCCCGCCGATCCGGTGGGCGCGCCGACCGCGGCCACCTCCGGCTGGGTGAACGTGACCCGGGGCAGCGCGGTCAGGTCGACCGTGCGGCGCAGGCCCAGCACCGCGTTGGCGGCCACCGTCGAGCCGTGCAGGCCGGCGAGGTGGGTGTACGGCGGCTGGCCGGTGACGTCACCGGCCGCCCAGATCCGCGGGTTGCTGGTGCGCAGGTGCCGGTCGACGGTCACCCAGCCGGCCTCGTCGCAGGCCACCCCGGCGGCGGCCAGCCCGAGCCGGCCGCGCGCCGCCCGCCGCCCGGTGGCGACCAGCACCCGGTCGCACGCCAGCTCCGACCCGTCGGCGAGGGCGAGCCGGGTGCTCCCCGGCCCGCCGGTGACCCGGCGGACCTCCGCCCCGAGGTGGACGGTGACGCCGTCGCGCTCCAGGGCCGCGGTGACCAGGCCGGAGGCGGCCGGGTCCTCGGCCGGCAGCAGCCGGTCGGCGGTCTCCACGAGGTGGACGTCGACCCCGAGCCGGGCCATCGCCTGCCCCAGCTCGCACCCGGTGGTGCCGCCGCCCAGCACGACGAGCCGGCCGGGCAGCGCCGGCTCGTCCCACAGCGTCTCGGTGGTCAGCGGCCCGGCCTCGGCGAGGCCGGGCACCGGCGGCACGGACGGCGCCGACCCGGTGGCCACGACGGCCTGGCGGAACCGGAGCCGGTGGCCGTCGAGCTCCGCCGCGTCGGGCCCGGTGAAGACCAGGTCGCCGGTGGCCACGGCGATGCCGGCGTCCCGCTGGGCGCGCGGGGAGTCCACCGGCTCGATCGTGCGCACCGCTTCCCGCACCCGGTCCAGCACCGCGGCCCCGTCGATGCGCACCCCGTCGGCGTGCACGCCGAACTCCGCGGCGCCCCGGGCCGCGGCCGCCGCCTCGCCGGCGGCGATCAGCGCCTTGGACGGGACGCACCCGGTCCACAGGCACTCCCCGCCCCAGGTGCCGCGGTCGACGAGCAGCACCCGGACGCCGAACGACGCGGCGGTCTGGGCGGCGAGCAGGCCCGCGGTGCCGGCGCCCACCACCAGCAGCTCCCAGCGGCGCCGGCGGACGTCGGTGTCGGGCACGGTGCCGGCGGGATCGGGGACGATGTTCACCACGTCGAGTCTGCCCGGGCGATCGCGCGGGTGCAGCGCTGCGACGGAGGAGGCGGCATGGCGGGCCGGACCCGGCAGTACGAGCTGATCGCCCCCGTCTACGACCTGGTCTCCGGGGAGTGGCCGGTCTACCGGCCCGGGCGGCTGGCGGGGATCGCCGGGCTCCGGCTGCGCCCCGGGAGCCGGTTGCTCGTCGTCGGCTGCGGCACCGGGCTGGACCTGCGGCCCGTGCACGAGCGGGTCGGCGACGGCGGCCGCTTCGTCGGCCTGGACGCCAGTCGGCAGATGCTCGCCCGGGCCGGCCGGCGGCCCGCCGCACGGGGCTGGCCGGGCGTGACGCTGGTCCAGGGCGATGCCACCGCGCCGCCGTCCGGGCGCCTGCTCGAGGCGCTCGGGGGCGACGGCGCGGACGCCGTGCTGTGCACCTACGCGCTCTCCCTGATCGACGACTGGCCGGCGGCCTGGCGGGCCGCGGTCGCCCTGGGCCGCCCCGGCGCCCGGGTGGCGGTGGTGGACATGCAGCCGGCGCAGCGCGGCCCACGGCCGGCGCGGGCGCTGGCCCGGCTGGCCATGTGGAGCGGCGGCGCCGACCCGGCCGCGCGCCCCTGGCGGGCCGTCGAGGAGCACTGCACCGACGTCGACCGGTGGGACCTGCGCGGCGGGCACGTGCAGGTGCGGGCCGGCACGCTCCCCGGCTGACCGGGGGTCAGGGCCGGCGGACCAGCACCTGGGGGGTGAGCTGGCCGACGGCGGTGTGGCCGGTGAGGCCCAGGGTCAGGTCGAACTCGCCGAGCACGTCCTCGACCACCTGGCGGACGCCGGCCTCCCCGGCCAGCCCCAGGCCCCACACCCACGGCCGGCCCAGCAGCACCGCCCGGGCCCCGAGGGCGACGGCGACCAGCACGTCGGCCCCGCTGCGCACCCCGCTGTCGAACAGCACCGGCATGCGGTCGTCCACGGCCTCGACCACGCCCGGCAGTGCGTCCAGGGCCGCGATCGAGCGGTCGACCTGCCGCCCGCCGTGGGTGCTCACCACCAGCCCGTCGACGCCCTCGTCCGCCGCCCGCCGCGCGTCGTCGGGGTGCAGCACGCCCTTGAGCACGATCGGCAGCCGGGTGCGCTCGCGCAGCCAGGCCAGGTCGGCCCAGGTGATCGAGGGCCGGGAGTAGATGGCCAGGAAGGTCTCGACCGCGGCGCGGGGGAGCGGGGAGCGCAGGTTCGCCACCAGCGGCCCGGGCCAGGCGCGGGCGATGCCGACCAGCGCGCGCACCGCGGCGACCGTGGGGCGCGGCTGGGGGTCACGCGGGGCGCCGGCCGCGGCCGCCCGTTCCTCGACGAGCCGGCGGAACACCGGGTCGGAGGTGTACTGCGCGATGCCCTTGCCCAGCGCGAAGGGCAGGTGGCCCAGGTCCAGGTCGCGCGGGCGCCAGCCGAGCATGGTGGTGTCCAGCGTGACGACGACGGCCTCGCAGCCGCTGGCCTCGGCGCGGCCGAGCAGGCTCTCCACCAGCTCGTCGGAGGTCGACCAGTACAGCTGCATCCAGCGCGGGGAGTCGCCCATCGCCGCGGCGGTGGCCTCCATCGGCACCGAGGCCTGGTTGGAGAAGACCATCGGCACGCCGAGCGCGGCGGCCGCCCGGGCCACGGCGAGGTCCGCCTCGGGGTGCACCAGCTCCAGCGCGCCGACCGGGTCGAGCAGCACCGGCGCCGGCAGGCGCCGGCCGAACAGCTCCACCGACGTGTCCCGGGCACTGACGTCGCGCAGCACCCGCGGCACCACGGCCCAGCGGTCGAACGCCGCCCGGTCGGCGCGCTGGGTGTCCTCGTCGCCGGCGCCGCCGGCCACGTAGCCGTGCGCCCGGGGCCCAGCCGCCGCCGGGCCCGGTCGGCAAGCGCCCGGTAGACGGTGGGCACCCGGGGGTGCCGGCCGTAGACGCCCGCCCGGTAGACGGTGTCCTGCCGCTGTCGTCCGGTGCCCGCCGCTGAGTCCACCCCGGTCACCGTAGTGACGGGGTGTGACCGGAGTCTCGGTCACCTGCGTTCGCTGCTCACCGACCGGCGCGCCGGGCCGACACGCCGGTGACGCGCCCGCAGCCGGTGTGACGATCGGACGACGAGGTGCCCGGGGCGCACATGATCGGTGCACCTCCGGGGCACTGCGGCGAGGATGTCGCAGCACAGCCGTCCGCCGGGGGCGCCAGAACGGGGGCCAGGAGTGCCGACGACGACACCGCCCGGGCGCCGTGTGCCGCGCCCCGGTGGCGTGCTCGGGCTCACCGCCGGGGCCGTGCTGGTGGCCGGTGTCGCGCTCGCTCCGCCGGCGGCCGCGATCGACGACCCCCGCCAGCCCGGCGTCGAGGTCACCCACGGGCCCAGCTGCGGGCCGGCGGTCGTGCGGGTGGTGGTCACCAACGGCACCGAGCCGCACCGGGTCGCGCTGGTGTTCGACGGCACCACCGAGCAGGCGGCCGCCGACCTCCCGCCCGGCGGGCAGACCGAGCTGACCAGCTCCGACGTCGACTGGGGGACCACCGTCGACGTCTCGGTCACCGTGACCGACCCCGACGGCGCCGCCGACGCCCCGGTGGAGCTGGGCACCTACACCCGGCCCAGCGCCGAGGACTGCGCGGCGATCAGCGCGCCGCCGTCCGCGCCGGTCGAGCCCGTGCCGCCGACGTCGCAGGCGCCCCCGCCCTCGTCGTCGCCGCCCTCGTCGTCGCCGCCCTCGTCGTCGCCGCCCTCGTCGTCGCCGCCCTCGTCGCCGCCGCCCTCGTCGCCGCCGGCAACGCCGACTGCGTCCGGCCCGCCGACCTCGGAGGGACCCGGGTCGTCCGCCCCGCCGCCGTCGGCGGCACCCGAGTCGTCGGCGACGGTGCCGTCGTCGACGGCGCCCTCCACCCCGCCGTCCACCCCGCCGTCCACCCCGCCGTCCACCCCGCCGTCCACCCCGCCGTCCACCCCGCCGTCCGCCCCGGCGCCTGCCCCGGCGCCCTCGTCGGCGCCGGAACCGGAGGTGCCGGCGCCGCCTCCCTCGCCGCCGTCGGCGCCCGTCCCGGAGAGCCCGGTCACCCCCGGCCCCGCGACGTCCGCACCAGCGACCGACAGCGGTCCGGCCGTCCCCGTGACCGCCGGGGGCACGGTCACCGTGCAGGCCACCGGGTTCGCCCCCGGCGAGACGGTCACCGTCTCCATGACCGGTGTCGAGGCGCCGCTGGCCACCGTCAGCGCCGGTCCCGGTGGGCGGGTGGAGGCGGTCGTCCGGATCCCGCCCGGGGCTGCGCTCGGGCCGGCCCGCCTGGAGCTGGTCGGGAACCGGTCGACGGCCACCGCCGACCTGGCGCTGGAGGTCGCGGCGGCCGACGAGCCGGTTCCCGAGGACGCCGACTCCCGGCCGGCGCTGCTCGCCGGGATCGCCCTGCTGACCACCGCCGGCGCGCTCGGCGCGGTCGCCCGACGCCGATCCCGCGGCCACCCTGCCCCCTGAGCTCAGCCCATCACCTGCCCAGCCCACCACCTGCCCAGCCACCTCCGGAGGACCTGACCCGCCATGGAGCAGCACACCGACCCGCGACCCGACGGCGCACCCGCCCGGGGTGTGCCACGGGACGTCAGTGGGCTCGCGGCCGCCGGGCCCACCGCCACCGAGACCTGGCTGCGGATCGTGCAGGTGCACGACCGGGTCACCCGCCGGGTCGACTCCGCCCTGCACCGGCAGCACGGCGTCTCGCTCACCGGCTTCGAGGTGCTGCGCCGGATCGCCGAGGCGCCGGAGGAGAGCGCCTCGATGGGCGACCTGGCCGAGGCGGTCGGGCTCTCCCGGCCCGGGATCACCAGCACGGTCAACCGGCTGGTCGCCGAGGGCCTGGTCACCCGCGAGCGGGTCGGCGGCGACCGGCGGCTGCTGCACGCCCGGCTCACCGACGTCGGCCGGGAGCGGGTGCGGGCCGCGGGCCGGACGCACGACGACCTCGTCGCGCACCTGCTGACCCTGCTGGGCGACGACGCCGGGGTGGTCACCGACGCGCTGGCCCGGGTCTCCGCGGCCGCCCGCCGCCCCCGCTGAGCCCCGGCCGGACCGCCGCGTCCGCCTCCGACCAGCGGTGACCGTCATCCGGACGGGTGGTCCCGGCCCCGGCTCCGGAGAACTTCAAGGCCGTAGTGTTTGGCGGCGATCTTGTCGGGCACCGACGCGGGCATGACGGGTGCGCTGGACAACTGCACGCTGGTCGTGCCGAGCATCGGCCGACCGTCGCTCGACGTGCTCCTCGACGCCCTCGCCGGCGCCTCCGGCCCCCGCCCGGCCGAGCTGGTCGTGGTCGACGACCGGCTCACCGGTGCCCCGCTGCGGCCCGACCGTGCGGGGCTGCCCCCGGTCCGGGTGGTGCGCACCGGCGGCGGCGGTCCGGCGCGGGCGCGGAACCTCGGCTGGCGGGTGGCCCGCACCGAGTGGATCGCCTTCCTCGACGACGACGTGGTGCCCGACCCCGACTGGTACGAGCGGCTCGCCGCCGACCTCGCCGCGCTGCCGGCCGACGTCGCCGGGACCCAGGGACGGGTGCGGGTGCCGCTGCCCGCGGGCCGGCGCCCCACCGACTGGGAGCGCGGCACCGCGGGCCTGGCCACCAGCAGCTGGATCACCGCCGACCTCGCCTACCGGCGGGCCGCGCTCGCCGCCGTCGGCGGGTTCGACGAGCGCTTTCCCCGCGCCTTCCGCGAGGACTCCGACCTGGCGCTGCGGGTGATGGACACCGGCGCGGGGCTGACCCGCGGCGAGCGGTGGATCACCCACCCGGTGCGCCCGGTCGACCGCTGGGTCAGCGCCCGGGTGCAGGCAGGCAACGCCGACGACGTCCTGATGCGCCGCCTGCACGGCCCGGACTGGCGGGCGCGCGCCGACGCCGCCGTCGGTCGCCGCCCCCGCCACCTCGCCGTCACCGGGGCCGCCCTGGCTGCCCTCGGGCTCGCGGTCGCGGGGAGGCCACGGGCCGCCGCGCTGGCCGCGCTCGGCTGGGCCGCGGGCACCGCCGAGTTCGCCTGGGCACGCGTCGCGCCGGGTCCCCGCACCCGCCACGAGGTGACGACGATGGCGCTGACCAGCGCGGTCATCCCGCCGCTGGCCACCTGGCACTTCCTCCGCGGCGCCGTGCAGCACCGCGATGTCCCGGCCTGGCGCGGGCTGCCCGACCTGGTGCTCTTCGACCGGGACGGCACCCTCGTCCACGACGTCCCCTACAACGGTGACCCGGCGCTGGTCCGCCCGGTCGACGGTGCCCGCGAGGCGCTCGACGCGCTGCGCGCCCGCGGGGTGCGGATCGGGCTGGTCACCAACCAGTCCGGGGTCGGCCGCGGGCTGATCACCCGCGCGCAGGCCGACGCGGTCAACGCCCGGGTCGCCGAGCTGCTCGGCCCGTTCGACACGGTGCAGGTCTGCCCGCACGCGCCGGAGGACGGCTGCGACTGCCGCAAGCCCGCGCCCGGCATGGTGAAGGCGGCCTGCGCCGAGCTCGACGTCGCCCCGGCGCGCTGCGTGCTGATCGGCGACATCGCCGCCGACGTGCAGGCCGCCGCGGCCGCCGGCGCCGCCGGCATCCTGGTGCCGACGCCGGTCACCCGCCCCGAGGAGGTCACCGCCGCCGCGCACCGCGCGCCGACGCTCGCCGAGGCGGTCGACGACGTCCTGGCCGGCGCCTGGTGACCGCCGATCTCCCGGGTTCGGCGCCGACCCCCGTCCGGGTTCCGGCGCCGAACCCCGGACGGACGGTGCTCGTCGCCCGGCTGGACAACGCCGGCGACGTCCTGCTGCAGGGGCCGCTGGTCCGCGCGGTCGCGCACGGCGCCGACCGGGTGGTGTTCCTGGCCAGCCCGCAGGGCACCGCCGCGGCGCAGCTGCTGCCCGGCGTCGACGAGGTGCTCACCTGGCACTGCCCGTGGATCGACGGCTCCCCGCAGCCGGTGGACGCCGCGGACATCGCCGCGCTCGCCGACCGGGTGCGCGCACTCGGCGTCGACGAGGCGGTGATCAGCACGTCCTTCCACCAGTCGCCGCTGCCGCTCGCGTTGGTGCTGCGCACCGCCGACGTCGTCAGGATCTCCGCGACCAGCGTCGACTACCCCGGTTCCCTGCTCGACGTCCGGCACCGGGTCGACGACGACCTGCCCGAGCCCGAGCGCGCCCTGTCGCTGGCCCGCGCCGCCGGGTTCGAGCTCCCCGACGGCGACGACGGCCGGCTCGCCGTCCGCCGCCCGCTGCCGGCGGTCGCCCACGAGCCCGGGTACGTCGTGCTCCACCCCGGTGCCTCCGTGCCCGCCCGCGCCTGGCCGGCCGACCGGTGCGCCGAGGCGGTCGAGGCACTGGCCGACGCCGGGTACCGGGTGCTGGTCACCGGCGGACCGGGGGAGCGGGCGCTCACCGCCGCCGTCGCCGGCACCCGGGGCACCGACCTCGGGGGCGCGACCACGCTCGCGGAGATGGCCGCGCTGCTCGACGGGGCCGCTGCGGTCGTCGTCGGCAACACCGGCCCGGCGCACCTGGCCGCCGCCGTCGGCACCCCCGTGGTCTCGCTGTTCTCCCCGGTCGTCCCGGCGGTCCGGTGGGCGCCGTACGGCGTGCCCACCGTGCTGCTCGGCGACCAGTCCGCCCCCTGCCGCGACACCCGCGCCCGCGAGTGCCCGGTGCCGGGGCACCCCTGCCTCACCTCCGTCACCGCCGGCGACGTCGTCGCCGCCGTCGAGAAGCTGGTCACCGCATGAAGGTCCTCCTCTGGCACGTGCACGGCTCCTGGACGACGGCGTTCGTCCAGGGCCGGCACGAGTACCTGCTGCCCGTCGTCACGGGTCCCGACGGGGTGCGCAGCCCGGACGGCCTGGGCCGGGCCCGCACCTGGGACTGGCCGGCGTCCGCCCGTGAGGTGACACCCGAGCAGCTGCGCGAGGAGCAGCCCGACGTCGTCGTGCTGCAGCGCCCCCGCGACCTGGAGCTGGTGCGCGCGTGGCTGGGCCGTGAGCCCGGCCGCGACCTCCCGGCGGTCTTCCTCGAGCACAACGCCCCCGGCCCGGACACCGGCTCGGGTGCGGTGCCGGAGACCCGGCACCCGATGGCCGACCAGCGCGCGATCCCGATCGCGCACGTCACGTACTTCAACGAGCTGTTCTACGACAACGGCTCGGCGCCCACCGTGGTCATCGAGCACGGCATCGTCGACCCGGGCGAGCGGTACACCGGCGAGCTGGCCCGGGCGGCCGTCGTGGTCAACGAACCGGTGCGCCGCGGCCGGTACACCGGCGGCGACCTGCTGCCGCTGTTCGCCGACGCCGCGCCGCTGGACGTGTTCGGCATGGGGCTGGCCGGGCTGCACGAGCGCTACGGCCTGAGCCCCGAGCGGGTCGCCCTGCACGACGACCCGCCGCAGGCCGCGATGCACGCCGAGCTCGCCCGCCGCCGGGTCTACGTGCACCCGGTGCGCTGGACGTCGCTGGGCCTGTCGCTGCTGGAGGCCATGCACCTGGGCCTGCCCGTCGTCGGCCTGGCCACCACCGAGGCGGTCGAGGCGGTGCCCGCCGAGGCCGGGGTGATCTCCACCCGCCCGGACCGGCTGGCCCAGTCGGTCCGCGACTTCGTGCACGACCCCGACCGGGCCCGGCTGGCCGGGAAGGCCGCCCGCGCCGCCGCGCTGGAGCGCTACGGCCTCGACCGGTTCCTGGCCGACTGGGATGCCCTGCTGGGAGAGGTCACCCGATGAAGATCGACATGGTCAGCGAGCACGCCAGCCCCCTCGCCGCCATCGGCGGGGTGGACGCCGGCGGGCAGAACGTGCACGTCGCGGCGCTGGCCGCGGGCCTGGCGATGCGCGGCCACGAGGTCACGGTGCACACCCGCCGGGACGACGCCGACCTGCCCGACCGGGTGGTCACCGCCGACGGCTACACCGTCGCGCACGTGACCGCCGGCCCGGCGCGGGCGGTGCCCAAGGACGACCTGCTCCAGCACATGGGCACCTTCGCGCACGCGCTCGCCGCCGAGTGGGCCGCCGACCGGCCCGACGTCGTGCACGCGCACTTCTGGATGAGCGGGCTGGCCTCGGTGCAGGCCGCCGCGCCGCTGGGCGTCCCGGTGCTGCAGACCTTCCACGCCCTCGGGTCGGTCAAGCGCCGGCACCAGGGCGAGGCGGACACCTCGCCCGCGCAGCGCATCGACCTCGAGCGCGGGCTGTGCCGCGACGTCAGCCACGTCGTCGCCACCTGCACCGACGAGGTGTTCGAGCTGCGCCGCCTGGGCCTGGCCAGCGACCGGGTCTCGGTCGTGCCGTGCGGCGTCGACACCGGGGTCTTCACCCCGGACGGGCCGGTCGCGCCGCGCTCGGACCGCCCGCGCCTGCTCGTGCTCGGCCGGCTGGTCGAGCGCAAGGGCCAGGAGGACGCCGTCCGGGCGCTGGTGCGCGTGCCCGACGCCGAGCTGGTCGTCGTCGGCGGGCCGGAGACCGACCAGCTGGACACCGACCCGGAGGTCACCCGGCTGCGCGGCATCGCCGCGTCCCTCGGCGTCGCCGACCGGCTGGTGTTCACCGGCGCCGTGGCCCGCGACGACGTGCCCGGCTGGATCCGCTCGGCCGACGTGGTGCTCGCCGTCCCCTGGTACGAGCCGTTCGGCATCACCCCGCTGGAGGCGATGGCCTGCGGGCGCCCCGTGGTCGCCACCGCCGTCGGCGGGCTGGTCGACACCGTGGTCGACGGCCGCACCGGCCTGCTGGTGCCGCCGCGCGACCCCGCCGCCCTGGGTGGGGCGCTCGCCGGCCTGCTGGCCGACGACGTCCGCCGCACCGCCTTCGGTGCCGCCGGGGTGACCCGCGCCCGTACCCGCTACCGCTGGTCCCGGGTCGTCGCCGACACCGACGCCGTGTACCGCCAGGTCCTCACCGCCCGCACGCCGGTGGAGGCAGCCCGATGAGCCCCCGTGGAGGGACCCCGATGAGCGTCACCCCGTTCCGCCCGGCTCCGCTGACCGACCGCGAGGTCGTCTCGCCCGACACGTGCACCCACCTCACCGGGCACGAGCACGTGGCCTCGCTGACCTCGGCCCTGGGCGACCTCACCGCGCAGGTCGACACGCTCAACCGCTGGGGCCAGCTGCTCGCCGACGTGCTGTGCTCCTCCGCCCGCGGCCGGTTGCTGGCCGCCGGCAACGGGGGCAGCGCCGCGCAGGCCCAGCACCTCACCGCCGAGCTGGTCGGCCGCTACCGCGCCGACCGCCCGCCGTTCTCCGCGATCTGCCTGACCGCGGAGACCTCGTCGCTCACCGCGATCGCCAACGACTACCCGGCCGACGAGCTGTTCGCCCGCCAGGTCGAGGCGCACGGTCGCGCCGGCGACGTGCTGGTGCTGCTGTCCACCTCCGGCCGCTCGCCGAACGCGGTGGCCGCCGCCCGGCGGGCCAAGGAGTGCGGCATCACCGTGCTGGCGATGACCGGCCCGGCGCCCAACCCGCTGGCCGCCGTCGCCGACGACACCGTCGCCATCGACTCGCCGTGGACCGCCACCGTGCAGGAGTGCCACCTGGTCGCGCTGCACCTGCTGTGCGCCGCCTTCGACGCCGCCGTGCTCACCGAGCCCAGCCGCATCCCCACGAGCAACCACGTCGAGGTGGTCCGGTGAAGCCGGTCGTGGTGGTCGGGGACGCGCTGCTGGACGTCGACCTGGTCGGCACCGCGTCCCGGCTGACCCCGGACGCCCCGGTGCCGGTGGTCGAGGACGTGCAGACCCACGAGCGGCCCGGCGGCGCCGCGCTGGCCGCCGTCCTCGCCGCCCGCTTCGCCGGGGACCGCGAGGTGGTGCTGGTCGCGCCGCTCGCCGACGACGAGGGCGCCCAGCGGCTGCGGGCCCTGCTCGAGGGCCGGGTGCGGCTGATCGCGATCCCGGCCGCCGGCGGCACCGCGGTCAAGCAGCGGGTGCGGGTCGGGGACCACTCCGTCGTCCGCATCGACAGCGGCGCCCCGTCGGCGACCCTCGGCGCGCTGCCGGCCGACGCCGCCGCGGTCATCCGGGACGCCGCCGCGGTGCTGGTGGCCGACTACGGCCGGGGGACGACGTCGGCGCCCGACGTGCGCGCCGCGCTGGGCACCGCCACGGGCCCGGTCGTCTGGGACCCGCACCCCCGCGGCGCCGACCCGGTGCCCAGCGCCCGGCTGGTCACGCCCAACAGCGCCGAGGCCGCGCGGGTGGTCGGCGGGGACGTGCCCGGCGACGGGCTGGCCGCCGTCGGCGCCCGCGCCGAGGCGCTCATCCGGCACTGGGGCGTCGGCGCGGTCGCGGTGACCCTCGGGGCCCGCGGCGCGCTGCTCTCCTACGGCGAGGGCGCCCCGATGGTCGTCCCGGCCACCCCCGTCACCGGCGGCGACCCGTGCGGCGCCGGTGACTCCTTCGCCGCCGCGGCCACCGTCGCCCTCGCCGGCGGCGCCGTCACCGGGGAGGCGGTGACCACCGCGGTCGCCACCGCCGGGGCCTTCGTCGCCCGCGGCGGGGCCTCGTCCTGGGACGCCGTCGCGCCCGAGCCGCCGGCGCCGGCCGCCGACGTCGCCGACCTGCTGGCGCGGGTGCGCCGGGCCGGGGGCACCGTCGTCGCCACCGGCGGCTGCTTCGACCTGCTGCACGCCGGGCACGTCGCCACCCTGCGGGCCGCCCGCGGGCTGGGCGACTGCCTGGTCGTGTGCATCAACTCCGACGCCTCGGTGTCCCGGCTCAAGGGGCCGACCCGGCCGCTCGTGTCGGCCACGGACCGGGCCCGGGTGCTGGAGGCGCTGGAGTTCGTCGACGCCGTGGTCGTCTTCGACGAGGACACCCCCTCGGCGGTGCTGGAGCAGGTGCGCCCCGACGTGTGGGCCAAGGGCGGCGACTACGCCGGCGCCGACCTGCCCGAGGCGGCGGTGCTGCGGCAGTGGGGCGGCCAGGCCGTCGTCCTGCCGTACCTGCCCGGCCACTCGACCACCGCCCTGGTCGAGCGCTCCCGCGTGTGGTGAAGGACCCCTCTTCCCCCCACGACTCGCAGGCTCGCCGCGGGCCCCTGCAGCAGGGCCGTTCCAGCAACTCACCAACGGCGGTGGTGCTGCGGCCGCTGGGGCTGGGGGACCTGCTCACCGGGGTGCCGGCGATCCGCGGGATCCGGGCGGCCGTCCCCGACCACCGGCTGGTGCTGGCGACCACCGCCGCGCTGCGACCGCTGGCGGAGCTGATCGACGCGGTCGACGAGGTGCTGCCCGCGGTCGAGCTCCAGCCGCTGGACTGGTCCGGCCCGCCCGCCGAGCTCGCCGTCGACCTGCACGGCAAGGGCCCGCTGTCGCACGTCGTCGTCGGCGACCTCCGCCCGCGGCGGCTGCTCACCTTCGCCAGCCCCGGCTGGCCCGGCCCCACCTGGTACGCCGACGAGCACGAGGTGCGCCGCTGGTGCCGGCTGGTCTCCGAGGGCCTGGACGTCGCGTGCGACCCCGACGCGTTGGACCTGGCCGTCCCGGACGTCGACCCGGTCGTGCGGGACGTCGCGGTCGTGCACCCCGGGGCCGCGTTCCCCGGCCGGCGCTGGCCCCCGGAGCGGTTCGCCGCCGTGGCCCGGCACCTGGCTGCCGCCGGGCACCGGGTCGTGGTCACCGGCGGGCCCGCCGAACGGGAGCTGGCGGAGCGGGTCGCCGCCGGCGCCGGGCTCCCCGACGACGCGGTGCTGGCCGGCCGGACGACGTCGCTGGAGCTGGCCGCCGTGGTCGCCGCCGCCCGCGTGGTGGTGTGCGGCGACACCGGGGTGGCCCACCTGGCGACCGCCTACCGCCGTCCGTCGGTGGTGCTGTTCGGCCCGGTGTCCCCGGCGCTGTGGGGGCCGCCGCCCCGCGAGCAGCACCGGGTGCTGTGGCACGGGGACGGCACCGGCGACCCCCACGGCACCGAGCTCGACCCCGCGCTGGCGCAGGTGACCGTCGAGGAGGTCACCACCGCCGTCGACGGACTGCTGTCCCGGGTCTGAGCGGTCCTGGCGTGCCGGGTTACTTCCGCCCGTAGAAGAACCAGATCCGCGCTCCGACTGCAGCCAGGACAGCGATCGTCGCGAGGACGATCAGGAGTGTCTCCACGGTGATGGCTCCTACCCCCGGCGGCGGATGGCGTCGAAGAGGGTGGCCTGCAGGTCCTCGGGGTCCAGCGCCTGGTAGGCCGCACCGCCGGTCGCCTCGCCGATCTGCTCCAGCGCGGCGAGGTCGGCGTCCGGGCCGAGCGCGATGCCGATGACCTTCACCGGGCGGTCCGGGTCGGCCTCCGCGCGCAGCGTCTCCAGCAGCGCGTCCAGCTGCAGTCCGCTGCTGTCCTCGTTCTCCCCGTCGGTGATCAGCACGACCGAGTTCACCGACCCGGGGTCGTAGGCGTCCCGGGCGGCGCGCACCGCGGCCAGCGTCGTGTCGTAGAGGCCGGTGCCGCCGGGCCGCAGCCGGTCGGGGATGCTGCGCAGCTGCTCCTCGACGACCTGCCGGTGCGTGCGACCGTCGACCTCGGCGCCGAAGGTGCGCAGCGGGGCGAGCTCCTGCCAGTCCCGCTCGCCCTCCAGCTGGTAGGCGAAGGACCACACGCCGCCGGAGTGCGAGTCCGGCAGCAGGCCGAGCGCGCTGAGCGTCGCGTCCCGGGCCAGGGTGGCCCGCGTGCCGTCGCCGACCTCGGCCTCCATCGAGGTGGAGACGTCGACGACGGTCAGCAGCCGGGACGGTGTGGCCAGGCTGGCCACCCGGCCGAGCAGCGTCTGCGTCGCCGCCGGGTCCAGGGTCAGGGTCTCCGGGGCCTCCTCGCGCACCCCGGACCCCTCGCCGGCCCCGGCCGGCGCGGCGCCGGTGCGGTCGCGGAACCCGGCCTCGCGGACCGCCTCGTCGGCGGCGTCGGAGGTGAGGGCGGCGACCACCGCGTCGGTGGCGGGGCGCTCGGCCTCGGGGGTGGCGGTCACCCGCAGCACCGGGTAGTCCAGCGCGGGGGAGCCCTCGGTGGGGTAGACGGCGACGAGCGCGGCGTCCTCGGTGCCGGCGTTGGTGGCCAGCACCTCCTGCTCGCTGACCGGGACGAGCGGGGCGTCGGCGCCACCGGCCAGGCCGGCGGTGAGCCCGTCGCCGGCCGTCGGCACCTCACCGCGAGCCGCGGCGAGCACGGCCGAGACGACGGCGTTGTCGGCCTCCTCGTCGCCACCCAGGGACTGGCGGACGGCGGCGAGGACGGAGAGCCCCTCGGCGCTGGCGGTCAGGTCGGGGACGGCCAGGGCGCGGTCGGTGTCCAGCACGTCACCCCAGCTGGGCGGGTTCTCCGTCCAGCCGAGCTCCTCCGCGGCCGCGCGGCTGGTGGCCAGCACCAGCGGGGAGGTGGCCAGCGACCCCGCCGGCTCCAGGCCGGCGTCGGCACCCGCGCGAGCGGCCCACAGCGAGGAGTCCGGCACCCACACGTCCGGGAGCTGCTCGGCGTCCAGGGAGCCCAGCCCGGCGAGGGTCTGCAGCGGCTCGCGGGCGGTCACCTCGGCGACGGCGCAGGCATCGCCGCCCAGCTCGATCGGCTCGGCGAGCAGCTGCTCGACCAGGTCACCGATCTCCGGTGCGACGGCCACGCGCACGGTCTGCTCGTCGGCGCAGCCCTCGGCGGACGCGGTGTCGCCCGAGCCGGACAGCCCCCAGACGAGCAGGCCCCCACCGATCACGACGACGAGCAGGGCGGCGAGCCCGGCGAGCAGGGCCGGGCGGGCGGGCAGCCCGGATCCGGTGCGCGTCTGGGCGTGGCGCCCCATCTGGCTTCTCCGTAGGTCGTCGGCCCCGTGCGGCACACCGGTGCGCGTCGACGACGCCCCCGGGGCTCGGGTCGGCCGGAACTCTACCCAGCTCTGCTGTGCAGGGGGAGGCCTCAGATCGGCTCGCAGTGCCCAGGTGGTTACCCTGCGTGAGGAGGAGTCAGCCGACGTGCGCGGCGAGCAACTCCCGCTGGGCGGCGAACCAGTCGACGGTGCGCCGCAGCCCCTCCTCGGACGGCACCTGCGGCTGCCAGTCGAGCAGCTGCTGCGCCCGGGTGGTGTCGGGACGGCGCACCTTCGGGTCGTCGACCGGCAGGTCGATGAAGCCGATCTCGGACGCCGAACCGGTCAGCCGCACGATCCAGCGGGCCAGGTCGAGCATGGACAGCTCGTCGGGGTTGCCGATGTTCACCGGGCCGGTCTCGGTGGAGAACGCCAGCGCCAGGATGCCCCGCACGGTGTCGTCGACGTAGCAGATGGACCGCGTCTGCGAGCCGTCGCCGGCGACGGTCAGCGGCCGGCCGGCCAGCGCCTGGCCGACGAAGGCCGGGATGGCCCGGCCGTCGTCGGGGCGCATCCGCGGGCCGTAGGTGTTGAAGATCCGCACGATCGCGGTGTCGGTGTCCTGCGAGGTGCGGTACGCGGTGGTCAGCGCCTCGCTGAACCGCTTCGCCTCGTCGTAGACCCCGCGCGGGCCGACCGGGTTGACGTTGCCCCAGTACTCCTCGCGCTGCGGGTGCTCCAGCGGGTCGCCGTAGACCTCCGAGGTGGAGGCCAGCACGTAGCGGGCGCCCTTCTCCTTGGCCAGACCCAGCGTGTGCAGCGTGCCGAGGCTGCCGACCTTGAGCGTCTCGATCGGCATCTTCAGGTAGTCGACCGGGCTGGCCGGGGAGGCGAAGTGCAGCACCAGGTCGACCGGGCCGGGCACGTGCACGTAGTCGGTGACGTCGCACCGGACCAGCCGGAAGCCGGGCCGCTCCATCAGGTGCAGGACGTTCTCCGGGGAACCGGTGAGGAAGTTGTCCAGGCAGACCACCTCGACCCCGCGGTCGAGCAGGTGCTCGCACAGGTGGGAGCCCAGGAAGCCGGCCCCGCCGGTCACCACCGCGCGCCGGATCTCCCGTGTGCTGCGCACCGCCATCGTCTGCCGCTCCCTCGTCCCGCCGTCCACTGCCGGGCACCCGGCCCCGGCGGGCCTACCCGGAGATCAACTCGGGAAACACTTCGGCCCCGAAGTGTCGCGGCCGCCGGCTCCCGGAGGAGCCGGCGGCCAGGGTCCTCGTCAGTCCACCGGCTCCTCGTCCGGGATGCCGTTGGGCGGCGGCGGCGCCTGCTCGCCGTCGAAGGGCTCGATCTCGGCGTCGCCGATGTCGGTGGTCATCACCGGCTGGACCTCCTCGGTGGAGGTGCCGGTGATCCGGCTGATCGACATCCCGCTGGTGCCCATGTGGCTGTCCGCGGAGTAGCGGAACGGCGCCAGCACCGGCCCCTCCCACTCGCTGCCGACCTCCTCGATGGCCTCCACCAGACCCTCCCGGGTCGGGTTCTGCCCGGCGGCCTGCAGCGCCTGCACGGTCGTGTACGCCTGCGCCATGCCGTAGATCCGGTAGTTGGTCAGCTCGCCCTCACCGCCGCACTCGTCCCAGATGCGCTGGAACTCCTGCACCCACGGGTCGTCGGGCTCGTCGACCGTCGGCAGGTAGTCGGTGGTCAGCGCGCCGTCGAGCAGGCTGGCGTCGCTCACCTGGCCCTGGGAGAAGTTGTTCAGCAGGCTGCCCACCAGCGTCGGGTCGGATCCGACGTTGGAGTAGAACCACTGCGGGTCGTAGCCCAGCTGCAGGGCGGCGAGCTGGGACAGCGCGGTGTAGCTGGGCACGTTGAAGCCGACGACGAAGTCGGCCCCGGCGGCCTGCAGCGCGGCGATCTGCGGGCCGATGTTGGTGTTGCCCGGGGTGTACCGCTCGGCGGCCACGACCTGGTCGTCGATGTACTCCCGGATGCCGGCCTCGCCGTCCTCGCCGAAGTCGTCGTCCTGCAGGAACAGCCCCACCTGGGCGTCGGGGAACTCCTCGGCGATGTACTGGCCGATGATCTTCCCCTCGCTCATGTAGTCGGTCTGCCAGCCGAACGTGTAGGGGTTGGTCTCCGGGTCCTCGCCCCACAGCAGCGAGCCGGAGGAGACGAACAGGTCGGGCACGCCCTCGCTGTTGAGGAAGTCCAGGACGGCGCTGTGCGTGGGGGTGCCCAGGCCGCCGACGATCGCGAAGACCTCGTCCTCCAGGACCAGCTGCTGCACCACCTGGCTGGTGTTCGTCGGGTTGTAGGCGTCGTCGCGGTAGACGTACTCGATCTCGCGGCCGTTGACCCCGCCCGCCTCGTTGACGCAGTCGTAGTAGGCCTGCGAGCCGGTCGGGATCTCGCTGTACCCCGGGGCGGCGACCCCGGTCAGCGGGAAGTGGGCGCCGAGCTTGATCGAGGTCTCGGTGACACCGATGTCGGAGGCCTCGTTGGCCCCGGCATCGCCACCGCCGCCACCCCCGCCACCCCCGCCGTCGTCACCACCGCCGCAGGCGGCGAGGGTGGCGACGGCGGCGGCCGCGGTCAGGGTGGTGGCGAGACGTCGGGAGGATCTGGACAACGGTGCTCCTCTGGTGCGGCCCGGGCGTCGTTGCCCGGGAGTGGGTGGGGGACGAGGGAGCGGGGCGCCGGGTCGACCTCACCCCCCGCTCGGACCGGCCGCCGACCGCGTGGCGCGGCGGGTGAGCCAGCGCCGGCGGACGGTGCCGACGACGCCGGCGGGCGCGAAGATCATCACGACGACGAGCACCACGCCGTAGACGAACGGGGCCAGCTGGGCCGCCTCGGTGTCGTTCAGGCCCCAGTCGCTGCCGAGGTCGGTGACGAAGGGCGGCAGGAAGACCAGCAGGGCCGAGCCGAGCAGCGCGCCGAGCAGGCTGCCGAGCCCGCCGATGACGATCGCGGTCAGCAGCGACAGCGACAGCACCAGCGTGAAGCCGCTGGGGGCGGCGAGCCGCACGACCAGCGCCAGCACCCCGCCGGCCAGCCCGGCGGCGGCCGCGCTGACGGTGAAGGCGAGCACCCGCCACAGGCCGAGGTCGATCCCGGCCAGCTCGGCGGCGACCTCCTGGTCGCGCACCGCGCGCCAGGTGCGGCCGATCCGGCTGTGCACCAGGTTGGCGAGCAGGAAGTAGGTGATCAGCAGGCAGATCGCCCCGAGGTAGGCCAGCCACTTGGTGTTGCTGGCCGCGTTGCCCGAGACGGCGCTGATGAACGAGTCGAACGCCTCCGGAGCCCGGGGCGCCCGCACCCGCAGGCCCTGCTCACCGCCGAGGAGGTCGTGGAAGTAGATCGCCAGACCGGGCAGGCCGACGGCGAGGGCGAGCGTGGCGCCGGCCAGGTAGGGGCCGTGCAGCCGGGCGGCGGCGACGCCGACCAGCGCACCGACCGCGGTGGCCACCACGACGGCGGCCAGCAGGATGAGCGGCAGGGGCAGCGGCTCCTCCGCGGAGAGGAACAGCGCGGTGGTGTACGCGCCGACCGCCATCAGCGCGCCGTGGCCGAGGGAGATCTGCCCGTTCATGCCGGTCAGCACGGTCAGCCCGCCGGCGGCGATGGCGTAGTAGCTCAGCGTCGCCAGCTGGGAGTTGGTGAACGGGTCGGTGATCTCCAGCAGCACCACCGCACCGACGGCGGCGACAGCCAGCACGAGCAGGTGCCGCAGCAGGGTCGAGCCGGGCAGCAGGGTGCGGCGTCCGGTGGGGGTGGGCTCGTCGGCAGCGGCGGTCGCCGGGCCGGGGGCCTCGTCGTCGGCGCGGCCGGCGGGCGCGGCCGGGCTCTGCAGGTCGCTCATGGGTCATGCCCTCCGGGCCGTGCTGCTGGCGAACAGGCCACCGGGGCGGACCAGCAGGACCACCATCAGGATCGCCAGGGCGGCGACGTTGACCAGCGCGCTGCCGCGCTCGACGTAGCCGCTGACGTAGCTCAGCGCCAGGCCGAGCACCAGCCCGCCGACGATGGCGCCGACGGGGGAGTCCAGCCCGCCGAGCACCGCGGCGACGAAGCCGAAGACGATGAGGCTGTCCATGTAGGCGGGGTAGACGAACTCCCCGCCGGCGATGAGCAGCCCGGCGAGCGAGCCGACGACGGCGGCCAGCGCCCAGCCCAGGGTGAGCATCCGGCCGACCCGGACGCCGAGCAGCCGGGCCACCTCCTGGCCGAAGGCCGAGGCCCGCATCGCCAGCCCGACCCGGGTGAACCGGAAGAGCACCACCAGCAGGGCCATGGTCAGCAGCACCGAGACGATGACGAAGACGCTGTTGGGGGTCAGCGCGATCCGGTCGTCGCCGACCTGGAAGCCCTGCAGCCCGAACGGGGTGCCGAAGGACTGGAACGAGGAGCCGAACACGATCGCGATGCCGGCCTGGATGGCGACGAACAGGCCCAGGGTCACGATGACGGCGTTCAGCTCCGGGCCGCCCTCGACCGGCCGGATCACCACCCGCTCGACGACGGCGCCCAGCACGAACCCCGAGGCCAGCGCCACGACCAGCGCGACCCAGTAGGACTGCCCGTCCTGGATCAGCGCCAGCGCGATGAACGTCGTCGCGGCCGCCATCGAGCCCTGGGCGAAGTTGACGATCCGGGTGGACCGCCAGATCAGCACCAGGGCCAGGGCGAAGGCGGCGTAGACCATGCCCTCGGTCAGCCCGGTGAGGGTGACGTTCACGAAGTACTGCACGGTGCGGGTGTCCTCCTGTCGGGCGGTCAGAAGCCGAGGTAGGCGTGCCGGAGCTGCTCGTCGGCCAGCAGGGCGGCGGCGGAGTCGGTGGCGACCACCCGGCCGAGGTTGAGCACGATGCCGACGTCGGCGACCGACAGCGCGCTGCGCGCGTTCTGCTCCACCAGCAGCACCGACAACCCGTCGCGGTCGACCAGCTCGCGCAGCAGCGCGAAGATCTGCGCCACGATCCGGGGCGCGAGGCCGAGCGAGGGCTCGTCGAGCAGCAGCATCCGCGGCTGGGCCAGCAGCGCCCGGCCGATGACGAGCATCTGCCGCTCGCCCCCGGAGAGGGTGTGCGCCGGGTTGTCCCGCCGTTCGGCGATCCGGGGGAAGAGGTCGTAGACCCGGTCGAACTCCGCCCGGCCGACCTTGCCGCGGAACAGCGCGCCGACCCGGAGGTTCTCCTCGACGGTCAGCTCGGCGATCACGCCGCGGCCCTCGGGCACGTGCGCCATGCCCTTGCGCACCATCACCTCGACCGGGGCGGCGGTGATGTCCTCGCCGTCGAGGGTGACCCGCCCCGACGAGGAACGGACCAGCCCGCTGATCGTGCGCAGCAGCGTCGTCTTCCCGGCGCCGTTGGCGCCCAGCACCGCGGTGATCTCCCCGGTGCCGGCCCGGAGCGAGACGCCGTCCAGTGCCCGCACCGGCCCGTACGCGGCGGTGAGCTCGCTGACCTCCAGCAGCGTGGACCCGCGCCGGGGCGCGACCGCGGTGCTGCCGCCGGCCGGCTCAGTCATGCCGCACCGGCTCGGCCGCGCCGGCCGTCCCGACCTCGTCCCCGAGGTAGGCCTCGGTGACGGCGGGGTCGGCCTGCACCTCGGCGGGCGTGCCGGCGGAGATCCGCCGGCCGGAGTCGAGCACGGTGATCCGGTCGCACACCCGCATCACCAGGTCCATGTGGTGCTCGACCAGCAGCACGCTCATCCGGCCGGAGAGGGTGCGGATCAGCTCGCCCAGCTCGCGCATCTCGTCCTCGGCCAGTCCGCTGGCCGGCTCGTCGAGCAGCAGCAGGTCCGGGTCGCAGGCCAGCGCCCGGGCCAGCGCGACCCGCTTCTGCAGCGGGTAGGGCAGCCCGCCGGGGTACGCGCCGGCGTACCGCTCCGCGCCGAGGTCGGCCAGCGCGGCGGTGGCCCGGGCGCGCAGTGCCCGCTCGTCGCGATCCGAGCGCGGCAGGGCGAGCAGGGCGGAGGCGAACCCGGCCCGGGCGTGCCGGTGCGCGCCGACCATGACGTTCTCCAGCACGGTGAGCCCGGCGAAGAGGTTGACGCCCTGCAGGGTGCGGGCGATGCCCATGCCGGCCAGCTGGTGCGGGCGCAGCCGGCGCACCGGCTCACCCCGCCAGGTCATCTGCCCGCCGCTGGGGCGGACCAGTCCGCAGGCGACGTTGAACAGCGTGGTCTTGCCGGCTCCGTTCGGGCCGATCAGGCCGTGCACCTGGCCGGGCTCCACGGTGAGCGAGACGTCGGCGAGCGCGGTGACGCCGCCGAAGGCGACCGTGATGCCGGTCAGCTCCAGGCGGGACGTCCGAGGGTCCGCCCGCTGCCGTTTCCCGCGCGGGTGGACGGCGGTGCTGCCTGCGGTCGCTCTCGGCTCCGCCAACGGGCCCACGGCTCCTCTGCCTCGGGTCGACGCCGGCCCGCGGGGCCGGTCGCGTCGGGGAGTCCCGACGCCTCCGAGCCTGCGGTGTGGTGAGAGGGGTCACAATGGGCGCCCAGCACAGTGATGACCCGCCGTGGTTGTGCACTGTGTCCAAGGTCACAACGAGGTGACGGTGAGGAGGTGGCCGGTGCAGCCCTTCCGGCCGCAGGTGGCAGCCCGGCTGGCGGAGCTCGCGCCGCCGCTGCTGGACCGGCTCGACGCGATGGCCGACCGGATGGCCGGCATCCTGACGCGCACCGAGAGCACCTACGCGGCCCAGTCGCCGGCCGTGCTGGCCGAACTGCACGCCTCCATCCGGGAGAACCTGGAGCGCGGGGTGCGGACCCTGGTCGCCGGCGGGGACGACGGGGGCGAGGCCGCGCTGGACGCCGCGCGCGAGGTGGGCCGGCGACGGGCGGTCCAGGGGATGCCGCTGGAGACGGTGCTGCGCGCCTACCGGCTCGGCGGTCAGGTCACCTGGGAGGAGCTCCGGCGGGCCGCCCAGGAGGCCGACGCCCCGGGGGACAGCGAGCTGCTGCTGGAGGTGGCCGGTTCGGTGTGGCACGTCAACGACCGGCAGTGCGCCGCGCTGGCCGAGGCCTACCGGTGCGAGGAGCGGCGGCTGGCGGGCATCGACGACCAGGCGCGGCAGCAGGTGCTCGACGGGCTGCTCAGCGGCCGGGGCGACGACCCGGTCTTCGTCCGCGCCGCGGCCGAGCTGCTCGCGCTGCCGCTGGACGGGCGGCTGGTCTGCGTCGTCGCGCCCCCGGACGGCGCCGGTGCCCCCATGCTGAGCGCCCCCGGGGCCCGGCTGCTCAAGCGCGGGGTGCGGTCGGTCTGGGGTTGGCGCTTCGGTGCCCAGGTCGGGGTGGTCGCGCTGGGGAACCGCGGGGCCGGGGAGCTGGCGGACTGGCTCGCGGAGCTGGCCGAGGGGCCGGTCGGGCTCTCCGCCGTCGTCGAGGGCGCGGCGGCGATCGCGGCCGCCTGGCGGCTGGCCGACACCGCGGCCCGGACGCTGCCACCCGGCAGCCGCGCGGTGGCGCCGATCGACGAGCGGCTGCCCGAGGCGTTGCTGATCAGCGCCCCGGAGATCGCCGACCGGCTGGTGGAGCAGACCCTGGGCCGGGTGCTGGCGCTGCCCGGCGACGAGTGCGAGCTGCTGCTGGGCACGCTCGCGGCCGTGCTGGCCGCCGACGGCTCACCGACCCGCGCCGCCGACGCGCTGTACTGCCACCGGAACACGGTCATGCACCGGCTGCGCCGGATCGAGCAGCTCACCGGCCGCTCGGCGACCGATCCCCGGGCCCGGTTGCTGTGGCAGCTCGCCCTGCTGGGCACCGGGCACCGGCGGCCGGCCGAGCGTCACTGCAGGTAGTTCTCCACCTGCGGCTCCGGCCGCGGCTGCGCCTCGTCCGGGTCCTCGTCGTACTGGCGCTTGGCGTCCCGCTGGCGCTGCAGGTCCCACAGCTGGTCGCGCTCGTGCTCGATGTGGGTCAGCCGGGCGCGCTGCTCCTCGGTGTGGTCGCCGGTCTCGCGCAGCCGGCGCTCCTCCTCGGCCAGGTCGTGGATCCGCTGGTGGATCTGCTCGTCGTCGAGGTGCTCGTGCTCGGAGTGCTCGTGCTCGGTCATCTCGTCCTCTCCTCGTGCGTCGACGTCCCCTTGCCCCGTGAGCGGGGAGCTCACGCCTGGGGTGTCCCGGGCTCGGGTGTCCAGCCCTCCACGAACGCGGCCAGCCGGCGGGTGACCGCACCGCCGGACCGGCCCAGCGCCAGCAGGGCCGCCCGCTCGAGTGGCACCCGCACCGGGCGGCGCACCGGCTCCGGCGCGGCCCGGACGGCGTGCCCGGCGGCGACCAGCTCGGGCACGGGGCGGTCCAGCTGGGCCCGCACCCGGTCCAGCGCGGCGGCGGCCGGCCCGGCGTTGCCGGTCACCAGCGCGGTGACGAACGCGGGGTCGCTGCCGGCGACCCGCGTGCCGTCGCGGAAGCTGCCGGCGGCCAGCGACAGCGCCAGCGGCCCGGCCTCGCCGGCCGCGGCCGCGAGCGCGGCGGCCAGCAGGTGCGGGACGGCGCTGATCGCGGCGACGGCGTCGTCGTGCTCGGCGGCGGTCACCGGCACGACCTCCGCGCCGACGGCGAGGGCGATCTCGGCCACCCGCAGCCAGCGGCGCAGGTCGGTGCCCGGCTCCAGGCACAGCGCCCACCGGGCGCCGCGGAACAAGTCGGGGTCGACGGCGTCCGGGCCGGACCGCTCGGTGCCGCACATCGGGTGGCCGCCGACGAACCGCTCCCCGAACGCGGCGCCCAGCTCGGCCAGGACCGGCGCCTTCACCGAGCCGACGTCGGTGACCGTGGCGCCGGGGTCGACCCGCAGCCCGTCGAGCGCGCTGCCCAGCGCCGGCAGCGGGACGGCGAGGACGACGACGCCGGTGAGCTCCTGGGTCACGAAGACGCCGTGCTCCTCGGCGGCGGCGCGGGCGGCCGGGTCGACGTCCCAGCCGGACACCGCCCGCCCGGCGGCGGCGAGCGCGGCGGCCAGCGACCCGCCCAGCTGGCCCAGGCCGACCACCGAGACCGGCGGGGCCGGCATGGTCGGCACGGGGAAGGGGCCCGGGCGCGCGGGGGTCGTGCTCACCGGGTCATCGGCCATGATCAGAGGCTATGACGACCCTCCCGGACGCCGGCGCCGGACTGCGCCCGAGCTTCGCGGTGCGGGTGGCCCGCGCCGACGGCGGCTGGCGGTGCGAGCTGCTGGCCGCCGACGCCTCCGACGAGCTGCCCGTCCTCGAGCGCGCCCTCGCCGAGCCCGCCGCCGCGGGCTGGCCCGGCCCGTACGTGCTGGTCGTGGACAGCCGGCTGTACTTCGTCGTGCTGCGGCCCGGCCCCGGCGGGATGGTGCGGGCGCTGATCTCCGACGCCACCTTCCAGGAGTGGCTGCTGGCCGCCGAGACGGTCGAGCGCTACGGCATCCCGGTCGACGACGCGACCTTCGACGAGGACGAGGAGGGCTGGCCCGGGGGCGACCTGGACCTCTTCGCCGACGCCGGGCTGCCCGCCGAGGAGCTCGCCACCCTGCTGTCGTCGGACGAGCTGTGGGCCGACGAGATGGTGCTGGCGATCGCCGCGCGGCTGGGGTTCGCCGACCAGCTGGCCGAGGTGGCCGCGCCGTGACCGGCGTCGTCCCGGGGGTCGTACCGGACGCCGTCGACGCGGCGATGGTGCGCGCGCTGGAGCTGGCCGCGGCGGCGCAGCAGTGGGGTGACACCCCGATCGGCGCCGTGGTCCTCGGGTCGGACGGCGCGGTGCTGGCCGAGGCGGCCAACGAGCGGGAGAAGCTCGGCGACCCCACCGCGCACGCCGAGGTGCTGGCCCTGCGGGCGGCCGCGCGGGCGCACGGCGACGGGTGGCGGCTGACCGGCGCGACGCTGGTGGTCACGCTCGAGCCCTGCACCATGTGCGCCGGTGCGAGCGTGCTGGCCCGGGTGGCCCGGGTGGTCTACGGCGCGGACGACCCGAAGGCGGGCGCGGCCGGATCGCTGTGGGACGTCGTCCGGGACCGTCGGCTCAACCACCGGCCCGAGGTGACCGGCGGTGTCCGGGCCGAGGAGTCGGCGGCGCTCCTACGCGCCTTCTTCCGCGCGAAGCGGGGCCTGTAGTCTCTCCGGCGGTGGCGTGTCCGAGCGGCCGAAGGAGCACGCCTCGAAAGCGTGTGAGGTGCAAGCCTCCGTGGGTTCAAATCCCACCGCCACCGCCAGCCGAGAGGGGCGGCGCCCAGCCGGGCGCCGCCCCTCTCGCGTTCACACCGGCTCGTCGTAGTCGATGAGCAGCTGGCCGCCGTCGCCGCGGACCAGCTCGATCCGGTGCTGCTCGGGCGAGGTGCCGCCGTTGCGGGCGACGAAGGTCACCGGGGCGCGGGCCACCAGCGAGCCGTTCTCGGCCGACACCGCCCCGAGCCGCACCTCGCTGAACCGGTTCCAGAAGCGCACGTAGGCAGCCCGGCTGCCGATCGCCGCCCGCAGGCGCGGGCCGGTGCGCTCCCACGCCTGCTGCGGGTTGCCGGGCAGCAGTGCGTAGTACGAGGTCACCGCGTCGCGCACCGCAGCCGCGCCGTCCGGTGCGGGCGCCGGGGGCTCGGTGGTCGGTGGGGGAGCCGGCTCGCTGGTGGACGGCGGGGGAGTCGAGGGCGGCGCCGGGGTGGAGGTCGGTGTCGGCGTGGGGGTCGGCGTCGGTGTCGGGGTCGGCGTCGGTGTCGGGGTGGGCGTCGGGTCCGCGGTCGTCGCCCGCGCCTCGGTGGTGGGCTCCGGCGTGGGGCTGCTGCGCTGCGCCGTCGGCCCACCGGCGCCGTTCTCCCGCCCGGCGAGCGCGAAGCCGCCACCGACCAGCCCACCGACGACCAGCAGGGCGAGCAGCGCGACCACGAGCCGTCGGCCTGATCGGCGACGACGAGGCGCGGACGCCGGCCGGGCACCGGTCGACGTCCCGGCGGGCGGGGTGCGGGAGGACAACGGGGTGCTGGCGGACGGCGGGGCGGCGACCGGGGGCGGCGGCGCGTGCGCCGGGGCGGGCAGCGGCCGGCCGTCGTCGTCCACGGCCCGGAGGTCGGCCATCGTCGGGGGCAGCGCCGTCCGGGCGGCGAGCACCTCGGTGACGTCGCCGTCCTTCCCGGCCACCAGCCGGGCCAGCTGGTCGCGGACCTGGGTCATCGAGGGGCGCTTGCGCGGATCGGAGTTCAGCATCCGCATCAGCGGCCGGCCGAGCGCCCCGGCGTGCCGCGGCTTGGCGACGTCCCCGCCGGCCACCCGGTGGAGCATCTCCAGCGGGTTCTCGGTCATCCCGAACGGCGGGGTGCCCTCCAGGCAGGCGAAGAGCGTGGCGCCCAGGGAGAAGACGTCGCTGGCCTGGTCCGGCTCCCGGCCGCGCGCCACCTCGGGCGCCAGGTAGGCCGGCGTGCCCTTGACCACCCCGGTCTGGGTCAGCGACACGTCGCCGGTGGCCCGGGAGATGCCGAAGTCGGTGATCTTGACCAGGCCCTCGCTGCGCTCGCCCTCGCCGATCAGCACGTTGCCCGGCTTGACGTCCCGGTGCACCACCCCGGCCGCGTGCACCGCGGCCAGCGCATCGGCCACCTGGGCGCCGATCTGGGCCACCTGGGTCACCGGCAGGGTGCCGCTGTCGTGCAGCACCTGGGCCAGGCTGCGCGAGGGCAGGTACTCCATGACCAGCCACGGCGTGCCGCCGTCGTCGACCATGTCGTAGACGGCGACGGCGTGCGGGTGGCTGAGCCGGGCGGCGATCCGCCCCTCGCGCATCGCCGCCTCGCGGTGCCCGGCGGTGGCCTCCGGGTCGCTGCCGGCCGGGATGAGCACCTGCTTGACCGCGACGTCGCGGCCCAGCAGCTCGTCACGAGCCAGCCACACCGCGCCCATCGAGCCGCCGCCGAGCCGGGAGCGCAGCAGGTAGCGCCCGGCCACCCGGGATCCCGGAGCGGTCACCGGCGCCGTCCCGCGGGCGCTCGCAGCTGTCCGAGCACTGGGGTCAGGCGGAGGCCGGGGCCCCGTACCGGCGGGCGTACTCGGCCTGGGCCCCCTCGGGCAGGGCGTCGTACAGCTCGCCCAACTCGGCCAGCGACGCCTCGGGCAGCTCGTCGAACAGCTGCGACCAGCTCGGCGGCTCTTCCTGGTGGCTGCGGGTGAGCAGCAGCTCCCAGGCCCGGGTCTGCCGGTCGCGCTGCGCGCGCTCGGCGACCATGCCGGACAGGTAGGTGTCCTTCGCGGCGTCCTTCTCCGCGCGGGTCGCGTCGGCGGGGAGGTTGCTCGGGTCGGTCTCCCGCAGGGCGGTGACGATCGCGGCCACCACCTCGGGACGCACCTGCTCGGTCTCGCTCATCGGGCTCCTCCCGGTCGCTGCGGCTGCCGGCGGTCGCCCTCCGGTCCGGCTCACTCAACCACCCCCGTCCCGCGTCGGCCGGGCGGGTCGGGGGCGGCGGCTGACGCGCGTGTGGCTGCCCGGTAGAGTGCCCGGCACTGGAGGATTCGCCTAGTGGCCTATGGCGCTCGCTTGGAAAGCGGGTTGGGTGCAAGCCCTCGGGAGTTCGAATCTCCCATCCTCCGCAGGTAGAGCGCCGTCACGGCGCCGAGCATCAGGGCCCCCCCGGCCAGCGCGGTCGGGGCGAGCCGCTCGCCCAGCAGCGCGGTGGCCAGCGCCGTCGCGGTCAGCGGCTCGAGCAGCGTCACGATCGAGGCGACCGCCGCCGGCACCGTGCGCACCCCGGTGAAGAACAGGCCGTAGGCCAGCGCGCTGGGCACCACACCCAGGTAGACCAACGTGCCCAGCGCCAGCGGGTCGCCGGTCAGGTCGAGCCCGGCGACCAGCGCCACCGGGGTCAGCAGCAGCGCGCCGAGGGTGAACCCGGCCGTCGTCGTCGGCACGCCGTCGGGCACCCCGGCCGAGGCCAGCACCACCCCGGCGTAGGCCACCGCGCAGCCGACCGCGGCCAGCGCGCCCAGCAGCACGGTGTCCCCGGCGTCGGCACCGGCCGACACCCCGACCAGCAGCACCAGCCCGACCAGCGCCACCGCCAGCGCCGCCGTCGTCGCCCGGTCCGGCCGGCCGTGCCCGAGCACGGCCGCACCGACGGCGACCAGCAGCGGGGCCAGCCCCAGCGCCACCAGGGTGGCGATGCTCACGCCCGCGGTGGCGACGGCGGCGAAGTAGGCGCTCTGGTAGACCGCCAGCCCGGCGCCGACCAGCAGCAGCCGGGTGCGCACCGGGGCGGTCAGCGGCGCGCGTGGGGCGGTGCGACGACGGCGGGTCAGCGCATGCACGGCCAGCAGCGCGGCCGCCCCGATCGCCATCCGGTGCCAGGCGACGTCGAGCGGGTCGAGGTCGGTGCGCCGGGCGACCAGGTCGCCGCTCACCCCGGAGGTGCCCCAGCACAGGGCGGCGAGGACGACGAGGGCGAAGCCCCGGGCCGACGGGGCGGGCGTCGGCGGGGCCGACGCGACCGGGACCACGGGGCCGGGGGACATGGCGCGGGAGCCTAGCCGCGGGCCGGAGGGGCGGCAGCCGGGTTCCCGGCGTCCTCTACAGTGGGACCCGACCCCTCGTACGGCGTCACCCTGTGAACCTCCCCAGGGCCGGAAGGCAGCAAGGATAAGCGGGCTCTGGCGGGTGTGCGGGGGGTCCCTTGCGTTCCCAGCCTCCTCCCAGGTCCGTGCGGTCCACTGCCCCCATGACCCGTCGCACCTGGTGGATCGTGCTCGCCGTGGCGCTCGTGGTGGCGGCCGGAGCCGTCCTCGGCCCGCTGGTCTACGCCGCACTGCAGGACGACGCCGCACCCGCGCCCACCGTGCAGGCCCAGCCGGAGGACGTCGAGCTGACCGCCGACACCGACGGCACCTGGACGATCGGCCCCGGCTCCACGGCCGGCTACCGGGTCGACGAGGTGCTCAACGGCGCGGACGTCACCGTGGCCGGCACCACGGAGGAGGTCACCGGCTCGGTGGTCGTCGCCGAGGGTGACCTGACCGAGGCCGAGGTGACCGTCGACGTCGCCTCGATCACCACCGACAGCGACCGGCGGGACGGCTACTTCCGGGACAACGTGATGGACGTCGCCGCGAACCCCACCTCGACCTTCACCGTGACCGAGCCGGTCGACCTGCCCGAGCTCACCGGCACCCCGGTGACCGTGCCGGTGACCGGGGAGCTCACCCTCGCCGGCGCGACGCAGCAGGTGACCGGCGACTTCTCCGTCGTCCGCACCGCCGACGGCGTCGAGGTCTCCGGCGCGGTGCCGGTGACCTTCGCCGACTTCGGCATCGAGCCGCCTGACCTGGGCTTCGTCCGGGTCGAGGACACCGGCGCCGTCGAGATGTTCCTCCGGCTGACCATGTGACCGCCGGTCACCACTGCTGCGCGGCCAGGTCGACCAGGGAGAGCAGTCCACCCGCCCCAGCGTCGGTGGACGCCCCGGGCTCCTCGGCCGCGGACAGGACCCAGTAGCCCGCACCCCCGCTGTCGGGCACCCGCAGGGTCCACACCGTCCGGTCGTCCTGCCCGGTCGGGCACAGGGTCAGCGGCGTCACGTCCACCGTGCTCGGCATCGCCTGGACGGTGCAGTCGCCGCGGGCGACCTCGACGTCGACCTCGCGCACCATCTCCTCCTCGTCCTGCCCCTCGGTCAGGGACAACGCGAGCGTCAGTCCGGGGGCCGACCACCGGCAGCCGTCGACCAGACCGGCGCCCTGCTCGGCACGCACCGCGCCGTCGACCGGTGCGTGGTCGGGGCAGGACAGGTCGGTGCCCGCGCGCAGCTCGAGCGAGGGGTCCCGGCCGGCGAGCGAGTCGGCGACCAGCGCGATGCGGGCTGCCAGGGCGGCCTCCTGTGCGGCGGCCTGGGCGCTGGCCTGTTCGGCCGCCGACCGTGCCGCCTCGGCCTCCCGCGCGTCACGCGCTGCCGACGAAGCGGCCCAGGCGGCGTCCTCCTCGGTGGGCGTCCTCGGGCCGAGGCCGGCGACCTGGCCGCCGGGCTCGGGGGCGGAGCTGAGCGCGCCCATCGTCGTCGGCACGCCGATCACGATCGCCGCGACCGCCGCGGCCAGCCCGGCGATCCCGACCCGGGTCCGGCGCTGCCGCCGGTGCCGGGCGCGCGCGGCACCGGCCTGCGCGACCGGGTCGGTGTGCGGCGCGAGGTCGTCGGCCAGGTGGCGCAGCTGCGTGGGCAGGGTCTGCTCGAGGTCGTTCACGACTGCCTCCTCGCGGTGGTCGTCACGGTGGTGGTCGTCAGGTCGGGGTCGTCGGCGAGCAGCACACGCAGGGCGGCGAGCCCGCGGGTGACGTGGTTGCCGACCGTGCTGACCGAGCAGCCCATGAGGCGGGCGGTGTCGGCCTCGCTGAGGTCGTCGAAGTAGCGCAGCACCACGGCCGTGCGGACCCGCGGCGACAGCTGCAGCAGCGCCCGCCGGACGCGGTCGCCCTCGGCGTGCGCGGACTGGTGGTCACCGCCGCCCCGGTCGGGGAGGGTCTCCATCACCTGCTCGGTGCTGCTCAGCCGGCGCCGCCAGCTCAGGTGGGCGTTGACCATGATCCGGCGGACGTACGCGGCCGGTTCGTCGGCCCGGGAGACCTTCGGCCACGCGCCGTAGGCCT
The DNA here is from genome assembly GCF_007994135.1 of Modestobacter roseus. Lineage (NCBI taxonomy): Bacteria > Bacillati > Actinomycetota > Actinomycetes > Geodermatophilales > Geodermatophilaceae > Modestobacter > Modestobacter roseus. The sequence continues at coordinate 4,147,870 of NZ_VLKF01000001.1, forward strand.
TCGCCAGGGTGGTCTGCACCAGGTCCTCGCCGAGCCCGCGGTCGCCGGTCAGCAGGCAGGCGGTGCGCAGCAGCTGGCTGCCGCGTTCGACGACGAACTCGGTGAACTCGTCGTCCCGCTGGTCCCTCACGTGCGCCTCCTGACGTCCGTCTCCACCCGTGCAGACGCGGTGGACCCCCGGTGCGCCCCCATGTGCTCCGGATATCGGTTCGGCAACGGCCGGACGGGACCGGCGCACCGGGTGTGCCGGGGCGCCCGGAGCGTCGGTGCGGCCACGTAACCTCGCGGCGTGGCTCTGGCGCTCTACCGGAAGTACCGCCCGGCGACCTTCGCCGAGGTGGTCGGGCAGGAGCACGTCACCACCCCGCTGGTGAACGCCGTCGACGGCGGACGGATCAACCACGCCTACCTGTTCAGCGGCCCGCGCGGGTGCGGCAAGACCTCCTCGGCGCGGATCCTGGCCCGCTCGCTGAACTGCGAGCAGGGGCCGACGTCGACCCCGTGCGGTGTCTGCGCCTCATGCATCTCCCTGGCGCCCGACGGCCCCGGGTCGATCGACGTCATCGAGATCGACGCGGCCAGCCACGGTGGTGTCGACGACGCCCGCGAGCTGCGCGAGCGCGCGTTCTTCGCCCCGGTGCACAGCCGCTACAAGGTCTACATCGTCGACGAGGCGCACATGGTCACCACGCAGGGCTTCAACGCCCTGCTGAAGGTGGTCGAGGAGCCGCCGGAGTTCCTGGTCTTCGTCTTCGCCACCACCGAGCCGGAGAAGGTGCTGCCGACCATCCGGTCGCGCACCCACCACTACCCGTTCCGGCTGGTGCCGCCGAGCACGCTGCGCGGGCTGCTGGAGAAGACCTGCGCCGCCGAGGGCGTCACGGTCGAGCCCACGGTCTTCCCGCTGGTGGTGCGGGCCGGCGGTGGCTCGGTGCGCGACTCGCTGTCGATCCTCGACCAGCTGCTGGCCGGCGCCGGCACCGAGGGGGTCACCTACCGCGAGGCGGTCGGCCTGCTCGGCGTCACCGACGAGGCGCTGCTCGACGAGACCGTCGACGCGCTGGCCGCCTCCGACGCGCCCGGGGTGTTCCAGGCCGTCGACCGGGTGGTCGAGGCCGGGCACGACCCGCGGCGCTTCGCCACCGACCTGCTCGACCGGCTGCGCGACCTGATCGTGCTCAACGCCGTGCCCGAGGCCGGGGGCAACGGGCTGCTCGACTGCCCGCCCGACCGGCTCGACCTGATGACGCGTCAGGCGCAGGCGCTGGGTGCGGCCACGCTGTCCCGGCTGGCCGACACGGTGCACGAGGGCCTCACCGAGATGCGCGGCACGACGGCGCCCCGGCTGCTGCTGGAGCTGGTCTGCGCCCGGATGCTGCTGCCCGGCGTCGACGGCTCGGCCACCGCCACCCTGCAGCGCCTCGAGCGGCTCGAGCGGCGGATGTCGATCGCCGGCGAGCACGCCGGACGGCCCGTCGATGCGGTCGCCGCGCCTCCGGTCAGCGCACCCCCGGCCGCCGCTCCGGTCCGCGACGCCGCTCCGGTCCGCGACGCCGCCCCGGTGCGGGAGGCTGCCGCGCCGGTCCGCGAGGCTGCGGTGCCGGTCCGTGAGGCGCCGGCGCGTGAACCCGCCGCCGAGTCCGCCTCGTCCCGTCCGGCCTACGTGCGGCCGTCCCAGCGCGGGTCGGCCGAGCCGTCCCGGGCCGCAGCGCCGGCGCGGCCCGCGACCCCGCCGGCGGCTGCCCCCGAGGGGGACGACGGCTGGCCGGTGACTGCGCAGCCCGGCTCAGCCGCCCCTGCTCGGCCGGCCCCGGCCTCGGCCCCGGCCGCGCCGGCCCGCCCGGCCGAGGACGAACCGGCCCCGGCGCGGGAGGAGCCGCGGCGCCCGGCCCCGGCCGCCGGCGAACCGGACATCCCCCTGCCGCCCGAGCCCACCGACGACGAGGACTGGCCGCAGACCACCCGGCCGGCGGCGCCCGTCAGCCGGCCCGCGCCGCAGCGCGCTGCAGCGGAGTCGGCGCCCGCGCCCCGGGGTGGCGAGCCCACCCCGGTGGTCTCGGCCAACCCCGAGCCCGCCGCTGCCGACAGCGGCCAGCTGACCACCGCCGACGTCCGGCGGATCTGGCCGGAGCTGATGGGCGTGGTCAAGCGGCACAAGCGCACCACCGAGGCGCTGCTGAAGAACGCCCAGGTGCACGACCTCGCGGCCGGCACGCTCACGCTGAGCACCACCTCCCCGGCGCTGGCCCGGCGGATCAGCGACGACCTCAACAAGGACGTGCTGCGCCAGTCGCTGGAGGAGCTGCTGGGCGTGCGCTGGAAGGTGCAGGCCGTCGTCGACACGCCCGGCCAGCCGGCCGCCGGAGGCCCCTCGGTCACCCCGGAGGCCGCCCGCGCGGCCGCCGAGGCAGCGGAGACCGCCGAGGCGAACGAGCTGATGGCCGAGCGCGACGCCGCCCCCGGTTCGGACGACCACACCCCGGCCGTCGACGCCGAACAGGCCGCGCTGGCGCTGCTGCGCGCCCAGCTCGGCGCCCGCCCGATCGACAGCTGAGCGCACCGCGCGCGAAGTCCTCTCCGGGATGTCGTGCACTGAGTCACCAGGTGACTCAGTGCACGACATCGCGCAGGACACCGGTCAGGCCGGCGCCGGCTGCCGCGCCGGCGGGTCCAGGGCCCGGAAGCGGGCCAGCGCGATGACCGAGACCACCGGCCCGGCCGCCAGCAGCACCAGCGTCCAGCGCCAGGTGACCAGCTCGGCCAGGTAGGGCAGCGCGCTGATGGTCACCACGGTGAGCAGGAAGCCGGTGGCGGTCTGCACGGTCAGCGCGGTGCCCACCCACCGGCGGTCGGCGACCTCGCTCAGCAGCGTCGAGTACATCGCGGAGTCGGCGATCACCGCCGCCCCCCACACGCACGCGAAGACCGCCAGCGCCGCCGTCGGCCACGACCACGCCCACGGCGAGAGCAGGCAGCAGACGCCGCTGGTGCCGACCGCGACCGCGGCCACCGGCGCCCGCCCCCGCCGTCCGGCCAGCCACCCAGCGAGCACGCAGCCGGCCGCCCCGCACAGCCCGAACGCGACCAATGCCAGCAACGCCACCGTCGAGGTCGAGGTGCCCGGCGCGACCTCCGCGCGGGAGGCCGTCAGCCAGGCCGTGGCCCAGGCCCACAACGCGTAGAGCTCCCACATGTGGCCCAGGTAGGCGAAGTTCACCAGCCGGGGGCGGGCCGCCCGGAACCCGTCCAGCGCCTGCGACGCGCGCGGTGGAGTGCCGACCGCCAGGTGCGGCCCGGCCCGCAACAGCGCGACCGCCAGCAGCCCGGCCACGGCGCCGCAACCGGCCGCGATGCCCAGCACCGCCCGCCACCGCTCACCGATCAGCCCGACGAACAGCTGGGGGAGCAGCGACCCGAGGGTGAGCGCCCCGACCAGCACCCCGAGCGCCAGCCCGCGGCCGCGCGCGCCGAACCACGAGGCCATCAGCTTCATGCCGATCGGGTAGACCAGCGCGAGGCCGGCCCCGGTGAGAAACCGCAGCGCCCCGCCCAGCAGCGGCCCGTCGGCGACCGTCGCCACCAGCAGCGTGCAGCCGGCCGAACCCAGCGCCCCGGCGGCGAACAGCCGCTCCGGCCGCACCCGGTCGGCCAGCCCGGTGACCGCCGAGGTGAGCGCCCCGGCGACGAACCCGAGCTGCACCGCGACGGTGAGCGCCACCCCGCCGCCGGTGCCCAGCCCCCAGTCGGTGCGCAGCAGCGGCAGCACCGCCGAGGCGGAGAACCACACCGCCAGCGCCAGCACCTGGGTCAGGGCGATCAGCCCCAGCTGCCGGCGCGGGCCGGTGCGCGGGACGTCGAGGGGTTCGGCCGGCACACCGGTCAGCGTGCCCCGTCGCGGTCCGGCCGTCGCGCCCGGCGTCGGGTGTCGGTCCGAGCACCTACTCTCGGGGGCATGGGACCCGGTGGACAGCCCGACATGCAGCAGATCCTCAAGCAGGCGCAGCAGATGCAGCAGCAGCTCGCCGCCGCGCAGGAGGAGCTCGCCCAGACCGAGGTCACCGGGTCCGCCGGTGGCGGCCTGGTCACCGCCACGATGACCGGCAGCGGTGAGATCACCGCGCTGACCATCGCGCCGGCCGCGGTCGACCCCGACGACGTCGAGACCCTGCAGGACCTGGTCGTCGCCGCGCTCCGGGACGCCCAGCGCGCCGTCGGCGAGCTGACCGCCTCCACCATGGGGCCGCTCGCCGGCGGCCTCGGCGGTGGCGGCGGGCTCGGCCTGCCCGGCTTCTGATCCACCCCCGCGGGCCCGGCCGCGGCCGGGCCCCGTCCCTTGCGAGGAGAACCGTGTACGAGGGCGCTGTCCAGGACCTGATCGACGAGCTCGGGCGGCTGCCCGGCGTCGGTCCCAAGAGCGCGCAGCGCATCGCCTTCCACCTGCTGGCCGCCGAGTCGGCCGACGTGGGCCGGCTGGTCGCCGCGCTGCAGCGGGTGCAGGCCGAGGTCCGCTTCTGCGTCACCTGCTTCAACGTCGCCGAGGGCGAGCAGTGCCGCATCTGCCGTGACCCGCGGCGCTCGCTCGACGTCATCTGCGTCGTCGAGGAGCCCAAGGACGTCGTCGCCATCGAGCGCACCCGGGAGTTCAAGGGCCGGTACCACGTGCTCGGCGGCGCGATCAGCCCGATCGAGGGCATCGGCCCCGACGACCTGCGGGTCAAGGAGCTGATGACCCGGCTGATGGACGGCACGGTGACCGAGCTGATCATCGCCACCGACCCCAACCTCGAGGGGGAGGCCACCGCGGCCTACCTGGCCCGGCTGGTCGGGCCGCTCGGCCTCGCGGTCTCCCGGCTGGCCAGCGGGCTGCCGGTGGGCGGTGACCTGGAGTACGCCGACGAGGTCACCCTGGGCCGCGCGTTCGAAGGCCGCCGCCGCATCGACGCCTGAAGAAGGACCTCCCTGCCCCCCACCCGCTCGCAGGCTCGCGGGCGGGCCCCTGCAGGGAAGCCGTTCCAGCACGTCACCGGTGGTTGAGGGTTCAGTCACAACGGCGGTCCGGAAGTGGCGGCCGCGGTGGTCACGGGGGAGTCTGAACGGGTGGTCGAGCCGGGTTCGTTGACGCGTCGCCGCGCCATCGACCTGATGCGCGTCGCCAGCACGCTCTGACGGGGTACTCCCCACGAGTCGGACGCGCCCGGTGGCTCCCGCCCCGGCGTCCGGTGAGCAGCGCCCGACCGCCCGCACCTGCCCGAGGACCCGCCCATGATCGAGCTGTCCGACGTCCGCAAGGTCTTCCCCGCCCGCCGCGGTGCCGGCGAGGTGGTCGCCGTCGACGGCGTCAGCCTGTCGGTCGCCCGCGGTGAGTTCGCCGGCGTCGTCGGCCCCAGCGGCTCGGGCAAGAGCACCCTGGCCCGGCTGGTGAACCTGCTGGAGCGGCCGACGTCGGGCACGGTCGCCGTCGACGGGCAGGTGCTCACCGACCTCGACGAGGACGGCGTCCGCCAGGCCCGCCGCAGCGTCGGGATGATCTTCCAGCACTTCCACCTGCTCGACTCCCGCACCGCCGCCGGCAACGTCGAGCACCCGCTGGAGCTGGCCGGGATGGGCCGCGCCGAGCGCCGCCGCCGGGTCGCCGAGCTGCTCGACCTCGTCGGGCTGGCCGACCGGCACGGTTCCCGGCCCGCCCAGCTCTCCGGCGGGCAGAAGCAGCGCGTCGCCATCGCCCGCGCGCTCGCCGCCCGCCCCACCGTGCTGCTCTGCGACGAGGCGACCTCCGCGCTCGACCCGGCGAGCACCGCCGGCGTCCTCGACCTGCTGCGCACGGTCCGCGCGGAGCTCGGCCTCACCGTGCTGCTGATCACCCACGAGATGGCCGTGGTCAAGGCGGTCTGCGACAGCGCGGTGCTGATGAGCGACGGTCGGGTCGTCGACGGCGGCCCGCTGGCCGAGGTGCTCACCCGCCCGGACTCCCCGCTGGCCGCCCAGCTGGTGCCCGCGCCGCCCGTCGACCCCGCCGACGGCGACCTGGTGGCGGTCACCGTCACCGACGCGGCCCCCGAGGGGCAGGTGCTCCGGGTGCTCGCCGGTGAGCTGGGACTGTCCGTCGAGGTGGCCGGCGGCTCGGTCGAGTCCGTCGCGGGGCACCGCTTCGGCCGGCTGCTGCTGCGCGTGCAGGGCGACGACGGCGGCCGGCTGGACACCGCGCTGGCCCGGCTCCGCGCCGACGGTGCCCTGGTCGAGCGGGCCGTGCCCGGCGGTCGGCGCCCGCTGCCCGGTGCCGACGACGAGCCGGAGCAGCCCGCCGAGCCCGACGTCCAGCAGCTCGCCGACGCCCCGGAGGTGCAGCGGTGAACTGGGACCGCATCGCGCCGCAGCTGGTCGACGCCACCGGCGAGACGCTCTACATGGTCGGCGTCTCCACCGCGCTCACCGTGCTGCTCGGCGTCCCGCTCGGGGTGCTGCTGACGGTGACCTCGCCGGGTGCGCTGGCGCCGCACCCGCTGCTGAACCGGGTGCTCGGCCTGGTGGTCAACCTGGGCCGCTCGCTGCCGTTCATCATCCTGCTGGTGCTGGTCGCCCCGGTCACCCGCGGCATCGTCGGCACGACCATCGGGTCGACGGCGACGATCGTGCCGCTCACCATCGGCGCCGTCCCGTTCCTGGCCCGCCTGGTCGAGACCAGCCTGCGCGAGGTGGCGCACGGCAAGGTCGAGGCCACCCTCGCCATGGGCGCCCGCCGGCGCGACGTCGTCCGCACCGTGCTGCTCCCCGAGGCGCTGCCGTCGCTGGTCGCCGGCGTCACCGTCACCGTCGTCGCGCTGATCAGCTACTCGGCGATGGCCGGGGCGATCGGCGGCGGCGGGCTCGGCGACTTCGCCATCCGCTACGGCTACCAGCAGTTCCGCACCGACATCACCGTGGTCACGGTCGTGGTGCTCCTCGCCGTCGTCCAGGCCCTGCAGTGGGCCGGCGACCGCTGGGCGCGCCGCCTCGCCCACGCCTGAACCCCACCCGACCGAGCAACGACAGAGGACACCCATGCGCTCGAAGCTGACCCTGACCGCCGCCGCGTTCACCACCGCCCTGACCCTGTCCGCCTGCGGGGGCGGCGACGCCGAGCTCTCCGCCGCCGACGAGCCGTTGCAGGTCGGCGCCTCGCCGGTGCCGCACGCGGAGATCCTGCGGTACATCGACGAGGAGCTCGCCGACGACGCCGGCCTGGACCTGGAGATCGTCGAGTTCACCGACTACGTGCAGCCCAACACCGCGCTGGACGACGGGTCGATCGACGCCAACTACTTCCAGACCGTGCCCTACCTGGAGGAGCAGGAGGCCAGCGCCGGCTACGACTTCACCGCGCTGGAGCCGGTGCACATCGAGCCGCTGGGGCTGTATTCCGACACCCTCACCGACCTGGCCGACCTGCCCGACGGCGCCACGGTGGCCATCCCCAACGACCCGACCAACGCCGGGCGCGCCCTGGAGCTGCTGGCCGCCAACGACCTGATCACGCTGGCCGACACCGGGGACTCCGCGCCCACCGCGCTGGACGTCGAGGGCAACCCGAAGAACCTGCAGATCACCGAGATCGAGGCCGCCCAGCTGCCCCGCTCGCTGGCCGACGTCGACGCCGCGGTGATCAACGGCAACTACGCGATCGACGCCGACCTGGTGCCGGCCGAGGACGCGCTGGCGCTGGAGGAGGCCGAGGGCAACCCCAATGCCAACCTGCTCGTGGTGCGCGCCGGCACCGAGGACGACGAGCGGATCCAGCAGCTGGAGGAGCTGCTGCACTCCGACGAGGTGCGCACGTTCATCGAGGACACCTACGAGGGCGCGGTCATCCCCGCCTTCTGAGCTGGTGCGCGGCCGGCCCGGGGGCGCCGGGCCGGCCGCACCTCACCCCTCGACGACGACGTCGTCGCCGCGGCGGACCGCCCGGCGCACCCGCAGCCGGGCCACCTGCCCGAACCAGCGCACCAGCGTGGTGTAGCCGGGGGTCGGGCCGTGCCAGCCGAGGAACCCGCGCGGGCCGGTGACCATCTCGCCGGTGGAGGTGTCGTAACGGGCCTGGTGCCACGGGCAGACCAGGCAGCCGTCGGCGTCCACCGACCCCTCGGCGAGGTCGGCGAGCTGGTGGCGGCAGCGCCGGGACACGGCGGACAGCCGGTCGCCGGTGTTGACCACCGCCCACGGTCCGGCGGGGCGGACGGCGCCGGGTGGCAGGTCGGTGGCGGGAACGCGGTCGGGCACGGGGACTCCCTGGTCTCGGGAACGGGGCTCGGGAACGGGGCTCGGGGACTGTTCTCGGTGGGTGCCGGGGCACCTACCCACGGCAGCGACACGGGAGACGTCGTCGCGGGATCCGGTGGCCCGGGTCCGGGAGACCGCGAAAGCGTCGGGACCCGGCGGGACGGTCACCTCCTCGGCCGTCCGACCGAGCGCAGTCCTTCCCGAGGAGGAGACATGCCCACCCGTGACACCGCCTGGCCCGCCGGCACGCCCTGCTGGGTCGACCTCGGCACCCCCGACGTCGACGCCGCCCGCGCGTTCTACGCGGCGTTCCTCGACTGGACCTACACCGATCCCGGTCCCGACGCCGGTGGCTACCTGATGTGCCTGCGGGACGGGCACCAGGCCGCGGGCCTCGGCCCGCAGCAGGACCCTGCCGACCCACCGCGGTGGACGACGTACCTCGCGACCGACGACGCCGACGCGACGGCGGCCCGGGTCACCGCGGCGGGTGGCAGCGTGCTCGCCCCGCCGATGGACGTCGGCCCGGCCGGCCGGATGGCGATCGCCGCCGACCCGCAGGGCAACCCGTTCGGCCTGTGGCAGGCCGGGGCGACGACCGGGGTGCAGGTGTTCAACGAGCCCGGGTCGCTGGTCTGGAACGAGGCCGCCGTCGACGACCCGGCCGCGGCACGGGAGTTCTACACCGCGGTGTTCGGGTTCGCCTGGGAGGAGCTGCCCGGCGAGGACGCGTACTGGACCTTCGCCATCGGCGACCGCCCGCTCGGTGGGCTGAGCGGCGTGGTGGAGGGCCTGCCGCGCGGGTGGGGCACCTGCTTCTCGGTCGCCTCCGCCGACGAAGCGGTGCGGGCGGTCGAGTCCGGCGGCGGCAAGGTGCTGATGCCGGCCGAGGACACCCCGTTCGGCCGGTTCGCCGTCGTCGCCGACCCGCACGGCGCGACGTTCTCGGTGATGCAGGAACTCGGCGGCTGAGCACGACGAGGCGGCCGGGCCGCCCCGGCGGTCCGGCCGCGGCGGGGGCGGAGCGGGGCACAGCATGATCGGCGACGATGGGCACATGCGTTCCGTCGTCCGTCCCCTCACCGCCGGCGCCCTCGGGCTGGGCGCCCTGCTGCTCGGGGCCGGGCCGGCCCTTGCCGTCGAGCCGTTCGCGCCCACCGAGCAGCTCGTCGACCAGGCCGACGTGCTCAGCAGCAGCGAGGAGGCGGAGGTCGAGTCGGCGCTGCAGGAGCTGCAGACCGAGGACGGCACGCAGCTCTACGTCGTCTACGTCGAGGACTTCGGCGGGCTCGACGGTGACCAGTGGGCGCAGCAGGCCTTCCAGGCGGCCGGGCTGGGCAACAACGACATCCTGTTCGCCGCCACGACGGACACCGAGCCCGGGCGGGACGGCTACTCCGTCGGTGGCCAGTCGCCCGTCACCGAAGCAGGGCTCAGCGACCTGGTCAGCCGGCAGGTCGAGCCGCAGCTGGGCTCGGACGACTGGGCCGGTGGCGCCATGACCCTCGCCGAGGGCATCCGCTCGGGTGCGGCCGCTGGTGAGGGCGGTGCCGCCGGGGGTGGCGACGGCGGAGGAGGTGCCGCGCTCGGCGTGCTCGCGGCGATCGCCGTCGTCGGCGGCGGCGGGTACGCACTGATGCGCAGCCGGCAGCGCAAGAAGCGGCAGGCGGCCCAGCAGCAGGCCGCTGCCGAGCGCGCCGCAGCCGAGGCGGCCGCCCGCGACCCGCACCACGGCACGCCGACCGAGCAGTTGATGTTCCGGGCCAGCGAGGAGCTGCTGGCGCTGGACGAGGCGGTCAAGACCTCCGAGCTGGACCTCGCCTACGCCCGGTCGCAGTACGGCGAGCAGCCGGTCGCCGGGTTCCAGGACGCGCTGGGCACCTCCAAGATCGAGCTGTCCCGGTCCTTCGGCATCCGCCAGGAGCTCGACGACGACGTCCCCGAGGACGAGCCGACCCAGCGCCGGATGCTCACCGAGCTGCTGCAGCTCACCGCCGCCGCCTCGGCGCGGCTGGACTCCCAGGCGGAGGCCTACGCCCGGTTGCGGCACCTGGAGGAGTCGGCGCCGGAGGCGCTGGCCGCGCTCGAACCCACCGTCGCGGCGGTGCGCGCCCGGCTGCCCGAGGCCGAACGCACGCTGGAGGAGCTGCAGCAGCGTTACGCCCGCAGCGCCTGGTCCCCGGTCGCGGACAACGTGGCCGAGGCGCGGACCCGGGCGGACCTCGCCGAGCAGGCGCTGGCGCACGGCCGGTCGGAGCTCGACGAGGGGCGGTCGGCCGGCGCCGTGCCCGCGGTGCGCGCCGCCGAGGACGCCCTCGCCCAGGCCCGCACGCTGCTGGACTCGGTCGGCCGGGTCGCCGGCGAGCTGGCCGGGGCCGGCGACCGGTTCACCGCGGTGCGGGTGGAGACCGAGAAGGACATCGCCGAGGCGCACGCGCTGCTCGGCCGGGGCGTGGACACCCCGGGGCTGCGCGAGCAGCTGGCCCGCGCGGAGAGCGCGCTCACCGCCGCCACCGACCAGTGGCGGCCGCGCGACGGCGCGCTGCCCGATCCGCTGGCGATCGTGCGGCAGCTCGACGAGGCGGACCTGGCGCTGGAGGCCGCGCTCGAGCCGGCCCGGGACGCCCGGCAGCAGCAGCAACGGGCGGCCGCCCACCTCCAGCAGGCGGTGCGCGCGGCGGACACCTCGATCGCCGTCGCCCAGGACTTCATCGCCACCCGCCGTGGCGCCGTCGGCAGCGTCGCGCGCACCCGGCTCGCCGAGGCCGACCGGAGCCTGGACGACGCCTCGCGGTCGGCCGCGGGCGACCCAGTCGCGGCGCTGCGTTCGGCCCAGCGGGCCGACGCGCTCGCCCGACAGGCGCTGACCCAGGCGCAGCAGGACGTCGAGGAGTACATGTCCGGCGGCTACGGGGGTGGCGGGTACCGGGGTGGCGGGTACCGCCGCGGCCCCGGCGGTCTCGGCGGCGGCTTCGCCGGGGGCGTGGCCGGCGGGATGCTCGGCGGCATCCTGCTCGGCGGCCTCGGTGGTGGCTACGGCGGCGGGTTCGGTGGTGGGGGCGGTGACGGCGGCTTCAGCGGGGGCGGCAGCTTCGGCGGAGACGGGGGCTTCAGCGGCGGCGGCAGCTTCTGAGCGAGTCGGCGGCCGACTCCACCGGACGGTGGACGTGACGTGGACCCCAGGTGAACCGTCGCAGGGTCACAAGACGGTCACTTCTGGAGTCACTCCATCCCGGCTGCTGGGAAATTCGTGTCACTCTGCAACTCCCATGACCACAGGCGGCCGGGGTCGGGCGCCTGAGCGCCTCCCAGGCCGCCTGCACGATGAACGAGGTGGCGGATGAACTCCCTGTCCAGGAGTGGCCGGCGTGCGCTGGTCGCGACGGCGGGCATCACGGCGGCGGCGCTCACGCTGGCGGCGTGCGGTGGCAGTGACGACGGCGGCTCCGGTGGGAGCGGTGGCGGCGACCTGCTGACCATCGGGACCAGCGACAAGATCACCACGATCGACCCGGCCGGTTCGTACGACAACGGCTCCTTCGCCGTGATGAACCAGGTCTACCCGTTCCTGATGAACACCCCGCTGGGCAGCCCGGACGTCGAGCCGGACATCGCCGAGTCCGCGGAGTTCACCTCGCCGACGCAGTACACGGTCACCCTCAAGCCGGGCCTCACCTTCGCCAACGGCAACGAGCTGACCTCTTCCGACGTCAAGTTCTCCTTCGACCGCATGGTCGCGATCAACGACGAGAACGGCCCGGCGTCGCTGCTGTACAACCTCGACAGCGTCGAGACCCCGGACGAGCAGACCGTCGTGTTCAACCTGAAGTCCGAGAACGACCAGGTCTTCCCGCAGATCCTGTCCAGCCCGGCCGGCCCGATCGTCGACGAGGACGTCTTCGCCGCCGACGCGCTCACCCCGGACTCCGAGATCGTCGACGGCCAGGCGTTCGCCGGCCCGTACGCGATCACCGACTACGACCAGAACAACCTGGTCTCCTACGAGGCGTTCGACGGCTACGAGGGCCTGCTCGGTGCCCCGAAGACCGACGAGGTCAGCGTCCGCTACTACGCCGACGCCTCGAACCTGAAGCTCGACGTGCAGGAGGGCAACATCGACGTCGCCTTCCGCAGCCTGAGCGCGACCGACGTCGAGGACCTGCGCGGCAACGACGACGTCCAGGTCATCGACGGCCCCGGCGGCGAGATCCGCTACATCACGTTCAACTTCAACACCCAGCCGTACGGCGCGACCACGCCGGAGGCCGACCCGGCCAAGGCGCAGGCCGTGCGCCAGGCCATCGCGAGCCTGATCGACCGCGAGGCGCTGGCCGAGCAGGTCTACAAGGGCACCTACACCCCGCTGTACTCCTTCGTGCCCGAGGGCCTCACCGGCGCCGTCGAGCCGCTGAAGGAGAAGTACGGCGACGGCGAGGGTGGTCCGGACGCCGACGCCGCCGCCGAGCTGCTGCAGGCCGCCGGGGTGGAGACCCCCGTGCAGCTGAACCTGCAGTACTCCAACGACCACTACGGCCCGTCCTCGGGTGACGAGTACGCCCTCATCAAGGACCAGCTGGAGCGCTCCGGGCTGTTCACGGTCGACCTGCAGACCACCGAGTGGACGCAGTACTCCGAGCAGCGCGTCGCCGACGCGTACCCGGCCTACCAGCTCGGCTGGTTCCCGGACTACTCCGACGCCGACAACTACCTGACGCCGTTCTTCCTCACGGAGAACTTCCTCAGCAACCACTACTCGAACCCGCAGGTCAACGATCTGATCCTGCAGCAGGCGACGACGGCCGACCCGGCCGAGCGGCAGGCCCTGATCGAGCAGATCCAGCAGCTGGAGGCCGACGACCTGTCGACCCTGCCGTACCTGCAGGGTGCCCAGGTGGCCGTCACCGGCACCGACGTCGACGGCGCCCAGGACACCCTGGACCCGTCGTTCAAGTTCCGCTACGGCGCCCTGTCCAAGGGCTGATCCACCGCACCACCCCCGGCCCCGGGCGACCCGCACCTCGCGGAGCGCCCGGGGCCGGGCTCGTCCGGCCCGCCCTCTCCGACGGGCCGTCTGATGGACTGGGAGCGATGACCACGACCTCCGAGCTGGCCGGGAACGCCACCGAGCCGGCCGCACCACCCGCGAGCCGCCGGCGGCGCACCGGTGGCGGCGGACTGGGGAGCTACCTCCTCGTCCGCTTCCTGCTGATCTTCCCGACGATCTTCATCCTGGTGACGACCGTCTTCTTCCTGATGCGCGCCACCGGTGACCCGATCACCGCCGCGCTGGGTGGGCGGTTGCCGGCCGACCAGCTGGCCGAGCGGATCCGGGAGGCCGGCTACGACCGGCCGCTGTTCACCCAGTACCTCGAGTACCTGGGCAACGTGCTCAGCGGCGACTTCGGCACCACGCTCAGCGACCGGCGGCCGGTCACCGAGGTGCTCACCACCTTCGGCGCCGCCACCCTGGAGCTGACCTTCTACGCCCTGATCGTCGCCTTCGTGGTCGGCATCCCGCTCGGGCAGCTGGCCGCCTACATGCGCGACCGGGCGCCCGACGCGCTGCTGCGGGTCTTCGCGATCCTCTGCTACGCCACCCCGGTCTTCTTCGCCGGCCTGCTGCTCAAGCTCGTGTTCGCCGTCCAGCTCGACTGGCTCCCGGTCGCCGGGCGGGCCTCCACCCGCACCGAGATCGAGCTGACCCGGCTGGACAGCCAGACCGGCATCTACCTGATCGACGCGATCCGCACCGGCAACCCCGACGTGATCGTCGACGTGCTGCAGCACGCCGTGCTGCCCGCCGTCGCCCTCGGCCTGCTCACCGCCGGGGTCTTCCTGCGGCTGGTGCGCACCAACGTCATCGGCACGCTGGGCAACGGGTACGTCGAGGCGGCCCGCTCGCGCGGCGTCGGGGAGTACCGGCTGCTGCGCAAGCACGCCTACCGCCCGGCGCTGATCCCGATCATCACCGTCATGGGCATGCAGATCGCCCTGCTGCTGGCGGGTGCGGTGCTCACCGAGACGACCTTCGAGTGGAAGGGCCTGGGCTTCCAGCTCGCCGAGTACCTGCAGGCCCGCGACTTCGTCGCCGTGCAGGGGATCGTGGCGCTGCTGGCGGTCATCGTGGCCGTCACCAACTTCGTCGTCGACGTCATCGCCGCGCTCATCGACCCCCGGGTGAGGTACTGAGATGGCCGCCACCACCGAGAGCCCCACCGGGAGCCCCACCGGTAGCACGGCCACCACCGCACCGGCCGGCCGGCGCCGCACCTGGCGCCGGCTGCCGATCGTCCAGCAGCTCCGGCAGAGCGTCGGCCTGCAGCGCGGCATGCTCGTCGCCGGGCTGGTGCTCTCCGGCGTCTTCGTGCTCACCGCCGTCTTCGCCCCGCTGCTGGCGCCCTACGAGTACAGCCAGCTCCGCGACGCCCAGGGCTCCTTCGGCGCGCAGCAGGCGCCGTCGGCCGAGCACTGGCTCGGCACCACCGTCGGCGGGTACGACGTGCTGTCCCGGGTCATCTGGGGCTCCCGGACGGCGCTGTACGTCATCGTCGTCGCGGTCGCCCTGTCCATCGTCCTCGGCGTGCTGCTCGGCCTGGTGTCCGGTTACTTCGGCGGCTGGCTGGACCGGGTGCTGGTGGTCATCGCCGACGCCGTCTACGCCTTCCCCGCGCTGCTGCTGGCGATCATCATGGCGATCGTCATCAGCGGCGGGCAGTCGGACATGTGGGGCGGCATCTGGGCCGCCGCGATCTCCATCACCGTGGTCTTCATCCCGCAGTACTTCCGGGTGGTGCGCGCGGAGACGGTGCGGATCAAGTCCGAGGCGTTCGTCGAGTCCGCGCGGGTGATCGGCGCCAGCAACCGACGGATCATGCTGCGGCACGTGCTGCGCAACGCCACACGCACCCTGCCGCTGATCCTGACCCTCAACGCGTCCGAGGCGATCCTCACCCTCGCCGGGCTGGGCTTCCTCGGCTTCGGCATCGAGCCGACCGACGCCGCCGAGTGGGGCTACGACCTCAACCGGGCGCTGTCCGACGTCACCAGCGGCATCTGGTGGACCGCGCTCTTCCCGGGCCTGGCGATCGTGCTGGTCGTGCTCGGGCTGACGCTGGTCGGGGAGAGCCTCAACGACCTCGCCGACCCGCGGCTGCGCACCCGCCGCCGGGCGGCCCAGCAGCAGCCCGAGGGGGTGGCCGAGGTGTCCGCGGTGCGTGGCGGCGCGCTCAGCGCCGGGCCGGGCGGCGTCGACGGGCTCGAGCCCCAGGGGCCGCAGCAGCAGGAGCCCGAGGGCCAGGGACGGGGAGACCGAGCATGAGCACCACCACGACCCCGACCGGCAGCACCGCGACCGGTCCGGGCAGCGGGGACGTCGTCGAGATCCGCGACCTCGCGGTCTCCTTCGCCACCGACGCCGGCTCCGTGGCCGCCGTCCGCGACGTCAGCCTGACCGTGGCCGCCGGCGAGGTGCTGGCGATCGTCGGGGAGAGCGGCAGCGGCAAGACCGTCACCGCACGCACCATCCTGGGCCTGCTGCCGGAGACGGCCACCGCTCGCGGCGCGGTGGTGCTGCGCAGCCGGGACGGCGGCAGCTCGCACGACGTCGTCACCCTGCGGGGCAGCCAGCTGCGCGAGGTGCGCGGGCAGGACGCCGCCATGGTGTTCCAGGAGCCCTCGACGGCGCTGAACCCGGTCTACCCGGTGGGCTGGCAGATCACCGAGGGGCTGCGCGCGCACGGGAAGCTCAGCAAGGCCGAGGCCCGGGCCAAGGCGATCGACGTGCTGCGCCGGGTCGGCATCCCCGACCCGGAGACCCGGATCGACCACTACCCGCACCAGTTCTCCGGCGGGCAGAAGCAGCGCATCGTCATCGCCCAGGCGCTGGTCCTCGACCCCGGCGTCATCGTCGCCGACGAGCCGACCACCGCCCTCGACGTCACCGTGCAGGCCGAGATCCTCGACCTGCTGCGCCGCTGCCGCGACGACTTCGGTGCCGCGATCGTGCTGATCACGCACAACATGGGGGTCGTCGCCGACCTCGCCGACCGGGTCGCGGTGATGTACCGCGGGGAGCTGGTCGAGCAGGCCGACGTCCGCACCCTGTTCGCCGCCCCGAAGGAGCCCTACACCCAGCAGCTGCTGGCCGCCGTCCCGCGGCTGGGCAGTGGCTCGGCCAGCGCCCGGGCGCGTGCCGAGCAGCGGGCACCCGGCTGGGCCGAGACGGCACCGGTGGTCGCGGCGCGCGACCTGCGGATCGTCTACCCGGGCCGGCTGCGCAAGCCCGACTTCACCGCCGTCGACGGCGTGAGCTTCGACATCCGGCCCGGCGAGGTGCTCGGGCTGGTGGGGGAGAGCGGCAGCGGCAAGACGACGATCGGGCGCGCCATCGCCGGGCTCACCCGGGTCAGCGGCGGGTCGCTGCAGGTGCTGGGCACCGAGATGAACGGGATGAAGGAGCGCACCTTCCGCCCCGTGCGCGAGCGGATCGGGTTCGTCTTCCAGGACCCGGCGACCAGCTTCAACCCGCTGCTCACCATCGCCGACGCGGTCGCCGAACCGCTGGTGGTGCACAAGCGGGCGAAGGACCCGCGCGCCGCCCGCCGGCGGGTCGACGAGCTGCTCGAGGCGGTACAGCTGCCGAAGGCCTTCGGTGACCGGTACCCGCACGAGCTCTCCGGCGGTCAGCGGCAGCGGGCCAGCCTGGCCCGCGCGCTGGCGCTGGACCCCGAGCTGCTCATCGCCGACGAGCCCACCTCCGCGCTGGACGTCTCGGTGCAGGCCCGGGTGCTGGAGCTCTTCGCCGACCTGCAGCGCCAGCTGGGGTTCGCCGCGCTGTTCATCAGCCACGACCTCGCCGTCGTCGACCTGCTCGCCGACCGGATCGCGGTGCTCCTGCGCGGCAAGCTGGTCGAGGAGGGCACCGGCGAGGAGGTGCTCGGCGCGCCGCAGCACGCCTACACCCGGCGGCTGCTGGCCTCGCTGCCGGTGCCCGACCCGGACCAGCAGGCCACCCGCCGGGCCGAGTGGGAGCGCCTGCGCGCGACGGACTGATCCTGCTCCACGCGGGGAGCGGGGAGTCGTCCTCGCTCCCCGCGCGACGAGCCGGCGTCAGCCCGCCGGCCACGCTCCGCTGGTGCCCGTGACGGCGTCCTGCTGCGTCTCGCCGCGCACGTCACCGTGCGCGAGGCCGTCGGCGTGTGCGGTGCGCTGGGCCGGGATGCTGCCGAGCCGGCCGGCGGAGTGGTCGGCGAAGGCGTCCCGCAGCTCCTGCCGGCTGTTCATCACGAACGGCCCGTACATGGCGATCGGCTCCCGGATCGGCAGGCCGCCGAGGACGACGACGTCCAGGTCGGGCGTGCGGGACTCCGCGTGCCGGTCGCCGGGCCGGGTGCCGTGCACGGTCACCGTGTCGCCGGGGCCCAGCACGACCAGCTGACCGGTGTGCACCGGGGCGCCGTCGATGCCCACCGCGCCGCTGCCGGAGAGCACGTAGACCAGCGCGTTGAAGTCCGGGCGCCAGGGCAGCTGCAGGGTCGCCCCGGGGGAGACGGTGGCGTGCACCATCGCCATCGGGGTGTACGTGCTGCCCGGGCCGGTGTGCCCGCCGACGTCGCCGGCGATCACCCGGAGCAGCGCACCGCCGTCCGGGCTGGCCAGCAGCACCGACTCCCGCGCGCGCAGGTCCTGGTAGCGCGGCTCCGCCCACTTCTGCGCCCGGGGCAGGTTCACCCACAGCTGCAGGCCGTGGAACAGGCCGCCGCTGAGCACCAGCGCCTCCGGCGGCTTCTCGATGTGCAACACCCCCGACCCCGCGGTCATCCACTGGGTGTCGCCGTCGCTGATGGTGCCCCCGCCACCGTGGCTGTCGGCGTGCTCGAAGGTGCCGTCGAGCAGGTAGGTGACGGTCTCGAACCCCCGGTGCGGGTGCCACGAGGTGCCCTTCGGCTCACCCGGGGCATACTCGACCTCGCCCATCTGGTCCATGTGCAGGAACGGGTCCAGGTCGCGCAGGTCGACGCCGGCGAAGGCGCGGCGCACGGGGAAGCCCTCGCCCTCGTAGCCCTGCGGTGCGCTGGTGACCGACCGGGTGCGCCGCTGGACGGTGCGCGGCGCGGGCAGCGGCACCCGGGGCAGGGTGGTGGTGTCCTCGACGGTGACGGCGGGCATGGCGGCCTCATTCCTGTTGAAAGCTCAACCAGATGCCACTGTAAGCCGTCGCGAGCCGGGCGTCTTCCCGGCCGGTGGTCACCCCCGGCGGTGCTCCCGGCGCCAGCGGCGCTCGGCCGCGTCGGCGAGCAGCAGGAAGGCCTGTGCCTCGGGGGAGTGCCCCGGCCGGTCGAAGTGCGGGGCGGCGCTGGCCCCGCTCACCCGGCCCGACGGGTCGAGCCGGGCCACCGCCGCCGCCAGCAGCTCGCAGCCCACGTCGGCGCAGTGGGCGGGGAGCCAGCCCTCACCCGCGCCGGTGAGCGCGGCCCAGGCGAACATCGCGGCGACGGTCGGGTCCGAGCGGCTCGCCGGGTCGTCGAGCACGTCCCCCAGGAGCCCGTCGGGACGGCGCAGCGGCAGGACGACGTCCAGCAGCCCGCGCACCTCCGTGGCCACCTCGACCCCGCGCCGCCCGGGCAGCCAGCGGACCGTGCGGGCCAGGCCGGCCACCACCCAGCCGTTGCCGGTGCCCCAGGCCCGCGGGTCGGCGAACGTCCCGGCGTCCTCGTCCCAGCGGGCGGCCCACAGCCCGGTGTCCGGGTCGCGCAGCCGGGTCCGGTGCCCGTCGAGCTGGTCCAGCGCGGCGACGGCGGCACCGGTCGCGGCGAGGAAGGGCACCGCCATGTAGACGGTGTCGGCCCACACCTGACGGCCCTCCACCAGGTGGAACAGCGTGCCGTCGCCCGCCCGGGGCGCACCGGACAGCAACCAGGCGCGCTGCCGGGCGGCCGCCGCGGCCAGCCCCTCGTCACCGGTGCGGCCGGCCACCAGGTCGACGAACTCGCCCACCGCCCCGCCGTTCACCGAGCAGAGCGGGTCCAGCTCGGCCAGCCGCCCGTCGGGCAGCTGCCGGGCCACCGCGTCGTCCAGCAGCACGCGCAACGGGGCCGCCGTGCCCGACTCGTCGAGCACGGCGGCCGTGAGCCCCTGGTCCCAGCTGTGCCGCTGGGTGACCAGGAGTGCGGTCAGCACCTGCGCGCGGACCTCGTCGTCCAGCACGTGAGCCTCCAGTTTCCTCGGTCCGCTCCTCGGTCGCTGGCGCTCCCTGCGATGCTCCCGGCGACAGCTGTCGATCTCCTTCGGTCCGCTCCTCGGTCGCTGGCGCTCCCTGCGATGCTCCCGGCGACAGCTGTCGATCTCCTTCGGTCCGCTCCTCGGTCGCTGGCGCTCCCTGCGATGCTCCCGGCGACAGCTGTCGAGCTAGAACGAGATCTCGGTGCCGTCCTTGAAGATCCGGCCGGTCACCGTCACCGGCTCGCGCAACAGAGCCAGGGCGCCCTGCGCGCTCTCCGCCGGGGTGCCCGGGGCCTCCTGGCCACCGAGGTCGGTGCGCACCCAGCCCGGGTCCAGGGCGTTGACCGCGACCTCGCCGGCGAGCTGCGCGGCCTGCATGAGCACCAGCCCGTTGAGCGCCCACTTGCTCACCCGGTAGCTGCCGATGCCGGCGTCCCGGATCAGCTCGGTGGTGCCCGCCCCGGAGCTGACGTGCACCACCCGGGGCTCGTCGCCCTTGCGCAGCGCCGGCAGCAACGCCAGCACCAGCCGGTGCGGGACGACGCAGTTGACCAGCAGGCTCTCCTCGAGCGTGCCGGCCGGCTCGTCCTCGAACCGTGGCTCGCGGGCGAGCATCACGCCGGCGTTGTTCACCAGCACGTCGAGCCCACCCCACCGCTGCCCGACAGCCTCGGCCAGCCGCCCGGGCGTGGCCTCGTCGGTGAGCTCGGCGACGACCGCGGTGAACGAGCCGGGGCCGCCGGCCAGCTCCGCGGTCAGCTGGTCCAGCGCCGCCGCATCCCGGGCGGTGCCGAGCACGTCGGCACCGGCCGCGACCAGCTGCCGGGCGACGGCCGCGCCGACCCCGCGGGAGGCGCCGGTGAGCAGCACCCGGCGTCCCGCGAGGTCGGCGCTGGAAGAGCCGACCGTCACACGCCGTCCTTGGCGGTGCGGATGACGTCGGCGTAGGTGCGGGCGCTGTCCTTCGGCGTCCGCACCTGGGTGTCGTAGTCGACGTGCACGATGCCGAACCGCTGGTCGTAGCCGCGGGCCCACTCGTAGTTGTCCAGCAGCGACCAGGCGAAGTACCCGCGCACGTCGGCGCCGGCCTCGATCGCCTCGGTCATCGCGGCCAGGTGCCGCAGCAGGTAGTCGACCCGCTCCGGGTCGTGCACCTGCCCGTCGGCGGACACCTGGTCCGGCCAGGCGGAGCCGTTCTCGGTGATGAACATCGGCAGGCCCGGGGCGACCCCGCTGATCCAGGTCAGCAGCTCGGTGAACGCCTCGGGGTTGATGCCCCAGCCCATGGTGGTGGTCGGGCCCTCGGGCTCCAGGTCCGCGACCAGCTCGCCGCCGATGAACGCCGTCTGCTTGCCGGTGGGCTCGCTGACCGCCCGCACCGTCGACTGGAAGTAGTAGTTCACGCCCAGCCAGTCGACCGGGGTGGAGATGATCTCCAGGTCGCCGTCCTCGATCGGCAGCGGCGCGCCGGCGGCGGTCAGGTCCTCGGCGACGTCGGCCGGGTACTCCCCGGTGACGATCGGCACCAGGAACATCCGGTTCTGCTGACCGTCGAGCCGGCGGGCGGCGTCGAGGTCGGCGGCGGAGTCGGTGGCCGCCTTCATCGGGGTGAAGTTCAGCGTGATGCCCAGGTGGTCGGCGCCCTTGTCGCGCAGCGTCTGGATCGCCAGGCCGTGGCCCAGCAGCAGGTGGTGCACCGCGCGGGAGGCCTCGACCGGGTCGGTGTGGCCCGGCGCGTGCTGACCGGCCATGTGGCCCAGCAGCGAGCTGCACATCGGCTCGTTGAGGGTCGACCAGTGCGGGATCCGGTCACCGAGGGCGTCGTACAGCACGCCGGCGTACTCGGCGAAGCGGTGGGCGGTGTCGCGGTCGGTCCAGCCGCCCTTGTCCTGCAGCGCCTGCGGCAGGTCCCAGTGGTAGAGCGTCAGCCACGGGTCGATGCCGGCCTCGAGCAGCTCGTCGACCAGGCGGCGGTAGAAGTCGACGCCGCGCTGCTCGATGCGGCCGGTGCCCTCGGGGAGGATCCGCGACCAGGAGACGGAGAACCGGTAGGCGTCCAGGCCCAGGTCCTTCATCAGGGCGACGTCCTGCGGGTAGCGCACGTAGTGCTCGCAGGCGACGTCGCCGGTGTGGCCCAGGTGGGTCTTGCCGGGGGTGTGGCTGAAGGTGTCCCAGATCGACGGGCCGCGGCCGTCGACGTCGACGGCGCCCTCGATCTGGTAGGCGGCGGTGGCTGCGCCGAACGTGAACCCCGGGGGGAACACGAGGCCGGCGGCGCGGTCTTCGCGGACGTCGGTGGATGTCATGGGGAGAGGTTCCTCTTTCGTTGACGGCATGGTGCAGCTGGCCCCTGCAGGGCCCGCCGCGAGCGTGCGAGTGGTGGTGGGGGGCAGGTGGTCCTCGTTCAGTCGACGCGCAGGCCGGTCGTGGGGTCGAAGACGTGCAGCTGGCCGGGGAGCACGGAGACGTGCACCCGGTCGCCGGCGGCCGCGGTGGTGCGCGGCTCGGTGCGGACGATCACGTCGGCGCCGTCGTCGGCGCCCCCGCGGAGCCGGGCGTAGAGGAAGGCGTCGCTGCCCAGGTGCTCCACGACGTCGACGTCGACCGGGACGCCGTCGCCGGTGGGGGACAGCACGACGGCCTCCGGCCGGAAACCGACCGTGACCTGGCCGTTGCCGGCCGAGGCGCGGGTCAGCTGCTCGCGGGGCACCGGCAGCACCGCGCCACCGAGGGCCACGCCGCCGTCGACCGCCGGCCCGGTGGCGATGTTCATCGCCGGGGAGCCGATGAAGCCGGCGACGAACACGTTGGCCGGCCGGTCGTACAGCGAGCCGGGGGTGTCGCACTGCTGCAGGACGCCGTCCTTGAGCACCGCGACCCGGTCGCCCATGGTCATCGCCTCGACCTGGTCGTGGGTGACGTAGACGGTGGTGGTGCCC
Source organism: Modestobacter roseus (assembly GCF_007994135.1). NCBI lineage: Bacteria > Bacillati > Actinomycetota > Actinomycetes > Geodermatophilales > Geodermatophilaceae > Modestobacter > Modestobacter roseus. The sequence goes on from NZ_VLKF01000001.1 coordinate 4,170,282, forward strand.
AGCCGCCGTTGCAGGGCGGCGATCTGGGTGCGGGTCTGCACGCGCAGCTTGGCGTCCAGGTTGGACAGCGGCTCGTCCATCAGGAACACCTGCGGGTTGCGCACGATCGCCCGGCCCATCGCGACCCGCTGCCGCTGCCCACCGGAGAGCGCCTTCGGCCGGCGGGACAGGTAGGGCTCCAGGTCCAGGATCTTCGCCGCCTCGCGGACCCGGGTGGCGCGCTCGTCCTTGGAGATGCCGGCGAGCTTCAGCGCGAAGCCCATGTTCTCCTCCACCGTCATGTGCGGGTAGAGGGCGTAGCTCTGGAACACCATGGCGATGTCCCGGTCCTTGGGCGGGGAGTCGGTGACGTCGCGCTGGCCGATGACGATCGAGCCGGAGTCGACCTCCTCCAGCCCGGCGAGCATCCGCAGCGAGGTGGACTTGCCGCAGCCCGAGGGCCCGACCAGGACGAGGAACTCGCCGTCGGCGATCTCCAGGTCCAGGGCGTCGACGGCCGGCCGCTCGGCCTTCGGGTAGATCCGGGTGGCGTGCTCGAAGGTGACGGTGGCCATGTCAGGCGCCTTTCCGGCTGGACGGTGAGGGGGTCGGGAGGTGGGCGCCGGTCATCCCTTCACCGCGCCCTGCATGATGCCGCCGACGATCTGCTTGCCGAGGATCGCGAAGACGATGAGCACCGGCAGGGTGCCCAGCAGCGTGCCGGCCATGATCACCGCGCGCTGCGGGACGTAGCCGGAGCCCAGCCCTGCCAGCGCGACCTGCACGGTCGGGTTGGCGGTGGTCAGCGCGATGAGCGGCCAGAAGAACTCGTTCCACGCGGTGAGGAAGGTGAGCATCGCCAGCACCGCCATCGCCGGGCGGGCCACCGGCAGCACGATCGACCGGAAGATCCGGAAGGTCGACGCGCCGTCGACGCGGCCGGCCTCCAGCAGCTCGTTGGGCAGCGCGGAGATCAGGAACTGGCGCATGAAGAAGACGCCGAACGCGCTGACCAGGGTGGGCAGGATGACCGCCTGCAGCTGGTTCACCCACTGCAGCTCGGCGATCATCATGAACAGCGGGATCACCGCCAGCTGGGTGGGCACCATCATCGTGCCGATCACCAGCGCGAGCAGCAGCCCGCGGCCGCGGAACTGCAGCTTGGCGAAGGCGAACCCGGCCAGCGTGCAGAACAGCACCGTGCCGATCGTGATCGCGCTGGAGACCAGCACCGAGTTCAGGATGGCCAGTCCGATCGGGGCCTGGTCCAGCGCCAGCCGCATGTTGTCGAAGAAGCTGGCGTTGGGCAGGAACGGCGGCGGGGTCGCCGCGATCTCGGCGTTGGTGTGCGACCCGGCCACCACGGTCCAGTAGAGGGGGAAGATCGACACCAGCGACACCAGGGTGAGCAGGGTGTACGCCACCGGCCCGGCCTTGCCGTTCTTCCCGCCGGCGCCCTTGCCGCGGCGCCTGGTGGGCCCGCCGGTGGTCGAGGGTGCCTCGGTCTGCTCCGTGTCCGGGAGAGCGATCGTCGCCATGCCCGCCTCCTACCGCTCGGCCCGGGAGCGGAGGCGGCCGATCACGGCGTTGACCCCCACGATCACCAGGATGATCAGGAACATCGCCCAGGCGGTGGTGGCCGCCTGCCCGATGTGGAAGTTGGTCCAGCCCTGCTGGTACATGAGCAGGCCCAGCGTCTGGTACTGGCCCGCGGAGCCACCGCTGGTGGTGCCGTTGCCGGCGAACAGCAGCGGCTCACCGAACAGCTGCACGGCGCCGATGGTGGAGATGACGACGGTGAACAGGATCGTCGGGCGCAGCGACGGGATGGTCACGTGCAGGAACTGCTTCCACTTGCTGGCGCCGTCGATCTCCGCGGCCTCGTACAACTCGCCGGGGATCGACTGCATGGCGGCCAGGTAGATCAGCGCGTTGTAGCCGGTCCAGCGCCAGGTCACGATCACGGCGATCGCGACCTGGCTGCTCACGGTGCCGGCCTCCCAGTCGATCCGGTCCAGGCCGACGGCCTCCAGGCCGGTGTTGATCAGGCCGTAGTCGCGGCCGAAGAGCTGGGCGAAGACCAGGGTCGCCGCGGCGATGCTCGTCGCGTACGGCATCAGCATCACGGTGCGGAAGAAGGTCCGGCCGCGGAGCTTGTAGTTGAGCAGGTGGGCCAGGCCCAGGGCCATGCACAGCTGGGGGACCGTGGAGAGGATCCCGATGGTGAGGGTGTTGCGGGCGGCGTTCCAGAAGAACTCGCTCTCCAGCAGGTTGCGGTAGTTCTCCAGGCCGATGAACTCACCGCCGTTGATGTTGCTCAGGCTCGTGCGGTGCAGCGAGATCCAGGCGGTGTAGAGGAACGGGTAGAGGCTGAAGGCGGCGAAGACCAGGAAGAACGGGGCGACGTAGGCGTAGCCCCAGCGGTTCCGGGTGAGCCGCCGACGCCTGCGGGGGCGGGCGGGGAAGTCGGGCCTGTCGGGTGGGGGTGCGGCGATGGCCGCCTCGCGGACGGTGCCACTCGCGATGGTCATGCGGGGTCCTGACGGTCGGGTGCGCGGGTCGGGCGGGCGAGGGGTCCTGGCTGGAGGACCCGGCCGGGGCAGCCGGTCCCGCCGCGGGTGCGGTCGGCGGGGCCGGTGCAGGTGCCCGGGAGCGGGAGACGCTCCCGGGCACCGCGTCCGGATCGGCGTGCCGAGCGGGGCTCAGCCGCCGATGGCCTGCTCGGCCGCCTTCAGCGCGTCCTCGAACGCCTGGTCGGGGCTCGTCCCACGGGTGGCGATGTCCGTCAGGCCGGTGGTGAAGGCCTCCTGGATCTGGGTGTCGTACGGGCCGATCGGCGTCCGGCGGATGTTCGCCGCCGACTCACCGAAGATCGCCCCGGTCGGTGCGCCGCTGAAGTACTCGTTCACCGCGTCCTGGACGCCCGGGTCCTCCGCGGCCTGCTCGCTGGAGGGGAAGTGCGCTGCCTCGGTGAACATCTTCACCTGCTGCTCCGGGGCGGTGAGCCACTCGACCAGGTCCTTGGCGGCCTCGACGTTCGGGCCGTCGGCCGGGACGCCGAGGAACGAGCCGCCCCAGTTGCTGGCGCCCTCCGCGGCACCCGGCAGCGGGGCGATGTCCCACAGCCCGGCACCGGAGTCACCCATCTGGGAGTTGATGTAGCCGAGCATCCAGGCGGGGCAGGCGATCGTGGCGAACGCCCCGTTGGAGAACGCGGCGTTCCACTCGTCACCGAACTGGCTGAGGTTGGCGGTCAGGCCCTCCTCGGCGGCCTGGCTGGCGTAGCCCCACGCCCGCTCGACGCCCTCGCTCTCCCCCGGGATCGGGTTGCCGTCCTCGTCGTTGTAGGCGACCTCGCCCTGGTACACCGAGGAGGAGAAGATGCTCGCCGGGCTGTCGACGAAGGCGGCGTCGGACGTGGACTGGTACTGCCGCGCGGCGTCCAGGTACGCGTCCCAGGTCGGCCACAGCTCGGCCACCTCAGCGCGGTCGGTGGGCAGGCCGGCCTCCTGGAACAGGTCCTTGCGGTAGCACATGGCCTGCGGGCCGGTGTCGGTGCCGAGGGCGATCGTGGCGCCGTCGGAGGTGGTGGCCTGGCCCCACTTCCAGTCGTAGAAGTTGCCCTCCAGCTCGTCGGCGTTCTCCTCCTGGCTCCAGTCGACGAACGCGTCGGCGTGGTTGCGCACGACGTCGGCGATGAAGCCGATCTCCAGGGCCTGGATGTCGTCGAGGCCGGAGTTGGCGGCCAGCCGGGTCTGCAGCGACTTGTAGTAGGCCGCGGACTGGGCGACGTTGTTCTGCTCGATCGTGACGTTGGGGTGCAGCGCCATGTACTCCTCGTAGAGACCGGCGTTGTCGAAGTCCATCGTGCCGAACGTGCCGACCGTCAGGGTGACGGGCGCGTCCGGGTCGTAGTCGGCGGCAGCAGCGCTGCTGTCGTCCGAGCCGCAACCGGCAGTCAGCAGGGCTGCGGCCAGCGCCGCCCCGAACACCGCCTTGCCTCGCGTGGAACGGGACATCTGACCTCCTGAGGAGACCCCGGGGCGCCTGCTCCGATGCAGGGCCGCTGCGGGGTGTGAGAACGCTCTCACGGCTGTGCGGCACAGAGTGGTGTGGGTCACTGTCACGTGTCAAGTAACGGTTGGGACACGGTGAGGGGGTGTCGGAAAGCGCTCTCACACGTCACCATGGGGAGACCACCACGCCAGCACGGGAGCCCGATGACCGACACCACCGCGCGTCCGGCGTCCCCGACGCTGGACGAGGTCGCCGTGCTCGCCGGCGTCTCCCGGGCCACCGTCTCCCGGGTCATCAACGACTCCCCGCGCGTGAGCCCGGAGGCGCGCGAGGCGGTGCGGTCGGCGGTCGCGCAGCTGCGCTACGTCCCCAACCGGATGGCCCGCAGCCTGGTCACCCGGCGCACCGACACGATCGCGCTGGTGCTCAACGAGCCCAACACCCAGGTGTTCAGCGACCCGTTCTTCGCCAGCATCGTGCGCGGGGTGTCCGCAACCCTGGCCGACACCGACCTCAACCTGGTGCTGCTGACCGCCCGCGACGAGCGTGAGCAGCAGAAGATCGGCCGGTACGCCCGCCAGGGCCACGTCGACGGCGTGATCCTGATGTCGGTGCACAGCAATGACCCGCTGCCGGAGATCCTCGAGGAGGCCGGCATCCCGCTGGTCCTGTGCGGTCGCCCCTTCGACGGCCGGGACCTCGCCTACGTCGACGCCGACAACTCCGGCGGCGCCGAGCTGGCCGCCCGGCACCTGCTCAGCACCGGCCGGCGGCGCATCGGCACGGTCACCGGCCCGCTGGACATGATCGCCGGCGTCGACCGGTTGCACGGCTGGCGCTCGGCGCTGCAGGCCGCCGGCGTGGAGGCCGCACCCCGGATGGTGGCCGAGGGCGACTTCACCGAGGCCGGTGGGGCCCGGGCGATGGCCGAGCTGCTGGAGGATGCCCCCGACCTCGACGCGGTGTTCGTCGCCTCCGACCCGATGGCCGTCGGTGCGCTGCGCACCCTGCGGGCGGCGGGCCGACGGGTGCCCGACGACGTCGCCGTCGTCGGCTTCGACGACGCGGCCGTCGCCGCGGTCTGCGACCCGCCGCTGACCACGGTCGCCCAGCCGCTGGGCGACATGACCCCGCTGCTCACCGAGCTGCTGCTGCGCCAGATCGACGGTGAGCGGGCGGAGTCCCGGATTGTCCCGACCCGGCTGGTCCGCCGCGCCTCCGCCTGACGAAGGACCCCCTCGCCCCCCACCGCTCGCAAGCTCGCGGCGGGCCCCTGCGAGGGGGCCGTTCCATCGAGTCACCTGGCTCGCGGCGGTCCCCGGCGAGGGGTCGTTCCAGCGGGTCACCTCGCGTCGAAACGCGCGGGACACACGCCGTGTCTAGGTTCGTCGCATGGCGGACCTCTTCGACGGCTACCCCCTCGGGCAGCAGTGGGACGAGATGTTCTCGGCCCCGTCGCAGCCACGCCCGCCCTACACCGGGCTCTTCGGCTCGCTGCAGCCGATGTCGGGCGAGGAGCTCGCCGCCCGCGCGGACGTGCTGTCCCAGACCTACCGCGACGCCGGGGTCACCTTCGCGCACGCCGGTGAGGAGCAGCCCTTCCCGCTGGACATCGTGCCGCGGGTGATCGGTGCGGGGGAGTGGTCGCTCATCGAGCGCGGGGTGGCCCAGCGGGTGCACGCGCTGGAGGCGTTCCTGGCCGACGTGTACGGCGCCGGCCAGGTGTTCGCCGACGGGATCGTGCCGCGCAGCGTCGTCACCACCAGCGCCCACTTCCACCGCGCCGCGCACGGGCTGGTGCCGCCCAACGGCGTCCGCCTGCACGTCAGCGGCATCGACCTGGTGCGCGACGAGGCCGGCGACTTCCGGGTGCTGGAGGACAACCTCCGCTCGCCGTCCGGCGTCAGCTACGTGATCACGAACCGGGCGGCGATGAGCCAGGTGCTGCCCGAGCTGTTCGCCGACCACCGGATCCTGCCGGTGTCGGACTACCCGGGCCGGCTGCTGGCCGCGCTGAAGGCCTCCGCCCCGCCGTCGGTCGCCGATCCCACGGTCGTGCTGCTGACCCCCGGCGTCTACAACTCCGCCTACTTCGAGCACGCGCTGCTGGCCCGCCAGATGGGCGTCGAACTCGTCGAGGGCCGGGACCTGGTCTGCTCCGGCGGGCAGGTGAGCATGCGGACGACGGACGGGCAGCAGCGCGTCGACGTCATCTACCGGCGGATCGACGACGAGTTCCTCGACCCCGTGCACTTCCGGTCCGACTCGGTGATCGGCTGCGCCGGGGTGCTCAACGCGGCCCGGGCCGGGCGGGTGACCATCGCCAACGCAGTGGGCAACGGCGTCGCCGACGACAAGCTGCTCTACACCTGGGTGCCCGACCTGATCCGGTACTACCTCGCCGAGGAGCCGGTGCTGGCCAACGCCGAGACGCACCGGCTGGACGACCCCGACGTCGTCGAGTGGGTGCTGGCCAACCTCGACCGGCTGGTGCTGAAGCCGGTCGACGGCTCGGGCGGCAAGGGCATCGTGATCGGCCCGCGGGCCGACGAACGGACCCTCGAGGAGCTGGCGGAGAAGGTGCGCGCCGCCCCGCGGGACTGGATCGCACAGAAGCCGATCGGCCTGTCGACGTCGCCCACGTTGATCAACGGCCGGATCGCCCCGCGCCACGTCGACCTGCGGCCGTTCGCGGTCAACGACGGCTCCGACGTCTGGGTGCTCCCCGGCGGGTTGACCCGGGTGGCGCTGCCGGAGGGCGAGCTGGTGGTCAACTCCAGCCAGGGCGGCGGCTCGAAGGACACCTGGGTGATCACCCCGCCCCGGCGGGTGGCCGAGCCGGCACCCGAGCACGACGTCACCCGGATCGAGTTCACCACCGCCGACCTGCCGGCCGACCCGCCCGCGCAGGACCCGGGGCCACCCAACGACAACGCGCTGGCCCAGTCCCAGCAACAGCAGCAGTCGAAGGACCCCGCACCCCTCAGCCCTCGCGAGCTCGGGCCGAGCCTCTGGGCGGGGCCGACGGCTGGTGGCGCTGCTCCGGGCGGCGGTGGCTGCGCATGCTGAGCCGGATCGCGGAGTCGCTGTTCTGGATCGGCCGGTACATCGAGCGGGCCGACGACACCGCCCGCATCCTCGACGTGCACACCCAGCGGCTGGTCGAGGACCCGTGGATCGACGAACGCCGGGCCTGCGCGAACCTGCTGGCGCTGATGGGCGCGCCCTGCCCGGAGTCCGAGGCGGACACCGAGCGGGTGCTGGCCACCCTGGCGTTCGACCGGGCCAGCCCCAGCTCGATCGTCGGCGCGCTCTCCGCGGCCCGGGAGAACGCCCGCGGCGCTCGGGAGGTGCTGTCGGCGGAGATCTGGGAGTCGCTCAACGTCACCCACAACGCGCTGCCCCAGCAGCGCACCATGGCCCGCCGCTACGGCCCGCACTCGTTGTTCCGGTTCGTCCGCGAGCGCTCGGCGATGGTGTTCGGGCTGGCCGACGCCACGATGAGCCGGGACGAGAGCTGGCTGTTCCTCATCCTCGGCCGGTCGCTGGAGCGCGTCGACATGACCGCGCGGATGCTCTCCACCCGCGTGCTGGCCGGTGACTCGGCGCCGTCCTGGACGCTGGTGCTGCGCTCGACCGGCGCCTACGAGCCCTACCTGCGCACCTACCGCGGTGCGGTGAACTCCAGTCGGGCCGCGGAGTTCCTGCTGCTGGACCGGCTCTTCCCCCGTTCGGTGTTCGCCGCGCTGGAGCAGGCCGAGGGGTGCCTGGCCGAGCTGGAGCGGGCCAACGTGCGGGAGGGCCACCGGATCGGCGTCGCCGGCGAGGCGCACCGGATCGTGGGCCGGGCCCGGACGATGCTGGAGTTCATGCGGACCGACGAGATCCTGGCGACCCTGCCGGCCCGCCTCGACGAGCTGCAGCGGATGAGCTCCTCCGCCAGCGAGGCGGTCACCGGCCGGTTCTTCACCGAGCAGGCGCCCCAGGTGTGGGTGCCCGAGGGGGCGGTCTGAGCCGATGACCCAGTTCCAGACCCAGCACACCGTCCCCAGCCGGGTCGGCGCCGACCGCTGGCGGCTGCAGGTCGTGCACCGCAGCGCCTTCCGCTACGCCGGGCCGGTCCGCTCGTCCTACAACGAGGCACGGATGACGCCGGAGAACAGCACCCGGCAGACGACGCTGCGCTCCCGGGTGGAGATCGAGCCGGCCGCCACGGTGCTGGCCTACCGCGACTACTGGGGCTCGACCGTCACCGCCTTCGACCTGCACGGCCCGCACACCGAGCTGGTGGTCACCGCGACCTCGGTGGTCGAGGCCGGTCCGGAGCCGCACCTGCCCGGTCCGGTGGGCTGGGCGGAGCTGGCGACGCCGGACGTGCTCGACCGGTTCGGGGAGATGCTCCGGCCGACCACGCTGACCGCGATGGACCCCCCGGTGGTCCGGGCGGTACGGGCCGCGGTCGGTGACGCCGGCCCGCGGGAGGCCGGGCACGTGGTGTGCCGGTTCGTCCGCGACCACATCGAGTACCTCTCCGGCGCGACCAGCGTGAAGACCAACGCGATGCAGGCGTGGACGCACGGCAAGGGTGTCTGCCAGGACATCTCGCACGTGTCGATCGGCCTGCTCCGCGCGCTCGGGCTGCCTTCCCGCTACGTCTCCGGGTACCTGCACCCCCGGCCGGACGCCGGCATCGGCGAGGCGGTCACCGGGGAGAGCCACGCCTGGGTGGAGTGGTGGGACGGTGGGTGGTCCGGCTACGACCCGACCAACTCCGTCGAGATCGGGCCGCGGCACGTCGCCCTGGGCCGGGGCCGCGACTACTCCGACGTCCCGCCGCTGAAGGGCATCTTCTCCGGACCCCGGAGCGAGGGATCCACCGTGACCGTGGAGGTCACCCGGCTCGCCTGATGAAGGACCCCCTCGCCCCCCACCACTCGCAGGCTCGCGGTGGGACCCTGCGAGGGGGCCGATCCCGAACGGCCCGCGAGGAGGCTCCCGTGCCGCAACTGCTCAGGGTGCACAACTTCATGCTGTCCAGCGACGGCTTCGGCGCGGGTGAGGGGCAGAGCCTGGCGCGGCCGTTCGGCTCCGCCGACCCGACGGTGCTCGGCGCCTGGGCGTTCGCCACCGCCAGCTGGCCCAACCGCACCGAGCCCGGCGGCACCCGCGGCCTGGACGACCACTTCATGCGCGAGTTCGCCCGCAACATCGGCGCCGAGATCATGGGCCGCAGCAAGTTCGGTCCCCAGCGCGGCCCGTGGACCGACCACGAGTGGCGCGGCTGGTGGGGCGACGAGCCGCCCTTCCACACGCCCGTGTTCGTGCTCACCCACCACCCGCGCCCGTCGTTCTCGCTGTCGGACACCACGTTCCACTTCGTCGGCGGCGAACCGGCCGAGGTGCTCGAGCAGGCGAAGGCAGCGGCCGACGGCCGGGACGTCCGGCTCGGCGGGGGAGCCGCCAGCGTCCGTGAGTTCCTGGACGCCGATCTCGTCGACACCATGCACGTGGCGGTGGCGCCGGTGGAGATCGGCGCCGGCTCACGGCTGTGGACCTCCCCGGACGAGCTGACCGACCGGTTCCACCACGAGGTCGTGCCCAGCCCGAGCGGGGTGACCCACCACCTGTTCTGGCGGCGTTGACCCGGCTGCTCACCGCCGTTCCCGGCGCACCTGGGATGCTGGTCGGCGATGAGCGCACCCCTGAACCTGGTCAACCTGGAACGGGTGTCGAAGGCCCACGGGACGACGGTGATCCTGGACGACGTCTCCCTCGGCGTCGCCGCCGGTGAGCGGATCGGTGTGGTCGGCCGCAACGGTGGCGGCAAGTCCACCCTCCTCGGCGTGCTCACCGGCACCCAGGAGCCCGACTCCGGCCGGGTCACCCGCCGCGGCGACCTGGCCATGGGGGTGCTCGACCAGTCGGGCACCCTGCCGCCGGGGACGACGGTCCGCGACGTCGTGCTGCCCGCCTCCCGGTTCGCCGCCGAGCACGAGTGGGCCGGGGACGCCGCGGTCCGCTCGGTGCTCACCGGCCTGGAGCTGGACCGGATCGGGCTGGACTCCCCGGTCGCCCCGATGTCCGGCGGTGAGCGGCGCCGCGTCTCACTGGCCGCCCAGCTGATCCGCCCGCTGGACCTGCTGGTGCTCGACGAGCCGACCAACCACCTCGACGTCGAGGGCGTGGCCTGGCTGGCCGAGTACGTGAAGGCCCGCACCGGCGGGCTGATCGTCGTGACCCACGACCGCTGGTTCCTCGACGAGGTCTCCACCACGACGTGGGAGGTCGCCGACGGCAGCGTGCACGCCTACGAGGGTGGCTACTCCGCCTACACGCTGGCCCGCGCCGAGCGCGCCCGGATCGCCAACGTCACCGAGGAGCGCCGGCTCAACCTGGTGCGCAAGGAGCTGGCCTGGCTGCGCCGGGGCCCGCCGGCCCGCACCAGCAAGCCGAAGTTCCGGATCGAGGCCGCCCAGGCGCTGATCGCCGACGAGCCGCCCGCCCGGGACACCATGGCGCTGGCCGGCTTCGCCGCCCGGCGGCTGGGCAAGACGGTCTACGACGTCGAGGACGTCACCTTCACGGTGCGCGGCCGTGGCCCGGTGGACGACGCCGCCGACCCGGCCGGGCCGGCCGACCCGGAGGCCCCGCGCGAGCGCACGCTGTTCCGCGACCTGACCTGGCACGTGGGTCCAGGCGACCGGATCGGCGTCGTCGGGGTGAACGGCGCCGGCAAGACCTCGCTGCTCAAGCTGCTGGTGGGCGAGGCGCAGCCGGACGCCGGGGAGGTCGTCACCGGCCAGACGGTGTCGGCGGCCTACCTGTCCCAGCACGTCACCGAGCTCGATCCCCGGCAGCGGGTGCTCGAGGCGGTGCAGGACGTCGCCCGGATCGCCAAGATCGGCAACCAGGAGATCTCCGCGTCCACGCTGGCCGAGCGGTTCGGCTTCGCGGCGAACCGGCAGTGGACGCCGGTGGGCGACCTCTCCGGTGGTGAGCGGAGGCGGCTGCAGCTGCTGCGGCTGCTGATGGCCGAGCCGAACGTGCTGCTGCTCGACGAGCCGACCAACGACCTGGACATCGACACCCTCACCGCGCTGGAGGACCTGCTCGACGGCTTCCCCGGCACGGTGCTGGTGGTCAGCCACGACCGGTACTTCGTCGACCGGGTCTGCGACTCGGTGGTCGCGCTGATGGGCGACGGCTCGCTGGCCGCGCTGCCCGGCGGGGTGGAGGAGTACCTGCGACGCCGCGCCGCCGGGGAGGCCGCGCTGCCCGGGTCCGGCGCCGCGGCCCCGGTGGGCAGCTCCTCCGCGCCCGCGCACAGCGCGGCGGACTCCCGGGCGGCCCGCAAGGAGGCCTCCCGGCTGGAGCGCCGGATGCTCAAGCTCGACGCCGACGAGAAGAAGCTGCACGAGCAGCTCGCGGCGGCCGCCGCCGACTACGGGAAGGCCGCCGAGCTGGACGCGCAGCTGCGGGCGGTGCAGGCGGAGAAGGAGCAGGTGGAGACCGATTGGCTGGCCGCCGCGGAGATCGCCGAGGGCTGACCCACGCCTCCCGGGTTTTCGATCAGGTGACCTGATCACAAGGCGTCCCCCCGCACTAACGTCGGTGCAGGGGGACGCCTTGTGGTGCGGTTGGACGACGGCGCCTCAGACGGCACCGGCCCGCGACCGCTGCAGCAGCCGGATCCCGACCACGACGGTCGGGACGGCGCCGACCAGCGCGAAGCCCGCGAACAGCAGCGGCTGGAACGGGAACGCCATCGACAGCCCGAGGGAGACGACGGCGGGGGCCAGCAGCCACCAGCTGATCACCCCGGCCCGCGCGAGGCCGGCCAGGACCACGACCGGGCCGACCAGCCCGAACAGGGTCAGCAGGCCGACGACGCCCATCCCGGCGGAACCCTCGACCGTGGTGAACAGCGCCTCGGCCGTCGCCGGGTCCAGCTCGCGTCCGACGGCGCCGGTCCAGAAGTCCGACAGCACCAACCCGGTCACGCTCACCAGCCCGAGCGACGACAGCAGGGCGCCGACCAGCGTCAGCCCGCCGCCGCGGCGGCCGCGGACCAGGGTGGGGGCCGCCAGCCAGGCCAGCGCGAGCAGCAGGTTGCCGTAGTGCAGCAGCAGCGCCGAGAGCGCCGTCTGCCCCTCGTCCCGGGCGAGGGAGGCGATGTAGTCGGCCGGGGCCATCGAGTCCGCCGTCGGCGAGGTCGCCATGCCCGCGACGTAGAGTAGCGGGCCGGCGACCAGCGCGGCGCCGGCGATGGGCAGCAGCCGGGCGGCCGCGCTGCGGGCGGGCCGGTCGGCGGCGCTCGCGATGGGCGCCGGCCGGCTGGTGGGGGTGGGGAGCTGGGTGGTCATCGTCCGTCCTCGGATCGGTTCTGCACCGTCTCGTCGCGGTGCTGGGCAGAAAGCTAGGGACGGCGGGCCGCTGGCCACGTCCGTCCGCACGCACCGACCGGGGTCCGCCGCACGGTGGAACGGAGGCCTCGGTGGGTCCGTCGCGCGGGGGATGTCCGGCCCGTCCGCGGCGCCCTACCGTGCTCGCATGCCGCGCTGGGACCCCCGCTCCGCCGGGCGCTGGACGTGGCCCGCGGTGGGGCTGCTGATCGGCGGCATGGCGGTGCTGGAGTCGGCGATCGACACCTTCCTGCGGCAGGACCTGGCGCTGGCCCTGCCGGGCCTGGCGGTGGGGCTGCTGCTGGCCTGCTGCCCGCGCTGGCCGGCGGCGACCGCCCTGCTGGGCTCGTGCACCGTGCTCGGCAACGTCGCGCTGGGCGCACCCGGGCCGGGAGGGGCGCAGCTGATCGGGATGGCCGTCCTGATCGGTCACGCCGCGGCGGTGCTGGCGGTGCGGCGGGGCGTGCTGGTGGCCGCGACGGCGACGCTGGTGGTGCTCGTGGCCGGCGTGCTCTTCACCCCCTCGCCCTGGGAGGGCTTCTTCTACCTGCTGGTCACCGGGGTGGCGTGGGGCGTGGGCCTGCTCGTGCGCCAGTCCCGGCAGCGCTCCCGCGAGCTGGCGGTGCTCGCCGCCCGGCTGGCCGCCCAGCAGGAGACGGTGGCGACGGCGGCGGCGGTGGCCGAGCGGGCCCGCATCGCCCGCGAGGTGCACGACTCGGTGGCCCACTCGGTGAGCGTCATGGTGCTGCAGATGGGCGGCCTGCGCCGCCTGCTGCCCGACCAGCCCGAGGCGCAGCAGGTGCTGCTCGGCCTGGAGCGGCTGGGCCGGGAGGCGGTGGAGGAGATGCGCCGGGTCGTCGGCGTGCTCCGCGAGCCGGCCACCGGCGACCCGGCCCCGCAGCCCTCGCTGACCCGCCTGGACGCGGTGCTGGACGAGCTGCGGGCCGGCGGGGTGCCCGTCGAGCTGCGGGTCGCCGGCGACCCGGTGCCGCTGCCGCAGCTGGTCGACGTCGCCGCGGTCCGGGTGGTGCAGGAGGCGCTGTCCAACGTCGTCCGGCACGCCGGGGCGGCGGCGACCCGGGTGGAGCTCGCCTGGCGGCCCGACCGGGTGACCGTGACGGTCACCGACGACGGCCGGCCACGGGTGAGCGAGCCGGTGGTGGACGCCGCCCCGGGCGGGTTCGGGCAGCTGCACATGCGGGAGCGGGTCGCGGTCGCCGGCGGCAGCCTGGAGGTCGGGCCGGTGCGCGGTGGCGGCTACCGGGTGCGTGCCAGCTTCCCGGTGAGCGCCGTGCGCACCCCGGCGGTGGCCGGGTGACGATCCGGGTGGTGCTGGTCGACGACCAGGCGATGGTGCGCACCGGGCTGCGCATGGTGCTCGCCGCCGAGCCGGACGTCGAGGTGGTGGGGGAGGCGGCCGACGGCGCGGAGGGCCTGCGGGTGGTCACCGCGCTGCGCCCCGACGTCGTCCTGCTCGACGTCCGGATGCCCGGGGTCGACGGGCTGGAGGCGGCCCGCCGGATCATCTCCGCGGGACTGCCCACCCGCGTGGTGGTGCTGACCACGTTCGACGAGGACGAGTACGTGAGCGCCGCGTTGCGGGCCGGGGTGAGCGGGTTCCTGCTCAAGGTCGCCCCGCCGGAGGACCTGGTGGCCGCGGTGCGCACCGTCGCCGACGGTGGGGGTCTGCTCGACCCGGCGGTCACCCTGCGGGTCATCGAGTCCTTCGCGACCGCCCCGGCCCCCGATCCGGTGCGCGCCGCCGCGCTGGCGCAGCTCACCGAGCGGGAGACCGACGTGCTGGCCCTGGTGGCCGCGGGGCTCTCCAACGCGGAGATCGCCGGTCGCCTGTACCTGGGGGAGGCGACGGTGAAGACGCACGTCAGCCGCGTGCTGCTCAAGCTCGGCCTGCGGGACCGGGTGCAGGCCGTCGCGTTCGCCTACGAGAGCGGGCTGGTCACGCCGGGGCGGTGACCCGCCGTGCGGGCGGTGACGAAGATCGCGTCGAGTCGCCGGGACCGGCCCGCCCCGGGAGGATGGGGCGCAACGAATCGATCGCGCCGATCCGAGGTGCGTGCTCTGCACGCCCGGCCGACGACGACCGGAAGGGACCCGTTGGGCCTGCTGCTGATCCTCCACCTCGCCGCCGCGGTCCTCGCCCCGCTGCTCGTGCGCTGGTGGGGACGCCAGGCGTTCCTGGTCCTGGCGCTCGTCCCGGCGACGGCCTTCGGCTGGGTGCTGGCCCAGCTGCGCACGGTGGTCGACGGGGGAGAGGTCCTCGAGACGCTCTCCTGGATCCCGGCGCTGGACCTGCAGATCGCGCTCCGGCTGGACGCCCTGTCGCTCACCTTCGCCGCGCTGGTCACCGGGGTCGGTGCGCTGGTGCTGGTGTACTGCGCCCGCTACTTCGAGCCCGACGACGAGGGCATCGGCCGGTTCGCCGGGGTGATGACCGCCTTCGCCGGCTCGATGCTCGGCCTGGTCCTCGCCGACGACGTGCTGGTGCTCTACGTGTTCTGGGAGCTCACCACCGTCTTCTCCTTCCTGCTGATCGGCGGCTCGGGGGCCAAGCTCGCCGGGCGGCGGGCGGCGAGCCAGGCGCTGCTGCTCACCACCGCCGGCGGCCTGGCCATGCTGGTCGGGCTGCTGATGATCTCCTCGGCCAGCGGCAGCCGGCTGCTGTCGGTGATCGTGGCCGACCCGGGCAGCGGCCCGGTGCTGGTGGCCGGCACGGTCCTCGTGCTGGCCGGTGCGGTGACCAAGTCGGCGATGGTGCCCTTCCACTTCTGGCTGCCGGCCGCGATGGAGGCACCGACCCCGGTCAGCGCCTACCTGCACGCGGCGGCGATGGTGAAGGCCGGCATCTACCTGGTGGCCCGGCTGGCCCCGGGCTTCGCCGACGTCCCCGGCTGGCGGCCGATCGTGCTCGGCCTGGGCGTGGCCACCATGCTGATCGGTGGGTGGCGCTCGCTGCGGCAGAACGACCTGAAACTGCTGCTGGCCTTCAGCACGGTCAGCCAGCTCGGCTTCCTGATCACCATGGTCGGCGCCGGCAGCGAGGAACTGGCGGCGGCCGGGCTCGCGATGACCGTCGCGCACGCGCTCAGCAAGTCCACGCTGTTCCTCACCATCGGGGTGGTCGACCACGCGACCGGCGTCCGCGACCTGCGGCTGCTGTCCGGCCTGGGCCGCCGGATGCCGGTGCTCGCGGGCATCGGCACGCTCGCCGCGGCCAGCCTGGTCGGGCTGCCGCCGTTCCTCGGGTTCGTCGGCAAGGAGGCCGCGTTCACCGCGCTCTGGGAGGGCGGGCTCCCCGACCGGGTCACCGCCGTCGTCGTGCTGGTCGGGCTGGTCCTGGGCTCGGTGTTCACCGCCGCCTACTGCGCCCGCTTCCTCTGGGGCGCGTTCGCGCGCAAGCCGGAGCTGCCGGACACCGCACCCGCCGAGCTGGAGCACCACCCCGGGCCGCTGTTCCTGGCCGCGCCGGCCGTCCTGGCGCTGGCCGGGCTCGCCGCCGGCCCGGCCAGCCCGCTGCTGGACCACCTGGTGGTCCGCTACGCCGAGACGCTCCCGCTGATCGCGCCGGAGTCCGAGCACCTGGCGCTGTGGCACGGCCTGCAGCCCGCGCTCGCGCTCTCGGCGGTCACCCTGCTCGGCGGCGCCGCGATCTTCGCCCTGCGCTCGCAGTTCATGCGGCTGCAGCAGCGGCTGGCCGTCGGCGCCTCGGCCGACGAGGGCTACTGGAACACCCTCCAGGGCCTGGACCGGATCGCCGTCCTGGTCACCGGCACCACCCAGCGCGGGTCGCTGCCCACGTACCTGGGCACGATCCTCGTCGTCGTCCTGGTGCTGCCCGGCTCGGTGCTGTTGGCGCGCACCCCCTGGCCCGACGAGTGGCGCGCCTGGGACACCCCGCTGCAGGCGCTGGTCGGCGCGATCGTGCTGCTCGCCGCGGCGATGACCCTCCGGATCCGGCAGCGGCTGTCGGCGGTGCTCGCCGTCGGGATCACCGGGTACGGCCTGGCCCTGCTGTTCGTGCTGCACGGGGCGCCCGACCTGGCGCTCACCCAGTTCCTGGTCGAGACGCTCAGCCTCGTCGTGTTCGTGCTGGTGCTGCGCAAGCTGCCCAAGGACATCGGCGACCGGCACCGCCCCGCCGAGCGCACGGTGCGCGCGGTCATCGCGGTCTGCGTCGGTCTGGTGATGGCCGGCGTGGGCGCCGCGGCGCTGAGCGCCCGGACCGCCACCCCGGTCTCCGCGGACATCCCCGAACTGGCCCTCGAGGAGGGGCACGGGCAGAACGTGGTCAACGTGATCCTGGTCGACATCCGCGCCTGGGACACCCTGGGCGAGCTGTCGGTGCTGGTCGTGGCCGCCACCGGGGTGGCCAGCCTGGTCTTCCTCCGACGCCGCACCGGCGCCGTCGACCGGGCCGGCGAGGAGCACACGACCGGGGCGGACCCCAGCTCGGCTCGTCGGGCTCCGCGGAGCCGGTGGCTGTCGGCGTCCTCGACCCTGGCGCCGCAGCGCCGGTCGGTGGTGCTGGAGGTGGCGACCCGGTTCCTCTTCCACACCATCGTGGTGTTCTCGCTGTTCCTGCTGTTCTCCGGGCACAACGACCCCGGCGGCGGGTTCGCCGGGGGCCTGGTGGCCGGCCTCGCCCTGGTGCTCCGCTACCTGGCGGGTGGCCGCTACGAGCTCGGCGAGGCCGCGCCGATCGACCCGGGCCTGCTCCTCGGCGCCGGCCTGCTGTTCGCCGGCGGCACCGGGGCCACCGCGCTGCTGCTGGGTGGGCAGGTGCTGGAGTCGGCCTACCTGGAGGCCGACCTCCCGGTGCTGGGCCACGCCAGCCTGCCCACCGCCCTGTTCTTCGACATCGGCGTCTACCTGATCGTGGTCGGCCTGGTGCTGGACATCCTGCGCAGCCTGGGCGCGGAGCAGGACCGCCAGGAGGACGAGCAGGACCCCGTCGACACCGCCCCGGACGAGGTGATCGCCCGATGACCCCCACCGTCGTGCTGCCGGTCGTGATCGGCGGCCTCTACGCCGCCGGCGTCTACCTGCTGCTGGACCGCAGCCTGACCCGGGTGATCCTGGGTTTCATCCTGCTGGGCAACGCCACCAACCTGCTCCTGCTCTCCGCCAGCGGCGCGGCGATGCTGGCGCCGGTCTTCGGGTACGCCGAGGCCGAGGAGATGAGCGACCCGCTCCCGCAGGCGCTGGTGCTCACCGCCATCGTGATCACCTTCGGCGTCACCGCGTTCCTGCTGGCGATGGTGCACCGGTCCTGGCAGCTGGTCCGCCAGGAGGTCATCGAGACCGACGAGGAGGACCGCCGGGTCGCCACCCGGGAGGGCATGGACGCCGACGACATGGACCCCGACGACCTCCCCACCGAGGACCGGCCGGCCGGGAAGGGGAACGCCCTGCACTCCGACGTCGACGTCGAGGAGCGGCTGGCCCAGCGGTACGCCGGGGTGCCCTCCGACGACATCACGCTCCCGCCGACCCGGAGGAGGCGACGGTGATCGACGTCCTCGCACCGCTGCCGGTGCTGCTGCCGCTGCTGGGCGCGGCGGCGGCGTTGCTCGTCGGCGCCCACGCGCGGCTGCAGCGCACGGTCAGCATCGTCGTGCTCACCGCGGTGGTGGCCGTGTCGGTCGCCCTGCTGCTCATCGCCGACGCGAACGGTGCCGCCGCGGTCAACGTCGGCGACTGGCCGGTACCGGTGGCGATCATGCTGGTCGTCGACCGGCTCTCGGCGCTGATGCTCATCGTGGCCAGCACGGTCGGGCTGGGGGTGCTGGTCTTCGCCGTCGGCCAGGGCACCGCCGACGGCGACGACGAGAACACCCCGCTGTCGATCTTCCACCCGACGTTCCTGGTGCTGATCGCCGGTGTCAGCTACGCGTTCCTGGCCGGCGACCTGTTCAACCTCTACGTCGGCTTCGAGGTGCTGCTCACCTCCAGCTACGTGCTGCTAACCATGGGCGGGTCGGCGCCCCGGATCCGGGCCGGGATCACCTACGTGGTGGTCAGCCTGCTCAGCTCGCTGCTGTTCCTGGCCTCGATCGCACTGGTCTACGCCGCGACCGGCACGGTGAACCTGGCGCAGCTGGCCGGCCGGCTCGGCGACCTGCCCGACGGCACCCAGCTGCTGCTGCACAGCCTGCTGCTGATCGCCTTCAGCATCAAGGCGGCGGTGTTCCCGCTCTCGGCCTGGCTGCCCGACAGCTACCCGACGGCGCCGGCGCCGGTCACGGCGGTCTTCGCCGGGCTGCTCACCAAGGTCGGCGTCTACGCGATCATCCGCACCCAGACCCTGCTGTTCCCCGACGGCGCCCTGGACGACGTGCTGATGTGGGCGGCGCTGGCGACCATGGTGATCGGCATCCTCGGCGCGGTCGCGCAGAGCGACATCCGGCGGCTGCTGTCCTTCACCCTGGTCAGCCACATCGGCTACATGGTGTTCGGGATCGCGCTGGCGTCGACGGCGGGGCTGGCCGGCGCGATCTTCTACGTCGTCCACCACATCGCCATCCAGACCACGCTGTTCCTGGTCGCCGGGCTGATCGAGCGACGCGGCGGCACGATGGCGGTCGACCGGCTCGGCGGGCTCGCCACGGCGTCCCCGCTGCTGGCTGTCCTGTTCTTCATCCCGGCGATGAACCTGGCCGGCATCCCGCCGTTCTCCGGCTTCATCGGCAAGGTGGGCCTGCTCGGCGCCGGGATCTCCGACGGCGGCTGGCTGGCGTACGTGCTGGTCGGCGGCGCGGTGGTGACCAGCCTGCTGACCCTGGTGGCGATGTCCCGGGTCTGGACCCGGGCCTTCTGGCGTCCCTCGGCGCAGGCCCCGGCGGCGGACACCGCGGCCGCGGCGGCCCGGGACGCCGGACCCGACGACGGTCCCGACGAGGAACTCCCGGGCGCCGACGGCGAACCCGACGGGACGGACGACGAGGCAGCGGAGGAGCCGGCCGAGGAGGGCCGCACCGACCGGCCCGCCGGCGGTGCGACCTCCACCCTCCGGGCGCGGCAGACCGGACGGCGGGGCGCCTGGGCGCGGCACGTGGCGGTGGCGACCGCCCTCCCGGGGGGTGGTGAGGGCCGGCCCAGCGGTGGCGACGACGACCGGACGCCGTCGGTGCGGCCGCTGCCCGCGGTGATGACCGGCGCCACCGCGGTGATGGTGGCGCTGACCGTCGGGCTCACCGCGATCGCCGGCCCGCTGTACGGGATGACCACCCGCGCCGCCGCCGACCTCCGCGACCGCACGCCCTACATCGAGGCCGTCTACGGCGAGCAGGACCAGCCGTGAGCGGCGCCATGCGGTTGCGGCACCAGCTGCCGGTGCTGACCTGGCTGGTGGTGGTCTGGATCCTGCTGTGGGGCACCTTGTCCTGGGCCAACCTGCTGTCCGGGCTGCTGGTGGCGGTCCTGGTCACCAACGTGCTGCCCCTCCCGGCCGTGATGGCCGGGGCGCGGCTGCACCCGATCGCCCTGCTCGCCTTCGCCGGCTACTTCCTGAAGGACCTGGTCGTCTCCAGCGCGCAGGTGGCGTGGCAGGCGATCCGGCCCGGCAGGATGAAGCAGGGCGCGATCATCGCCGTCCAGCTGCGCACCGACTCCGACCTGCTGCTCACCCTGATCGCGGAGTCGCTGACCCTGGTCCCGGGGTCGATCGTGCTCGACCTCGACCGGCCACGGCGGACGCTCGGCATCCACCTGCTGCTGGTCGAGGACGAGGACGACGTGGAGTCGCAGCGGGCCGGGGTGTTCACCATGGAGGAGCGGGTGGTGCGCGCCTTCGGCACCCGGGAGGACATCGCCCGGCTGGCCGACGACGAGCCCACGGCCGCACGGCCGCCGGAGCCCGGACGCCCGGAGGTGCGACGGTGACGGTCTTCTCGTTCCTGGTCTACGCGATGCTGGGCGCCGGCGCGCTGCTGGCCCTGGTCCGGCTGGCGCTGGGCCCCTCCCTGCTGGACCGGGTGGTGGCCACCGACACTCTGCTGGTGATCATCACGGCGGGTCTGGCGCTGTACGCCGCGCTCATGCGCGACCCCACGATCGTGCCGGTGCTGGTGGTCGTCTCCCTGCTGGCCTTCGTCGGGTCGATCGCGGTCGCGCGCTACGTCGGCGGCATGCTCCTGCGCTCGTCGGTCGACGACGGCGAGGAGTCCGGTCTGGCGCCGCCGGGCGCCGAGCAGGTCGGCCAGCAGGGCGGGGAGGCGGGCCGGTGAACGACTTCGACTCGGTGCCCGACTGGATCGCCGCGGCGTTGCTCTTCGTCGGCGCCTTCCTCTGCCTGACCGCCGGCCTCGGGGTCCTGCGGTTCCCGGACGTGCTCTCCCGGATGCACGCCGGGACCAAGCCGCAGGTGATGGGGGTGCTGCTGATCGTGATCGGCGGCGCCATCCGGCTCACCGGCCTGTCGGCGACCTGGATGCTGCTGCTGGTCGCCGCGTTCCAGCTGATCACCGCCCCGGTCAACGCGCACATGGTCAGCCGGATCGCCTACCGGCGCCGGCACGTGCGCCGGGACCTGCTGCTGGTCGACGAGCTCGTGGACGCCCAGCGCGGGGCGGAGCTGCGTGCCGGTGAGGAGGGGATGACCGGGGACGAGCCCGCCGACGCCCCCGCCGGCACGAGCACCGCCGGTGCCGACGAGCAGCCCGGCGACGACCCCCACCCCGACGACGACCCCCGGCCGACCGGGACCGGCTGACCTTCGACCGCCACCCTGCGCCGGGCAACAAGGTGGCGCACCATCGGAACATGACAGATGCCCGGACCCGGCGGATCCGCGTCGCGCTGGCAGGGGCCGTCGTGGCTCTGCTGGCGGTGGTCGCACTGGTGAGCCCGGTGCTGTGCACCGCCGGATGGGCGGAGGAGCCGGCGCCGGTCGCGGCACCGGACGTGCCGGTGCGCCAGCTCGAGCGGGACGCGGCCGCCAGCGCGCCCGAGCCCCCACTGCCCGGGGCGCGGGTGGCCGACGAGGCCGGGGTGGACGGGGCCGGGGTGCTGGCCGAGCTCGAGGAGATCGCGGCGCCCGCTGCCGTGTCGCTCGACGCCGTGGTGCTCGACGAGGACGGGCGGACCTTGCTGACCAGCCCGTCCGCCGACCGGTCGGTGCCGAGCGCGTCGCTGGTCAAGCTGCTGGTGGTGCAGCAGCTGCTGGCCCGGTCGGCGGCCGGCGAGCTCGCGTTGGGTCCGGCCGACCCGGGGCGGATGGAGCGGGCGATCACCGTCTCCGACGACCGGGCGATGAGCCTGCTCTGGGACGCCCACGACGGAGCCCGCCTGGTCCGGGACGCGGCGACCGCGTTCGGCCTGACCGCCACCGCCCCACCGGAGGTGCCCGGCCAGTGGGGTGAGGCGTCGACCAGCTCCGCCGACGTGGCGCGGTTCCTCGGCCGGGTCAGCGCGGACCCCGGGGCGACTGGGGGCCACGTGCTGCTGCTGTGGATGCGCGGCGCCGTTGGCACCGCGGCCGACGGGTTCGACCAGCGCTTCGGCTTCTTCGCGGCCGGGCCGGAGGCGGGTGCGGCGGTCAAGCAGGGCTGGATGTGCTGCGTGGCCGGTCAGCGGCACCTGCACTCGGTGGGGGTGCTGGGCGACGGCCGGGTCGTCGCCCTGCTGGCCGAGGCGCCGGCGTACGCGACCTGGGCGCAGGTCCGGCGGGCTGTGGACGACGCCGCGGCGGCGCTGGTGGCCGGCACGGCTTGACGGCCGTGCCGGCCCGGGTCAGCGCTGGGCGCGGTTGACCGCGGAGACGATCGCCCGCAGCGAGGCGGTCACGATGTTGGCGTCGATGCCCACGCCCCACAGCACCCGCTCGCCCACGGCGCACTCGACGTAGGAGGCGGCGCGGGCGTCGCCGCCGGCCGAGAGGGCGTGCTCGGCGTAGTCGAGCACCCGGACGTCGACGTCGACGCTGCGCAGCGCGTCGACGAACGCGGCGATCGGGCCGTTGCCCCGGCCCTGCAGGGTGACCGGCACCCCCGCGTCGACCAGGTCGACCCGGATCTCGTCGGGCCCGCCGCCGGAGGCGGTGTGCTCGTGACCGGCGAGGGAGAACCGGCCCCACGGTGCGTCGGCGTCGGGCAGGTACTCGTTCTTGAACGCCGCCCACATCTGCTGGGCGGTGACCTCGCCGCCCTCGTCGTCGGTGTGCCGCTGGACGACCGCGCTGAACTCGATCTGCAGTCGCCGCGGCAGCTCCAGCTGGTTCTCGGTCTTCATGATGTAGGCCACGCCGCCCTTGCCGGACTGGCTGTTCACCCGGATGACCGCCTCGTAGCTGCGGCCGACGTCCTTCGGGTCGATCGGCAGGTACGGCACCGCCCACGGGATCTCGTCGACGCTCTTCCCGGCGGCCGCGGCGTCGGCGGCGAGCGCCGTGAAGCCCTTGTTGATCGCGTCCTGGTGGGAGCCGGAGAAGGCCGTGTAGACCAGGTCGCCGCCGTAGGGGTGCCGCTCGTGCACGCCGAGCTGGTTGCAGTACTCGACGGTGCGGCGGATCTCGTCGATGTCGGAGAAGTCGATCTGCGGGTCGATGCCCTGGCTGAACAGGTTCAGCCCCAGGGTCACCAGGTCGACGTTACCGGTCCGCTCCCCGTTGCCGAACAGGCAGCCCTCGATGCGGTCGGCGCCGGCCCGGTAGCCCAGCTCGGCAGCGGCCACGGCGGTGCCCCGGTCGTTGTGCGGGTGCAGGGAGAGCACGACGGCGTCCCGGCGGCCCAGGTTGCGGTGCATCCACTCGATCTGGTCGGCGTAGACCGTTGGCTCGGCCATCTCCACCGTCGCCGGCAGGTTCAGGATGGTCGGCCGGTCGGCGGTCGGCTCCCACACGTCGGTGACGGCGTTGCAGACCTCGACGGCGAACTCCAGCTCGGTGCCGGTGAACGACTCGGGGGAGTACTCGAACCGGATCTCGGTGTCGCCGGCCTGCTCGGCCAGCTTGCGCACCAGCCGGGCACCGTGGACGGCGATGTCGGTGATCCCGGCGCGGTCGGAGTTGAAGACCACCCGCCGCTGCAGCGTGGAGGTGGAGTTGTACAGGTGGACGATCGCCTGGCGGGCGCCGCGCAGCGAGTCGAACGTCCGCTCGATCAGCTCGTCGCGGGACTGCGTGAGCACCTGGATGGTCACGTCGTCGGGGACGGCGTCGTCCTCGATCAGCTGGCGGATGAAGTCGAAGTCGGTCTGGCTGGCCGCGGGGAAGCCGACCTCGATCTCCTTGTAGCCCATCCGGACCAGCAGCTCGAACATCCGCCGCTTGCGCTCGGGGCTCATCGGGTCGATCAGGGCCTGGTTGCCGTCACGCAGGTCGACCGCGCACCAGCGCGGGGCCTGGGTGGTGACCGTCTCCGGCCAGGTGCGGTCGGGCAGCGGTACCGGGGTGAACGGCGCGTACTTGCCGATCGGCATCCCGGAGGGGCGCTGGGGGTTGCGGGCGTGCGGGTGGGACTCGCTCATCGGGAGGTCTCCTGGTGCGAGGGCTGAGGCGTGCGGGCGGCGCACCAGCTCCGGGGGAGGTCAGCAGGCGCCGGGACGCGCGAACACCGCGGCGAGGGGGCCGACCTAGGAGAGGGCCTCGCCGCGGCGGGTAAGGAGGAGGCTGCCGCGCACGTGGGCCACGGTAGCAGCGCCACCCCTCCCCGGCACCTCTCCGGGCGTCGATCAGCCGACGTCGCACCGGCACGGGCACTCCTCGACGTGGGCCCACCGTTCCCCGGCGGCCAGCAGGACGTCGCAGGCCGGCGGGCAGGTGCAGAGCAGCTCGGGGAGTGGGCGTGGGCGCCACCCCTCCGCCAGCCGGCGCTCCCGCTCAGCCGCGGCCGCGCGGAACGCTGCCCTACGCCGTTCCACGGCCCGCTCCGCGAGGGAGTCCCCGGCGTACGGCACCGGGTGATCGGAGGCGGTGCCCCGTGTCGCGCGCCCCCGGTCGCGCACCGAGCGGTCGCGGTCGAAGGTGAACTCCGGCCGGCGCCGGGTGTACCGGACCTCGTCGGCCCACCAGTCCTCGTCGCCGTGCCGGAGGTCGAGGTGGGCGGGAAACCGGCGCCCGGCCCGGTCGGTGGCCGCGTCGCCGGTCATCGGCGGGAGTTCGGAGCCGTCCGCGTGCAACAGCGCGACCCGGGCTCCCGCGACTGCGGCGATGCGGACCAGCGCACCCACGCCCAGGTCCGACCGGCCGGTCTCGACGCGGGCGATGCGCGCTTGGGTGAGCCCGGTCGCCTGGGCGAGTTCCCGTTGCGACAGGTCTGCCTCGCGGCGCAGCCGGCGCAGCAGCCCGGCAGCCGGCTGGTCGTCGTCCACCCTGCGCAGGGTGCCGCAGCGACGGGGCGGGGTGGGGGGGCGCCGAGGTGTTCTGTGGACAGAGGTGTTCTGTGGACAGAGGTGTTCTGTGGACAGAGGTGTTCTGCGCATAGTCGTGCTCTGAGTCGCTGGGGACGTCAGAGCACGAGCTTCCGGGAGCGGACGACCGGGGGGCGCCGGGAACGGACGACCGGGGGCCGGTGGGGAGGACGACCAGGAGGTCTGGCGCTCGGGGGCCCCGCCGTCCGGAACATGTCGTGCCCGCGCTCGGCGGGCGGGGAGTCCGTGCGGCGGGCGACAGTGTGCGCCGGAATGCTTGCGGCGGGCTACCACGGCAGGCCGTCCGGTGCCCGTGCGGGCGCAGGGACGGGGTGGCGCGCCGGTAGCCTTGCCTCGTGGCCCTGGTCGTGCAGAAGTACGGAGGCTCCTCCGTCGCGAACGCCGAGCGCGTCAAGCGCGTCGCCGAGCGCATCGTCGAGGCGAAGAAGAACGGCGACGACGTCGTCGTGGTCGTGTCCGCCATGGGCGACACGACCGACGAACTGCTGGACCAGGCCAGCCAGATCACCGAGAACCCGCCGGGCCGCGAGCTGGACATGCTGCTCACCGCCGGCGAGCGGATCTCGATGGCGCTGCTGGCCATCGCCATCTCCACGCACGGCTACGAGGCGCGGTCGTTCACCGGCTCCCAGGCGGGGGTGATCACCACCTCCAGCCACGGCCGGGCCCGCATCATCGACGTCACCCCCGGGCGCCTGCGGGACGCCCTCGACGACGGCTCCATCGTCATCGTCGCCGGGTTCCAGGGCGTCAGCCAGGACACCAAGGACGTCACCACCCTGGGCCGCGGCGGGTCCGACACGACCGCCGTCGCCGTCGCGGCCGCGCTGCGGGCCGACGTCTGCGAGATCTACACCGACGTCGACGGCGTCTTCACCGCCGACCCGCGGATCGTCCCCAACGCCAAGCGGCTGGAGACCATCACCTACGAGGAGATGCTCGAGCTCGCCGCCTCCGGGGCGAAGGTGCTCATGCTCCGCTGCGTCGAGTACGCCCGCCGCTACGGCATCCCGGTGCACGTGCGCAGCTCCTACTCACAGCTCCCCGGCACGATCGTGGCCGGCTCGATGGAGGACCTCACCGTGGAACAGGCGATCATCACCGGCGTCGCGCACGACCGGAGCGAGGGCAAGATCACCGTCTCCGGGGTGCCCGACCGCCCGGGCGAGGCCGCGCAGATCTTCCGCGTGCTCGCCGACGCCGAGGTCAACATCGACATGATCGTGCAGAACGTCTCGGCCCAGGCCAGCAAGCTGACCGACATCTCCTTCACCCTGCCGGTGAGCGACGGCCCGACCGCGCTGGCCGCCCTGGAGCGGGTCAAGCACACCGTCGGCTACACCGACGTCAGCTTCGACCAGCACATCGGCAAGGTCTCCCTGGTCGGCGCCGGGATGCGCTCGCACCCCGGCGTCTCGGCCAAGTTCTTCGGCGCGCTCGCCGACGCCGGCGTGAACCTGGAGCTGATCAGCACCTCGGAGATCCGCATCTCCGTGGTCTGCCGCGACACCGACGTCGACCTGGCCGTCCGCGCGGTGCACGACGCCTTCGACCTGGGCTCCGACCAGGCCGAGGCCGTGGTCTACGGAGGGACTGGACGATGAGCCGCCCGCTGCACCTGGGGATCGTCGGCGCGACCGGTCAGGTCGGCGTCGCCATGCGCTCGATCCTGGCCGAGCGCGGCTTCCCGCTGGCCTCCATCCGGTTCTTCGCCTCCGCCCGGTCGGCCGGGCGCACCCTGCCCTGGGGCGACGGGGAGGTCGTCGTCGAGGACGCCGCCACCGCCGACCCGACCGGGCTGGACGTCGCGCTGTTCTCCGCCGGGGCCACCACCTCACGGGCCCAGGCGCCGCGGTTCGCCGCCGCCGGCGTGACCGTCATCGACAACAGCTCCGCGTTCCGCCGCGACCCGGCGATCCCGCTGGTCTGCAGCGAGGTGAACCCCGGTGACATCGCGCTCGCCGCCGAGGGCCGGATCATCGCCAACCCGAACTGCACCACGATGGCCGCGATGCCGGTGCTCAAGCCGCTGCACGACGAGGCCGGGCTGGTGCGCATCGTGGCCAGCACCTACCAGGCGGTCTCCGGCAGCGGTGTCGCCGGCGTCGAGGAGCTGCACGGCCAGGTGAGGGCGGTCGTGGACAAGGCCGACGCGCTGGCCTACGACGGCTCGGCGGTCACCTTCCCCGCACCGGTGAAGTACGTGGCCCCGATCGCCTTCAACGTGCTGCCGATGGCCGGCTCCGTCGTCGACGACGGCTCCTTCGAGACCGACGAGGAGCAGAAGCTCCGCAACGAGAGCCGCAAGATCCTCGGCATCCCCGAGCTGCGGGTCTCCGGCACCTGCGTGCGCGTGCCGGTCTTCACCGGCCACTCGCTGTCGCTGAACGTCGAGTTCGCCGAGCCGCTGTCGGTGGCCCGGGCGACCGAGCTGCTGGCCGGCGCGCCCGGCGTGCAGCTGGCCGACGTGCCGACGCCGCTGCAGGCCGCCGGCACCGACCCCAGCTACGTCGGCCGCATCCGGCAGGACGGCGACCGCGGCCTGGCGCTGTTCGTCAGCAACGACAACCTGCGCAAGGGCGCCGCGCTCAACACCGTGCAGATCGCCGAGCTGATCGCCGCCGCCGGCTGACCGGCCCCCGGTCAGCCGGCGGCGGCGTCCGCTCGCTGGCCGGCGGCGTCGGTGTGGTGCCGGCCCAGCGGCAGCATCAGCGGCTTGCCCGACGTCGGGTCCTCGATGACCCGGCTGTCCAGGCCGAACACCGCGCGCACGCACTCCTCGGTGAGCACCTGCGCCGGCGTGCCACTGGCGTGCACCCGGCCCCCGGCCATCGCCACCAGG
Source organism: Modestobacter roseus (assembly GCF_007994135.1). Classification (NCBI taxonomy): domain Bacteria; kingdom Bacillati; phylum Actinomycetota; class Actinomycetes; order Geodermatophilales; family Geodermatophilaceae; genus Modestobacter; species Modestobacter roseus. The sequence continues at coordinate 4,197,906 of NZ_VLKF01000001.1, forward strand.
TGGTCGGCGTAGCGGGCGGCCAGGTTGAGGTCGTGCAGCACCATGACGACGGTCGTGCCGCGTGCGCGGTTGAGGTCGGTGAGCAGGTCCAGCACCTCGATCTGGTGGCTCACGTCGAGGAACGTCGTCGGCTCGTCCAGCAGCAGCAGGTCGGTCTGCTGGGCCAGGGCCATCGCGATCCACACCCGCTGGCGCTGCCCGCCGGAGAGCTCGTCCACCGCGCGGTCGGCGAGCTCGGTGGTCTGGGTGGCCTCCAGCGCAGCGGCCACCGCCGCGTCGTCCTCGGGCTTCCAGCGGGAGAAGACACCCTGGTGGGGGTTCCGGCCGCGGCCGATCAGGTCGGCGGCGGTGATCCCCTCCGGCGCGATCGGCGACTGGGGCAGCAGACCCAGGGTGCGCGCCAGCTCCTTGGCGGGCATCCGGTGCACCGCCTTGCCGTCGAGCAGCACCCGGCCGGCGCGCGGGGCCAGCAGCCGGGTCATCGACCGCAGCAGGGTGGACTTGCCGCAGGCGTTGGCGCCGACGATCGCGGTGATCCGCCCGGGCGGGACGGCGAGGTCCAGCCCCTCGACGACGGTCCGCTCGCCGTAGCCGAGCGTGAGTTCCTCGGCCGCCAGTGAGTGGGTGGCGGTCACAGTGCTCTCCGTTCGCTCCGGCGGGGCGTTCCGCTCCTCGCTCGCTGGCGCTCGCTGCGATGCTCGCGTCCCTCTCCGCTCACAGGGAACCTCCGGTGCGGTTGCTGCGGACGATCAGGTAGATCAGGTACGGGGCGCCCAGCACGCCGGTGACGACACCGACCGGGTAGCGGGTGTCGAACGCGTACTGGCCGCACAGGTCGGCCACGAGCACGAGCAGCGCCCCGACCAGCGCGGAGGGCACCAGCAGCGAGCCGTTCGGCCCCACGAGCCGGGCCGCGATCGGCCCCGCCAGGAACGACACGAACGCGATCGGACCACATGCGGCGGTGGCGAAGGCGAGCAGGCCGACCGCGGCGACGATCGCGAGGACCCGCGTGCGCTCCACCCGGAACCCCAGCGCGGAGGCGGTGTCGTCACCCAGCTGCAGCGCGGACAGTGCCCGGGTCTGCACCAGCAGGACCGGCCCGAGGACCAGCAGCGCGACCAGGGCCGGCACGGTGGCCTCCCAGGTGCTGCCGTTGAGGCTGCCGGTCAGCCAGCGCAGCGTCTCCGCGTAGTCCCACGCCCCGGCCTTCGACAGCACGTAGGAGGTGGTGCTCGTCCCCATGGCGGCGACACCGATGCCGATCAGGATCAGCCGGGTGCCGGCGACGCCGTCCTTGAACGCCAGGGTGTAGATCAGCAGGGCGACCCCGAGCGCCGACACGATCGCGGTGACCGACACCGCCGTGCCCGACCAGCCCAGGATGACGATCGCGAAGGCCGCCGCAGCGCTGGCACCGGAGGTGATGCCGATGACGTCGGGGCTGGCGAGCGGGTTGCGCAGCATCGTCTGGAAGGTGACGCCGGCCAGGCCGAAGCTGAGCCCGGCCACCACCGCGAGGACGGCGCGCGGCAGCCGCAACGTCCCGACCGTGAAGGACGCCCCGGGGACGTCGGCGCCGAGGACGACGCGGAGCACGTCCCCCGGCGGGTAGAAGGTCCGCCCCACCATCAGGGTCACCGCGAAGGCGGCCAGGACGGCGAGCGCGAGCAGGGTGACCACCAGCCGCCGGCGGGCAGCGCGCCGGACGCGCCCGCGGGCGACGGTGTCGACGGTCGAGGGCGGTGGCGTGCGGACGGCGGTCACAGCTCGCGCACCTTCTGCCGGCGGACGATCGCGATGAAGAACGGGGCCCCGATGATCGCGGTGACGATGCCGACGTCCAGCTCGGTCGGGCGGGCCACGATCCGGCCGAGCACGTCGGCGCCAGTGAGCAGGCACGCGCCGGCGAGCGCGGAGAAGGGCAGCAGCCAGCGGTGGTCCACGCCCACCAGCAGGCGGCACAGGTGCGGGACGACGAGCCCGACGAACCCGATGGGCCCGGCGACCGCGGTGGCCGCACCGCACAGCAGGACCGACCCCAGCGCGGCCACGCCGCGGACGAGGGCGACCCGCTCGCCGAGGCCGGCGGCGAGCTCGTCGCCCAGCGCGAGGGAGTTCAGGCTGCGGGCGGACAGCAGGCTGATCGCCAGCCCCACCAGGAGGAACGGTGCCACGGTGCCGATGCCGGTGAAGGTGGCGCCACCGACGCCGCCGATCTCCCAGGACACGACGCTCTCGGCGATGTCGCCGCGCGGCAGGGCCACCGCGGTGATGAACGAGGTGAGCGCAGCGGCGGTCGCCGCCCCGGCGAGGGCCAGCTTGAGCGGGGTCGCCCCGCCCCGGCCCAGCGAGCCGACGACGTAGACGAAGACGGCGGCGACGCCGGCGCCCACGATCGCCGTCCAGACGATGCTGGTCGCCGAGAACAGGCCGAACCAGGCGATCCCGGCCACGACCGCCAGCGAGGCGCCCATGTTGATGCCGAGCACCCCTGGGTCGGCCAGCGGGTTGCGGGTGACGCCCTGCATGACGGCGCCGGAGAGGCCCAGCGCGGCACCGACGACGACCGCCAGGACGGTGCGCGGGATCCGCTTGGTCACCGCCGCCTGCTCGATGGTGTCCGTCGACCCGCCGAGTGCGGCGACGATGTCGGACCAGCCGACCCCGCGGGAGCCGATCGCGACCGAGGCGGCCATCAGCAGGACCAGCAGGGCGGTGACCGCCGACAACCACAGCAGACGGACCGGCACCGGACGCCGCACGGGTGCGGCGTCCGGTGCCGGACGGGTGCCGATCGAGGTCACGGCGCCTTGGCGGCGGCCTCGGCGAGCATCGAGACGTAGTCCTCGAGCACGTAGTTGATCGCCAGCGGGGTCGGGTTCGCCGCGGTGCCCAGCGGGGTGTTGGGCAGCAGCACGATCGAGTCGTTGGCCACCGCGGGGATCTTCGACAGCAGCGGGTCGGCGTTCAGGGCGTCGACCAGGGCCTGGTCGCCGTAGGTCACGATGACGTCGACGTCGTTGAACTGGTCGACCCGCTCGGCGCTGACCGTGCCGGAGAACTGGGTCTCGTCGTTCGACGCGGCCTGGATGCTGGCCGGCGTCGTCAGCCCGAGGTCCTCGAAGAAGGCGCTGCGGGTGTCGTAGGGGGTGTAGAAGCTGACCTCGCTGAGGTCGGTGGTGTCGACGTGGGTGAGGAACATGGCCGACGCGCCCTCGAGCTCGGGGTGCTCGGCCACGGCGTCGGCGATGTCCTGCTCGAGGTCGGCGACCAGCTCCTCGCCCTCCGCGGCCATGCCCATGCCGGCGGAGTTGACCTCGATCATCTCCCGCCACGGGGTCGCCCACGGGGCCTCCGGGTAGGCGACGACCGGCGCGATCTCGCTGAGCGTGTCGTAGTCCTCCTGGGTCAGGCCCGAGTAGCCGGCGAGGATGACGTCGGGGTCGGTGTCCGCGACCGCCTCGAAGTCGATGCCGTCGGTCTCGTCGAAGAGCACGGGCGTCTCGGCGTCCAGCTCCTCGAGCCGCTCCTCGACCCAGGGGAGCAGGCCGTTGCCGTCGTCGTCACCGAAGTTGGCGGCGGCCATGCCGACCGGGACGACGCCGAGGGCCAGCGGCACCTCGTGGTTGGCCCACTGCACGGTGGCCACGCGCTCGGGCTTCTCGTCCAGCGTCGTCGTGCCGAACGCGTGCTCAATCGTCACCGGGGTGAAGTCCCCGCCGTCCCCGCCCTGGCCGGCCGCGGCGGTGTCCGGGGAGTCCGACCCGCAGGCGGCGAGCCCGCCGGTCAGCAGGGCGACGGTGGTGAGCGCGACGAGTCGCGGTGCGCGGCGCATGGTGTCCTTCCGGTTCGGGGGCCGCGCCCGGGAGGGGCGCAGTCGGCGGCTCGCCGTATGAGGCTTGCCTAACCGAACTTAGGGTGCACTACGGTCCGCTGTCGATCACGGGCGGGTCACGGACCTGCGGGACGGTCCGTGACACCGCTCACACGATCAAGGTGCGACGTGCCGCATCGCGAAGCCGAGCGCGACCTCGACCTGGCGGATCGTCTCCTCGATGACCAGCGAACCGTGGCCGGCGTCGAAGCGGTACACCTCGTGGGCCTTCCCGCTCCCGGTCAGCGCGTCGACGTAGTTGTCGATCTGCCGGATGGGGCAGCGCGGGTCGTTGGCCCCGGCGACCACCAGGACCGGTGCGGTGACCGCGTCGACGTAGGTGATCGGCGAGGACCGCACGTAGACGTCGCGGACCTCCTCCGGTGACCCGCCGAACAGGGCTCGGTCGTAGGCGCGCAGCCCTTCCATCTCGTCCTCGTAGGCGGCCAGGTAGTCCGCGACCGGCACCTCGGCGATGCCGGCGGCCCAGCGCTCCGGCTGGGTGCCCAGCCCGAGCAGGGTGAGGAAGCCGCCCCACGAGCCGCCGCTCAGGATCGCCCGCGCCGGGTCGACCACGCCCTCGGCGACCAGCGCGTCGTACACCACGGCGACGTCCTCGAGCTCGGTCAGCCCGGGGCGGCCGGTCAGCGCGTCGCGCCACTGGCTGCCGTAGCCGGTGGAGCCCCGGTAGTTCACGTGCACCACCGCGTACCCGGCGTCGACGTAGGCCGCCCGCCGGGCGCGGTAGGAGTCGTCGTCCTGGGCCTCCGGCCCGCCGTGCACCAGGAACGCGGTGGCGTGCGGGCCCTCGCCGGCCGGGCGGACCAGCAACGCGTGCACGTCCCCACCCGGGCCGGGCACCCAGCGGTCCTCCACCGGGTACGCGGCCGGCGGCTCCTCGCCCGGCGCGGCGAGCACCACCGGGCCGTCGGCCCGGCGGATCACCGGCGGGTGCGCCGAGGAGGACCAGGCGAGCTCGACCGTGCCGTCGGGCCGCACGGTGGCCCCGCGGACGACGCCCGGCGGGGTCTCCAGCTGGGTCAGGGCGCCGCTGGCCAGGTCGTAGCGGTACAGCTCGCTGCGCGCGGCCTGGTCGTGGCCGACCAGCAGCGCCGAACCGTCGGGGTACCAGCCGGCGGTCACGTCGCCGGGCAGGTCCAGGACCAGCTCGGTCTCGGTGTCGGCGGCGACGTCCCAGATCAGCAGCTCCTCCCGGCCGCGGCGCTCGTGCCCGACCAGCAGCCGCTGGTCGCCGGCGACGGGGGAGAAGCTCAGCGCGTGCAGCCCCCGGCCCTCGCCGTCCCACTTCTCGGCGACCACGGACAGGTCGCCGGTGCGCAGCGCCCGCAGCGCGGGGTAGCGCGGGTCGCCGTGCTCGGAGTGCGAGTACACGAGCAGCGCGTCGTCGCGGGACAGCGCGTCGACCGACGCCGGGTCCGGTGAGGTGTAGAAGACCGCGGGCGAGCCACCGGACGGTGCGACCCACAGCTCGCTGCCGTCGTCGGTGGAGCGGCCGATGGCCACGACGCTGCGGCCGATCTCCAGACCCGCCGGGTAGGCCGGGCCGACCTCGGGGACGGCGACCTCGTCCGGGCCGCCGGCGAAGGGCTGGACGCGCCACACGCCGAACTCGTCGCCGTCGGTGTCGGCGAACCACCAGATCCGCTCGCCGTCGGGGCTGATCGTGGCCGCCAGCGTGCCGTTGGGCCGGTCGGTGACCTGCCGGTGGCCGTCGGTCTCCCGGTCCCAGGCGTACTGCTCCACGACACCGCTGACGTCGGAGGCGTAGACGTTCCGGTGCGGCGCGTCCTCGGCCCAGTCCGGCAGGCTGATCCGCGGCGCCCGGAACCGGGCCTGCCAGCGGGCGGTGACCTCCGGCGGCAGCGCGGGGGCGGGAGTGGCGGTGTTCGGCTCGGCGGTCACCGGGTCATCTTCCCCCTGCGCCGGCGCCGGCCTCCGCGCCGGGAGACCGGCCGGCAGCCGGGCCCTCCACCGCCGCGTCGCGGACGTCGCCGATCAGCTGCTCCAGCACGTCCTCCAGGGCCACCACGCCGAGCACCCGGTCGCCGTCGCGCACCAGACCCAGGTGCCCGCCGCTGCGCCGCATCGTCTGCAGCACCTCGGGCAGCGGCTCGTCGGGCGCCAGCTGCACGAAGGCCTTCACGGCACGGTCGGGGATCGCCTGGTCCCGGTGCGACGGCCCGGCGTCCAGCACGTCCTTGACGTGCACGTAGCCGGCCAGCGCGCCGTCGGGCCGGCTCATCGGGTAGCGGGAGAAGCCGTGCTCGGCCACCACCGCCTCCAGCTGACGCGGGGTGGTCGACCGCGGCACGGTGACCAGGTCCGCCACCGGCAGCAGCACCGTCCGGGCGTCGTTCTGCTCGAAGGTCAGCGCCCCGGCGGCCAGCTCGCTGACCTCGGTGCCCAGCAGGCCCTCCCGCCGGGACTGGGTGATCATCGACCGGATCTCGCCGGCGTCGAAGCTGGCCGAGACCTCGTCGGTCGGGGTGACCCCGAACAACCGCACGAAGCCGTTGGCCACGGTGTTGAAGAACCAGATGAAGGGCTTGAGCACCCGCACCAGCAGGGCCAGCGGCGGCCCGAGGGCGATCGCCGCCCGGTCCGGCCCGGCGATGGTGATGTTCTTGGGCACCATCTCGCCCAGCACCATGTGCAGCACGGTGACCAGGGACAGCGCGATGACCAGCGCGATCGGGTGCAGCAGCGCCTCCGGCACCCCGGCGGCCTCGAGCGGGGCCTCGATGAGGTGCGCGACGGCGGGCTCGCCGACGGCGCCGAGGCCCAGCGAGCACAGCGTGATGCCGAGCTGGGCGCCGGCCATCATCTGGCTGACGTTGCGCATCGCGGTCAGGGTCTTCTGCGCCCGCACCGAGCCGGCCTCCGCGCGTGGCTCGATCTGGTCGGCGCGGGCGGAGACCAGGGCGAACTCGGCGGCGACGAAGAAGGCGTTGCCCAGCAGCAGGACGACGAGGACGAGCAGGGCCAGACCGTCGCTCACGCCTGCGCCACCTCTCGCTCGGGGCGGACGGCGGTGGCGCCGGCCGGCAGTGCGACGTCGGCATCAGGGGAGCCGTCGTCCGGGACCGGCGCGGGCGAGGCCCGCAGCCGGGCGACGCGTCGCCCCTCCACCGTCTCGACGGTGAGCCGCCAGCCCTCGATCTCCACCGACTCGCCCTCCTCGGGCAGATGGGCCAGCCGCTCGACGACGAACCCGGCCACGGTCTCGTAGCGGCCCTCGGGCACGGCGATGCCGGTGCGCTCCCGCAGCTCGTCGGGGCGCAGCAGGCCGGAGACCAGCCAGTCGTCCGCCTCGCGGCGCAGCTGGCGCAGCGGCCGGTCGGTCTCGTCGGTGATCTCCCCGACCAGCTCCTCGACGATGTCCTCCAGGGTGACGATGCCGTGGGTGGCGCCCCACTCGTCGACCACCAGGGCCAGCTGCAGCCCCTGGTCGCGCAGCAGGTCCAGCAGCGGGTCCAGGCGCAGCGACGACGGGACGGCGAGCACCGGCTCGGCCAGCTCCCCGGCGGTGCGCTCGAGCCGCTCGTCGGCGGGGACGGCGACGGCATGCTTGACGTGCACCACGCCGGTGACCTCGTCGAGGTCGGCGCCGTAGACCGGGAAGCGGGAGTTACCCGAGCGGACGGCGGCGTCGATGACGTCGGCCGCGGTCGCCGCCGAGCTCAGCGTCCACAGCCGGGTGCGCGGGGTCATCACGTCGGTGGCGAACTTCTCGCGCAGCCCCAGGGAGCGGGCCAGCAGACGGGCGGCGACGGGGGAGAGGTCGCCCTCCTCGGCGGAGCGCCGCGCGACCGAGGCCAGCCCCTGGGCGTCACGGGTGTCGTCGAGCTCCTCCCGCGGCTCGAACCCCAGCCGGCGGACGATCACGTTCGCCAGCCCCTGGAGGGTGCGCACGACCGGACCGGCCACCGTGGTGAACAGCCGCATCCCCGGGGCGACGACCGACGCGGTGGGCAGCGGGCGGGCGATCGCCAGGTTCTTCGGGCCCAGCTCGCCGATGATCATCTGCAGGAACGTGGCCAGGAAGATGGCCAGCACGATCGAGATCGGCGTCGTGGTGCTCTCCGGCAGCCCGGCGGCCTCGAGCACCGGCTCCAGCAGGCCGCCCAGCGCCGGCTCGGCGAGGAACCCGACGATCAGCGTGGTCAGCGTGATGCCCAGCTGGGCCGCGGACAGCTGGGTGGACAGCCCGCGCAGCGCCGTGACGACGCCGGCGGCGCCCGGGGTGCCGGCCTCGGCGGCCTCGGCGGCCTTGCCCCGGTCGACGGTGGTGAGGGAGAACTCCGCCGCGACGAAGAACCCGGTGAGCGCGGTCAGCAGCACGGCTGCCAGCAGGAGCAGCCATTCGGTCACCCGGACGTGGGTGCCCTGTGCAACCGGTCGGGAAACGGTGTGCCGTGTCACCGACCCGGAACGCACTCAGGGACCGCCGTCGGCGGTCCCTGAGTGGCTGGTCGGGGTGACAGGATTTGAACCTGCGGCCTCGTCGTCCCGAACGACGCGCGCTACCAAGCTGCGCCACACCCCGAGGTGCGTCGAGAACTGTACTCGACGCTGCGCGGCCGCCGTCAGCGGGTCCGGGCGGTGAGGGTGAGCAGCGTGGCCTCGGGCGGGCAGGCGAAGCGGACCGGGGCGTACGGGCTCGTGCCCAGGCCGGCGGAGACGTGCAGCCAGGTGCCGGCCGGGTGCGCCGGGGTCGGCTCGGCCCAGCGGTGCAGCCAGCGCACGCGCGCCCGGTCGATGCCGCAGTTGGTGACCAGAGCACCGTAGAACGGCACCCGCAGCTGACCGCCGTGGGTGTGCCCGCAGAGCAGCAGGTCGTAGCCGTCGGCGGCGAACCGGTCGAGCACCCGCGGCTCGGGGGAGTGGCTCAGCCCGAGCCGCAGGTCGGCGTCCCGGTCGGCCGGCCCGGCCACCGCGTCGTACCGGTCGCGCTTCAGGTGGGAGTCGTCCACCCCGGCGAACACGATCCGGCGGCCGGCCACGGTGAGCTCGCCGGCGGCGTTGGTGAGGTCGAGCCACCCGCGCGCGGTCATCCCGTCGCGCAGGTCGCGCCAGGGCAGCTCGTCACCGTGCACCCGCTTGTGCTCGGTCCGGAAGTACTTCAGCGGGTTCTTCGGGCGCGGGGCGTAGTAGTCGTTGCTGGCCAGCACGAAGACGCCGGGCAGGTCCAGCAGCGGCTCCATCGCGCGCAGCGTGCCGGGGACGGCGTCCATCCCGGCCAGGTTGTCGCCGGTGTTCACGACCAGGTCCGGCTGCAGCGCGGCCAGCCCGGCGACCCACTCCTGCTTGCCGCGCTGACCGGCGGTCATGTGCAGGTCGGACAGCTGGAGCACGCGCAGCGGCGCGGACCCCGGGGCCAGCGCCGGCACGTCGAAGCGGCGCAGCGTCCACCGGGTGCGCTCGACCAGGCCCGCGTAGGCGACGGTGGCCGCGCCGGTGGCGAGCACGGCGGTGGGGACGGCGGTGGCGGCGCGCATGGGGCGAGATTAGGGGGCCGCCGGGAACTGCGTCGCCGTGGTGGCGCCGCGGGTGGCAGGCTCGGTGGCGTGGCTGAGCTGAAGGAACGACTGCGCACCGACCTGACCACCGCGATGAAGGGCCGCGACGAGCTGCGCACCGCGACGCTGCGGATGGTGCTGGCCGCCGTCTCCGCGGAGGAGGTGTCGGGCAAGGAGGCCCGGGAGCTGTCCGACGACGAGGTGCTGGCGGTCCTGCGCCGGGAGGCGAAGAAGCGCCGCGAGGCGGCCGAGGCGTTCGCCGGTGCCGGCCGGACCGAGCAGGCCGAGCGCGAGCGGGCCGAGGAGGGCGTCGTCGCCACCTACCTGCCCGCCCAGCTGGGCGACGCGGACCTGACCGCGCTGGTGGCCGACGTGATCACCCGCACCGGCGCCTCCGGCATGAAGGACATGGGGAAGGTGATGGGCGCCGCGAACCAGGAGGTCGCCGGGCGGGCCGAGGGCGGCCGGGTGGCCGCCGAGGTGCGCCGCCAGCTGGGCTGAGCCATCGGCCCCGTCCCGCCCATGACGGCGGGGCCGGGCCCGCAGGCCCGGCCCCGCCGGTCGTTCAGTCCGTGGGTGCTCCGCCGGTCTCCGCCGGCGGGGCCGCCGGCGTCTCCGGCGGAGGTGCCGGCTGCGACGGCGCGGAGGGCGACGACGGAGGCTGGCTGCTGGAGGACGACGGAGGCCGCCCGCGGTCGTCGGAGTCGTCACGTGACTCGGTCCGCTGCGGCCGCGGCGGGGCGGGGACCATGCCGGCGCCCTTGGTCCCGGCGGCGACCGCCGGGTCGGCCGGCGGGAACTCGCGGGTGGGGCCCTGGGCGAGGATCGGCTCCATCGCGTCGTGCCAGATCTGCGCCGGGCGCCCACCGCCGTAGCTGCCGGCGTCCTGCTTCTCCTTGGGGTTGAAGATCATGACGCTGGCCGTGTACTCGGGCAGGAAGCCGACGAACGCGACCGAGTCGCGGTCCTGCGAGGTGCCGGTCTTGCCCGCGATGTCGTGCCCGGGCACGTTGGCCCGGGTGCCGGTGCCGATGTTGCTCTGCACGTCGGCGGTGAGCGCGTCGGCCAGGGTGTTGGCGACGGCCGGGCGGATGGCCGCGGGGGTGCAGTTGTCGTCGCGGACCACGGGCCGGCCCTCGTCGTCGGTCACCGGCTCGCCGTTGCGGTCGAGGATCGCCACGACCGGCGTCGGGTCGCACTGGGTGCCCTCTGCGGCGAGCGTGGAGTAGGCGCTGGCCAGGTAGAGCGGGCTGGTCTCGAACGGGCCGAGGGTGAACGACGCCATCTCCCCCTCGATGATGTCGTCGACCTTGTCGTCGAGGGAGCGCAGGCCCATGCGCTGCGCCATGCTCGCCGGGCCGCGGATGCTCCCGAGGGTGTCCTCCATCGCGATGAAGTACGTGTTCGAGGAGCGGGCCAGCGCGTCGTGCATGGTCAGGTTGGTCGGCAGCGTCCCGACGTTCTGGATCGGGCCGTAGGGCTCGCCGCGGGTGGTGCCGCCGTTCTTCTTGAAGACCCGGGAGTAGTACGGGTCACTGGTGGTGAGCCGGTAGTTGATGCCGTAGCCCGCGTCGAGCGCGGCGGCGGCGGTGAACACCTTGTAGGTCGAGCCGGAGCCCTTGCTGGCCACGACGTTGAGGTTCACCGACTCGCAGGCGGCGTCGGCGGTGCGGTCGCAGCCGTACTTGCGGTTCGCGCTCATCGCCAGCACCTTGCCGGTGCCCGGCTCGACGGCGGTGTAGACCGCAGCGAGGGAGTCGCCCATCGGCACGCTGTTGAGCACGGCCTGGTCGCCTGCGGCCTGCATGTCCGGCCGCAGGGTGGTCTGGATGGTCCACCCGCCGTTGTTGATCTCGGTCGGGGACAGCCCGAGCGTGCCGGTCAGGTAGGTGTACAGGTAGTCGCAGAAGAAGCCGCCGATGGTCGCGTTGGCACAGCCGTTGGGCGGGTTGCCGCCCTGGACGACCGGGATCGGCGAGGCCGTGACGTCGGCCAGCTCCTGGTCGGTGATGTGGCCGAGCTGGTGCATCCGGGCGAGCACCTGGTCGCGGCGCTGCTGGGCGAGCTCGGGGTAGTCGACCGGGTTGTTCCGCGGGGTCTGCACCAGGCCGGCGAGCACGGCGGCCTGCGGCAGCTGCAGGTCGACGGCGTTCATGCTGAAGTACTCCTGCGCCGCGGCCTGGATGCCGTACGCCCCGCGCCCGAAGTAGGCGATGTTCAGGTAGCGGGTGAGGATCTCGTCCTTGGAGTACTCCTCCTCCAGGGCGAGGGCCAGCCGCGCCTCGCGCAGCTTGCGGCCCACCGTCTCGTCGAGCGCGGCGTCCCGCTCCTCCTGGGTCTCCGCCGTCTCCACCAGCGTCTGCTTCACCAGCTGCTGGGTGAGCGTGGACCCGCCCTCGAGCACCTCACCGGCGGCGAGGTTCTTCATCAGCGCACGGGTGGTGCCCTCCACGTCGAGTCCGCGGTGCTCGTAGAAGCGCGAGTCCTCGATGTCGACGATCGCCTGCTTCATCACGTCGGAGATCTGGTCCGGGGCCACCGGCGTCCGGTTGTTCTCGTAGAACTCGGTGATCACCTGGCCGTCGGCGGCCAGCACCGTCGTGTTGCCGTTGGGCGTCTTGTCGGTGAGCTCGACCGGCAGCGCGTCGAGCAGGCTCGCCGAGTTGCGGGCGACCAGACCGGGCCCGCCGACCCAGGGCAGGAGCATGGCGGCGACCAGGGCACCGGCGACGACGACGGTCGCCGCGAGCTTGACCAGGGCGCCCAGACGTGGGTTCGCAGACTCGGACATCGCAGGCCAAGGTACCTGTCCGGAGCGGGCCCGTGGGGGGCTCGAGCGGCGACGCGCGGACGTCGGGCGTGGCGTCCGCGCGCCGCCGGACCGGGCGGTCGATCGGTGGTCAGGCCTGCTGGTAGCGGTTGGCCCGGGCGAAGGTGCCCATGTCGTTGAACCGGACGCCGTTGGCGGCCAGCACCGGGTGGATGTCGCGCTCCATCAGCTGCCGCACGTAGAAGGGGTCGGCCACGTAGAAGTGGTGGATCGGGTGGGTGCTGCCGAAGTTCAGGCAGAAGACCTGGAACGGCACCAGGTACCACTTGTTGAACACCTGCGTCTGCTGCAGGACGTTCCCCTGCTCGACGTCGCCCTGGTAGTGCATGTTGCTGCTGATGAAGTGCAGGCAGAAGCCGCGCCACACGTTCGGGCCCACCCAGACGACGGTGAGCACGGTGAGGGTGTGCAGCAGCCCGGCCGGGACGGCGGCGCCGGCCCAGGCGGCCACGTGCAGGGCGAGGAAGCCGTACCAGATGGTGATCGCCACCGGGGTCAGCCCGATGCTGGCCTTGAGGATGGTGCGCCGCCACAGCGCGTCCTCGGCGTCGGCGGGCCGGGTCGTGACGATCCGGATCAGCGCCGGCACGTAGGGGTCGAGCAGGCTGTACAGCCGGACCAGGCCCCACGGCTTGCCGTTGGTGATCGACACCTCCTCGATGTCGTCGGGGAGCCCGGAGTACGCGTGGTGCCGCAGGTGCAGGCGGATCCGGTAGACCGGGTTGATCGTGTACGGGCGGATCGCCCAGACGCCGAAGAGCAGCGCGTACCGCACGGCCTTGCGGCGGCGGAAGTACAGGGCGTGGATCAGGTCGTGCTCGACCTCGTGACCGACCGCGGCGAAGGCCGCGGACAGCAGCACCGTCACGTACCAGGGCAGCAC